>NZ_JALJXV010000001.1:352260-704520 GCF_024170285.1 Natronocella acetinitrilica
GGATCATGGCGATGATGATCGAGTCGGGACTGGCGCAGAGCATGTCCAATGCCTTCGTGGCCATCTCCAACCCGACCACGTTCCCGCTGTTTGCCTTCCTGAGCGCAGGCATCGTCAACATCTTCGTGCCTTCGGGTGGCGGCCAGTGGGCGGTGCAGGCACCGATCATGCTGGATGCCGGCGCCCAGCTCGGCGTGGATGCCGCACGCACGGCCATGGCCGTGGCATGGGGCGACGCCTGGACCAACATGCTGCAGCCCTTCTGGGCCCTGCCGGCCCTGGCCATCGCCGGCTTGAAGGCGAAGGACATCATGGGCTACTGCCTGATCGTGCTGGTGATTTCCGGCGTGGTCATGGGGCTGGGACTGACGTTCTTCCCCTGACGGAGGGGTGATCCCCGAACCGCCGCCGGTCGCCAAAGCGTCGGCGGCGGTTTTCGTTTCGGGGCCTTGTGGTGCGTTACGCGCTGCGCGCTGGCATGCCCTGGGAATTCTTCGGGGAACGGAGCACGGTCACGCCGCTCAGGGACACGCCGTAAACCCATCCATGGGGGCTCGACAGCGACATCCCTGTCGCTGACGGTCCCTGAGCGGCGCACCCGCACTCCGTTTGTGCCATTGGTTAGGGGTGCCATCGGCCAACGCCGTTGTGGTGCGTTACGGCCTTTGGCCTAACGCACCCTACGAGGGGCTTCGATCGGGCACGGCCTGATGTAGGGTGCTGTTAGCGCGGAGCGCGTAACGCACCACAACGACCTTCGACTTGTGACTTCCACGAAGGAGGCAGCTTCATAGCCTCAGCACCCGCAGCAAGGCATCGGTGTCCAGATGCTCCTCGACGGCGTCTGCCAGGCGATCCAGTTCCGCCTGCCGGTGGGTCTGGTAATCCACGGCACCGGCCTCGCCCTCAAGCCCGACCCGGCGCAAAAGCGCCTCGCACGCTTCCGCCTGATCGAACAGGCCGTGGAGATAGCAGCCCAGCACCTGGTCATCATCGCTCACGGCGCCATCCGGACGGCCGGCCAGGGACAGCAATGGCCGCTCCAGGGCGGAGCCGCTGGTCACGCCGTTGTGGATCTCGTAGCCGGTAAGCGGCGCCCGGTCCGGCAGCAGCTCGCCGCTGACGTTGAGCAGCTGCTTTCCGGGGATCAAGCGGGTTTCCAGATCCAGCAGGCCAAAACCTTCACTGCTCCCCGCCGGACCCTCCAGACCATCAGGATCATGAACGGCCCGGCCCAACATCTGGAAACCACCACAGATGCCCAGCACCCGACCGCCATAGCGCAGATGGCGCTGCAGCACAGGCTCCCAGCCCTGGACACGCAACCATGCCAGATCGCTGCGGGTGCTCTTGCTGCCAGGCAGGATAACGAGATCCGCCGGTGGAATGGGGCGATCCGGCCCGACGAATTGCAGATCCACCCCCGGGTGCAAGCGCAGCGGGTCGAAGTCGTTGTGGTTGCTCATCCTCGGTAACGCCGGCACCACCACCCGCAGAGCCCGATCGCCTGCCTTGCGATTGGTGAGACCGACGCTGTCCTCGGCATCAAGGATCAGGCCCTGCAGAAACGGCAGCACCCCGAACACCGGCCGTTTTGTGCGTTCCTCCAGCCAGACCAGGCCGGATTCCAGCAATGCCGGATCGCCGCGAAAGCGGTTGATGACAAACCCGCGGATGCGAGCGGACTCGTTGGGCTCGATGATGTCCAGCGTGCCGCAGAGTTGGGCGAACACGCCGCCCCGGTCGATGTCCCCCACCAGCAGCACCGGGCAGTCCACCGCCTCGGCAAAGCCCATGTTGGCGATATCGTTGGCCCGCAGATTGATCTCCGCCGGGCTGCCAGCCCCCTCGGCGATGATCACGTCGTGCCGTGCCGACAGCGCCTTCCAGGCAGCCAGGACACTGGCCCGGGCCTCGGCCTTGTAGGCGTGGTAGTCCAAGGCTTCCATATTGCCGATGACCCGGCCCCGCAGAATCACCTGGGCGCCACGGTCGGTCTGGGGCTTGAGCAGCACCGGATTCATGTCGCTGTGGGCCGGTAGCCCGCAGGCCAGGGCCTGCAGTGCCGTGGAACGGCCGATCTCGCCGCCGTCTTCGGTGACGGCACTATTGAGGGCCATGTTCTGGGGCTTGAATGGGGCCACGTTGACACCGCGACGGGCCAGCCAGCGGCACAGCGCGGCCACCACCGTGCTCTTGCCGGCGTCGGAGGTCGTGCCCTGGACCATGAGCGTGGTCATGGCGTGGCGCGTGTCACAACTCGACGCCCTTCTGGGCCCGGATGCCTGCCTTGAAGGCGTGCTTGACCACCTGCATCTCGGTGACGGTATCCGCCAGCTCGATGAGTTCCTTCGGTGCGTTGCGGCCAGTGACGACGGCGTGCTGCATGGCCGGTCTCGCCGCCAGGTCGTCCAGCACCCGGTCCAGATCCAGGTACTCGTACTTCAGCGCGATGTTGAGTTCGTCCAGCAGCACCAGGTGGTAGCTGTCGTCCTGCAGCATGCGCCGAGCCTGGGCCCAGGCCGCTTCGGCGGCGGACACGTCGCGTTCGCGATCCTGAGTATCCCAAGTGTAGCCCTCGCCCATGACGTGGTAGTCGACATCGGGCAAATTGCGGAAAAACCGGTCCTCGCCGGTGCTGAACTTGCCCTTGATGAACTGCACCACGCCCACCTTGCAGCCGTGCCCAAGGGAGCGGGCCACCATGCCGAAGCCAGAGCTGCTCTTGCCCTTGCCGGGGCCGGTGAGCACCAGCAGTACCCCCTGATCCTGATCGGCGGACTTGATGCGCTGCTGCATGACAGCCTGCTTTTTCGCCATGCGCCTGGCGTGGCGTTCCGGGTCCTTGGCGTTCTCACGCATGAGCTTGCTCTCCTTCGATGACTGCTTCCCCCTTGAAGATTGCTGCCACTGCCTCGGGGCAGGAGGGGAAGTACAAGTGGTAGTAGCTGGCGAAAAGGCCGTAGCGGCAATACACGGGTTCGGCCTCGGAATCACCGCGGCTGCGGCGGGTACGGGCCACCACCGGCTCGCTGGTCTCCAACCGGGAGTGATGGAAGGTATGGCCGCGCAGCTGTCCGTATCGGGTCTCAAGGGACTGGATGCCGAGCCCCATCAATCGCCCCGCCATGATGGCCTGCCCCGGCAGCAGGCCGAGCATCGCATGCTCCCCGCCGTCACCGTCCACCAGGGACTCCATGCAGGCCATCAGGCCACCGCATTCCGCCAGCATGGGTTTACCCGCCCGGTGATGCGCCCGCAGCGCCGCAGCCATGGCCGTGTTCCCGGCAAAGACTTCGGCATGAAGCTCCGGGTAGCCACCCGGCAGCCACACCGCATCGGCCTCGGGCAGAACGCTATCCCGCAGCGGCGAAAACTCTTGCAGTTCCGCCCCCATGGCCTGCAGCAGGTCCATGTTGGCCCGATAGATGAAGGCGAAGGCCCGATCCCTGGCCACGGCAATGCGCATCCCCGCCAGCAGCCGGGATGGGGGCGCAGGCGCAGCCGCTTCCAGGCTCACCTGGCGCGGAAGGGCATCAAGACCTGCTTCAGCCAGCACCGCCGCTGCCGCATCCAGCTTTTCGTCCAGGTCGGTGATTTCCTCTGCCTGCACCAGCCCCAGATGGCGGTCGGGGATATCCAGGGCCGGGCTGCGGGGCACCGCGCCCAGCAGGTGCATGCCCGCAGGCATGCTCTCGGCGAGCAGGGCGCCATGACGGGCGCTGCCCACGCGATTGGCAATGACCTCGGTGACGCGAAGGTCGTCGCGATAGGTGGCCAGCCCCAGGGCCACGGCGCCGAAGGTCTGGGCCATGCCCCAGGCATCGATCACCGGTATCGCCGGCAGGCCCGCCATCACCGCGATGTCGGCACTGGCTGGATCGCCATCGAAGAGCCCCATGGAGCCCTCTACCAGGACCAGATCTGCGTCTTCCGCCGCCTGGGCCAGACGCCAGCGGCACTCGGCCTCGCCGGTCATCCAGGGATGAATCTGGTAGACCGGTGCGCCAGAGGCCAGCTCCAGCACCATGGGGTCGAGATAGTCGGGGCCGAACTTGAAGACCCGCACGCGCCTGCCGGCGTTGCGATGCAGCCGTGCCAGGGCTGCCGTGATCATGGACTTGCCCTGCCCAGACCCCGGCGCACTGATCAGCGCCGCGGCGGCGGTTCCCTTGTAGGTCCGTTGCGAATCGTGATTGCTCATGGGTTCCTCGTTTCGGCGGGCACGAACACCGGTGCCCCGTCCAGTTCCACCGTGCGCAACGGCTGGCTGTAGAGCCGTTCCAGCGCACTTGGCACCAACATGCGGGCAGCGTCACCCCAGCAAGCCTCGCCACTGGGGTAAAGCAGCAGCAGGCGATCGCACCAGCGCGCCGCCAGGTTGATGTCGTGCAGACACATGAGTACCGCCCGCCCAGCTGCCGCCTGATCCGCCAGCAGCCGCATCACCGACACCTGGTGGTGCAGGTCCAGATGGTTGGTGGGTTCGTCCGCCAGCCAGATTGCCGGGGTCTGGGTCAGTGCCGTGGCCAGGGCCAGCCGCTGTCGCTCCCCCCCGGAGAGGGTCGCCACGGTGCGGTTTTCCAGCCCTGCGAGGTCAAGGCGGGCCAGTGCCTCCCGGGCCAGTGTCACATCCTCTGCGGTTTCCACGTCCCAGGGCGCCAGGTAGGGATGTCGCCCGATCATCGCCGTCTCGAGCACCGTGGCGGGAAAGCCGTCCTGGCGCTCCTGAAACACCACTGCAAGGCGCCGGGCGATGCTGCGCCGCCGCAGACTGGCCAGTGGCTCCCCATCCAGCAGCACACGGCCCGCCCGGGGCGGCCGCAGGCCGGCGAGGGTGTGCAGCAGCGTGGTCTTGCCGGCACCGTTGGGGCCGAGCACACCCCAGACCTCGCCGCCACGGATCTGCAGGTTCAGCGGCACGCTGTCGGCGCGGTCGGGAATATCGATGATCAGTCCGCTGGTAGCCAGTTCCGTCATCAGCGGCTCCGGTACAGCAGGTAGAGGAAGGTGGGCACACCGAGCATGGCGGTGATCACGCCCACGGGCAATTGCTCCGGCGCGATCAGGGTACGGGCCAGGGTATCCGCCAGGACCAGCAAGGTGCCGCCAGCAAGCGCAGACGCCGGGAGGATGATGCGCTGATCGCTGCCGAACACGAGCCGCAGCATGTGCGGCACGATCAACCCGATGAAGCCAATGGTGCCGGCGGTGGTCACGGCTGTTGCGGTAAGCAGGCTGGCCGCCACATAGACCGACCACTCCAGCGGCCGCACCGCCACACCCAGGGTTGCCGCCTGCAGCGGGCCCCGGGCAAGCACATTGAGGCTGCGCCCCAGGGGCACGATGAGCGCACAGGCCAGCGCCAGCACCACCACGGCAGGCCAGGGAGAACGGGCATAGGCCAGATCACCCATCAGCCAGTAGAGCATGCCGGGAATCCGCTCGGTGGGGCCGATGACCAGCATGAAGGTGATCACCGCGCCCCAGCCGGCCGCCACCACCACGCCGGTCAGCAGCAGCCGGGTGGGCGTCCATGAGCCGGTGCCGTGGGCCAGGCCGAACACCAGCACCGTGGACAGCAGGGCACCGGCAAAGGCCGACCCAGACACTACCACCGTGCCCAGACCCAGCAGCATGGCGCCCAGGGCACCCACCGCCGCACCGCCTGAGAGACCGAGCACGTAGGGATCCGCCAGGGGATTGCGCAGCAGCACCTGCATCAGCGCTCCGGCCACCGCGAGCAGGCCGCCAGTGGCGAACGCCGCCAGGACCCGGGGCACGCGCAACTCCAGCACCAGGGTGCGGTGCAGAGCGTCGGCATCGCCACTGATCACCCCCAGCAGCCCGGAGACCGGAATGGCCACGCTGCCCACTGCGACGGCCAGGACCATGGCAGCCATAGCCAGAGCCGCCAGCCCACCCAGGGTCTTGATGAGCCGGGGCATCAGACTGACACCGGGGCCAGGGGCGGCGGCGGCTTCGTGTTCAACGCCGGCCACGTGCCGTCTCCAGATGCTCGCAGAGCAGGGCAACACCCTCGGCAACCCGGGGGGTCGGTCGCTGGATGCTGGAGGGCGGCACAAAGAAGAGGTTACCGCGACGCACCGCCGGCACCTCGGTGAAGCGCTCCCAACCCTCGAGCCAGGTCGTGTCCTCCTCGCCCATGCCGCCAGCGACGATCGCCTCGGGCTGTGCCGCCAGCACCGACTCCCGATCAAGGCGCGGCACCAGACGGTCGATATCGCCGAAGACGTTCACCCCACCACAGAGCTGCACACCCTCGCTGATCAGATGCGTGTCGTTCACCGTCATGATGGGATCATCCCAGATCTGGTAGAACAGCCGCACCGGTTCGGCATCGGCATAGCGTCGCTTTAGCTCGGCGATGGTCCCCTGGAACGCATCGGCTGCGGCGTTGGCCACCGACTCGGTACCGGCCAGCCGACCGAGGCGACGCAGCGTGGAGGACACATCGGCGAACCGTCGCGGTTCACTGTAGTAGACCGGGAGACCCAGCGCTTCCAGTTGCTCCAACTGCTCTTCGGGGTTGCCGCTGGTCCAGGCCACCACCAGATCCGGCTGCATGGCCAGCAGGCGCTCCATGTCCACCCGGGTGTGGCTGCCCACCCGGGGGATGTCGTTGGCGGCCTCCGGGTAATCGCTGTAGCGCACGGCGCCGCGGATCCGATCCCCGGCGCCGGCGGCAAACAGCAATTCGGTCACCCCCGGCGACAGGGCGATGATGCGCTCTGCGGGCCCGTCCAGACACACGCTGCGCCCGCCGTCATCCTCCACGCAACGCGGCTCCGCGCCCACTCCGCCGGCCGTGAAGCACAGACCGGCGGCGATCAGGAGCAGACGATGGGGGAGCGACAGCGCCATCAGCGGTGTCCGTAGCGAACGCTGAGGAAGGCCGTCCGCCCCGTCTGGTTGTAGGGCGTGCCATCGAAGAACCGCGATACCACGTACTCCCGGTCGAACATGTTGTCCACGGTGATACGGGCCGACCAGTTCTCTGCAAACGCCCAACCAGCCCGCAGGTTGACCAGGCCAAAGCCGGACAGACGATCGTTGTTGGCGGCATCGTTGTAGCGGTCGCCCACGGCGACACCCGAGGCACCCAGGGAGAACTGGCCGAAACGCCGGTCCAGATCCAGCCGCGCCGACTGCGTCGTGCGGCGGGTCAGACGCGCGCCAGTATCACGATTGCGTGGATCCTGCAGAGTACCAGTGGCGCGCAGGTCCCAGCGCTCGGTCGTCATGCCCGCCTCGAGTTCGACACCGTGGATACGAGCACGTTCGACATTGCCGGGGGCACCAAGGTCCACGTCGAACCCGATCAGATCGTCGACGTATGTCTGGAAGGCCGCCACATCCCAGTAGACAGTCTGGTACTGGCCGCGCATACCCAGCTCTGCAGTCTGGGAACGTTCCGGCGAGAGATCAGGATTGCCAAATCCGGGAAAGTAGAGATCGTTGAAGGTCGGTGCCCGGAAGGCCGTGCCGTAGCTGAGCCGGACACGGTGGTTGCCATCCAGCGCATGACCCACGGCGGCCGCGCCGGTCAGCCGGTCACCAAAGGCTTCGTTATCATCCCAGCGGGCGCTCAACTGCATGTCCGATGGACCGGAACGCAGGAAAAGCTGGCTGAAAAACCCCCTGTTGTCGCGACTGTCCTCAGCGTAAGCCGTATCGCTGGTAATCTCGTCACGCAACTGGTCAGCGCCCACAACCAATTCATGCGGCCCCAGGAAGACCCGGTTTGCGATACGCACCGTTCGCGATCGCGTGTCGAAACGGGAGGTGCCATCGGTGAGACTGCGATCCTGGCCCTCGCTAAGGCTGAACTCGGTGATCCAGTTGTCACCCACCGGCAACTCGCCGGAGAGGCCGATGGTCTGAATCACATAATCCGTATCGCCCGTATCGAACTCCGTGTTGCCCTGGGCCCGAAAACCCGTTACACCGACGCTGGCACCGTTGTCGAAGTGCTGGCGCAGACTGCCGATGCCGGCTGTATTGTCATAACCCTTGCGCTCCTCGCCTTCACGGATATCGATGCCATCGGTATCAAAGCGATTGCCAGCCACGCTGAAACTGGTGTCACCGACACGCCCCGAGGTACCAGCGCCGATCTCACGGCTGCTGTTGGAGCCGAATCCGCCCTGAACCCATCCGCGGGGCGCACCCTCGCCCTCGGCAGTGAAACCCTGGATGACGCCACCCACGGCGTCGGCCCCGTAGATACTGCTGCGCGGGCCACGCACCACTTCGACGCGATCCAGCAACTGCGGCGGGATGAACTGCCATGGTGCCCCACCAGCGGTGGCGGAGCGGATACGGATACCGTTGATCAGCAGCACCGTGGACTCACTTCCCGCGCCACGGGTAAACACCGTGGTGTTCTTGCCAAATGCACCATTGGTGACGACACCGATTCCGGGCTGGCCCTGCAGGATATCGACAAACTCGCGGGGCTGCTGGCGATCCAGGGTCTCCCGGTCAATCACGGTGACGGAAGACAGGCTCTCTTCCACGGTCTGAACAGACCGTCCGGGGGTTACGACAATGGGGTTGAGACTCAGGGTCAGGGTATCCGCAGCGGCAACAAAGGGACACAGGCAGACAACGGCGCAGGCCGTCGGCAGAAAACGTTTCATGATAATGCCCTCCGACCGAGCCTACCCGCACGGCCTTGTATCGTTTTAATCAATGCCGGGGGGAGAGCTGAGTCGGGAGCGATCGCGGGCAGCGTACCGTTCCGACGCCGCCCACCGCAGCATTCGGTTATCGATACAGGCCGGTCTACGGGCTGATGAGCAGGGAGCCGGAGCATCCCTCGGCCGACCGCCTTCCCATGCCGGAGCACAGTGGCGTCGTGGTCGCCGTTGACTCAATCACCGTTGCGGGGGCAGCGTCGGAATCAGTGGCCAGCAAGGCTGGCGACTACACCGGACTTCCCGTTTAACTCTGGGCGCAGACACACCCAGGAGCACCGTGTATCAGGGCTGGAAGTTAGCAGGCCGCTCATGAAGGCGTCAAACAACAGTGGCGAGGGCGCGGCGCAAACGCTGCTCCGAGGCGGCATCCGGCGGCAAACCGATACGCAGGGCAGACGGCTGGTCGAACAGCCGCACCAGGATGCCCTGGCGGGCAAGACCGTCGCGAATCAGTTCAGCCCGGGGATGGAGGCAGTAACTGAAAAGCGCGGTACCGCCGGTTGGCGACAGAGCGGTGCCCCGCAGCAGCGCTGCGAGCCGGTCACTTGCCCGCTGCAGGCGATCCCGGTTGGCGCGCTGCCAGTCGTGATCCGCGATCGCCCGGCACATCACCCACCGGGCAGGACCGGACAACGCCCATGGGCCCAGCGCAGCATCAAGCCGTTCACACAGTTGCTGCGGGCCCAGTACCAGGCCCCCCCGGGCACCGGCAAGACCAAAGAACTTGCCCAAGGAGCGCATGACGACAAGGCCCGGAGCGCCCACCGCCGAAACGATACTCTGCCCGGGCACGGCATCGACGAATGCCTCGTCCACCACCAGCCAGCCCTGGCGGCGGGCCAGCCGGGCGTGCCAGTCAAGCAGGACGCCGGGAGGCATTACCGTCCCATCAGGATTGTTGGGCTGAATCCAGACCACCACGTCGGCGTGGTCCACGGCGGCGTCCAACGCGTCGCTTGCAACCGCCCTGACCCGATGGCCCGCCTGTCGCCAGCGGTATCCATGCTCGGCATAGCCGGGGGCGGGGACGATGACATTGGCCGGGGCTCGCAAGCGGGGCAGCTGCTGAATGGCTGCCTGGGAGCCGGCCACCGGGAGCACCCCGGCTGCGTCGGGCAACGACAACCAGGACCGGACGGCCTCCTCCAGGCCGTCATCGTCCTCCGGAAGACGCTGCCAGACGGCGGCAGGCACATGGGGGACGGGCCAGGGCCAGGGATTGATCCCGGTGGACAAGTCCAGCCACTGATGGGCGGGGATACCCCACCGTGCCGCAGCCGCATTCAGCCGGCCACCGTGATCAGGCTCCACGCCAGGCCTCCTGCAAGTATCAGCATCATCCACAGCAATACCCCACGTTGTACCAGCCGGATCGCCGCACCGATGGTCTCGGCGCTGGCTGCGCCGCCGTGCCCCAGGGCGGGCCGATGGCGAGGTGCGCCATGGTACGGTGCCGGCCCACCGAGGCGCACGGCCAGTGCACCGGCGCCGGCCGCCATCACCGGACCTGCGTTGGGGCTATCCCAGCCCTCGGCCTGTTCCCGCCAGCAGCGCAGCGCATTCGGCGCGTTGCCGCACAGCATGTAGGTCAGGGCCGTAAGCCGGGCTGGCAAGTAGTTCAGAACGTCATCCAGGCGCGCCGCCACCCGGCCAAAACGGTTGAGCTCCGGCGTGCGATAACCCCACATGGCATCCAGTGTGTTGGCGAGGCGGTGCACGATCACACCCGGTAGTCCCGCCAGCAGATACCAGAACAGACTGGCGAATACGGCATCCGCGCCGTTCTCGAGCACCGACTCCGTTGTCGCCGCTGCCACCGCTTCGGCATCCAGGCCAGCGGTATCACGACTGACGATCATCGACAGGGCCTGACGGGCCTCGTTGAGCTGCCCTGCTTCCAGGGGCCGCATCACTGCCTTGGCATGCTCCTGCAGACTGCGCAGGGCGATCGCCAGGTAGAGACCGAGCACCTCCAGCAACAGCCATACGCCAGCAGGCAACAGCCACCAGCACCACAGCAGGACGACCAGTGGCGCAGCCAGGAGCAGCAGCACCGCGACACCACCAGCCAGAACGGAGTCTCCCTGGCCGCGTCTGGTCAGGACTGCACGCAGCCAGTCCGCCAGGCCGCCGAACAGAACCAGTGGATGCCCACGGCGGGGCTCGCCGGCAATGCGATCGGTGAGCAGTGCGAATGCGATAACAAGAAACGCGATCATGACCGTCCGGCGTCGGGTTCAGACAGGCCGTTGCGAGGCCCGGGAAGGTGGCAATCATGCCACAGCCACCACGGGATCCCCCAACACGCGGGCACGCAAGCCCGCGGCAGTCGCAGCTTGACAGCACACTGGCCAGCCACGGACCATCGCACCTCCCCGGCACCGCGGACGGACCTGCATGAACGACCACCTGATCAGCATTCCCCGGATGGCCACTCTCGACCGTGAGATGGGGCTGCGCGCCGAGCAACGCCAGCGCAGCCTGACCAAACCCCCCGGCTCCCTCGGCCGGCTGGAACGGCTGGCAGTGACCCTGGCCATGCAGCAGCGCCGTGAGCGACCGCGGGTCGACCGGGTGCAGTGCGTGTTGTTCGCCGCCGACCACGGCGTCTGCGCCGAGGGTGTCTCTGCCTTTCCCCAGGCGGTGACCGGGCAGATGGTGGCCAACTTCGCCGGCGGCGGCGCCGCCATCAGCGTGCTGTCGCGACATCTGGATGCGGCGCTGTCGGTGATCAACGTCGGCACGATTGAACCCCTGCCGGCTTTGCCGGGCGTCCAGGACGCGCGCGTCGGACCCGGCACCGGCAACATCGCCCGGGAGCCCGCCATGACCCGCGAGCAGCTCGCCCGGTCGCTGGCCGCTGGTGACGCGGCTGCCGAAAGCGCCGCGGACAACGCTGCAGAACTGGTGATTGGCGGCGAAATGGGTATCGGCAATACCACGGCCGCCGCCGCCCTGGCCTGCGCTCTCACCGGTGCACTGCCGACGGATCTGGTTGGCCGCGGCACCGGTGTCGACGATGCAGGCATGGCGCGAAAGCGCGCCGCCGTGCGCCTGGCCCTGGAGCGCCACGGCGAGGGCCGCGAACCGCTGGATGCATTGGCGTCCCTGGGCGGTTTCGAGATAGCCGCCCTGGCTGGGCTGATGCTGGGCTGCGGACAGCGCGGCATCGCCATACTGGTAGACGGCTTCATTGCCAGTACCGCCGCACTGGCCGCAGTGCGTGCTGCCCCGGATCTGCGGCCCTGGCTCCACTTTGCCCATCGCTCCGCCGAAGCCGGTCACCGCCACGTTCTCGGGTCGCTGGAGGCGGAACCGCTGCTCAACCTGGAGATGCGGCTAGGAGAAGGCAGCGGCGCTGCGGTGGCGGTGCCGCTGTTGCGCATGGCCTGCGCCCTGCACGATGAAATGGCAAGCTTCAGTGATGCGGGAGTGGACCATGGCAGCCCATGAAACCACCTGGCTTGATCTCTTGCGCCACGGCGAACCTGCCGGCGGCCTGCGCTTTCGCGGCCATCGCGATGACCCGCTCACCGAACTCGGCTGGCAGCAACTCCGCGATGCGGTAGGCAGCGGGCGTTGGGACTGCATCGTCACCTCGGACCTGCGCCGCTGTCATGCCTTCGCGACAGTGCTGGCCGAAGAACACGGCACACCGCTTCATGTGGACAGCCGTTTTCGCGAACTGGATTTCGGTGACTGGGAAGGGGTTGCGCCGGACGACATCCCCGATCAGGCCGCGTTGCGGGCCTTCTGGGAGCGGCCGGAGGACAATCCACCCCCGGGGGGCGAGAGCATGACCCATCTCCTGCAGCGGGTTGGACAGGGGCTGGAGGACTGGCTGGAGCGCGCCGGCGGACAACGTATTCTGGTGGTCTGCCACGCCGGCGTCATTCGCGCCGCCCTGGCGGCCAGTCTGAGCATCGCCCTGGCTGACGTGATGCGCAGCTTCCAGGTCCCTTACGCCTGCCGCAGCCGCCTGCGTATCGACCGCGGCCCAGGCAGCGATTTCCGCTGCCTCACTGCCCATGGCGCCTTCGATTGATGCTCCGCGGCCTTGGCATTGCCCTGACCCTGCTGACCCGCCTGCCCGTCCGGCTATCCCGTGCGCCAACGCCAGCAGAGCAGGGGCTCTCGGTGATGGCCTACCCCCTGGTGGGTCTGCTGATCGGCTTACTGCTCTGCGCCCTGGCCCTGCCCCTGCAATGGCTGGATGCGCCGCCGCTACTCGCCGCCGTCATGATCGTAGTGCTGTGGGTCGCGGTGACCGGTGCACTGCATCTGGACGGCCTGGCGGACAGCGCCGACGCCTGGCTCGGCGCCCACGGCGATCCGGACCGGGCGCTGGCCATCATGAAGGATCCGGCCTGTGGACCAGCCGGCATCATTGCCCTGGTGCTGGTCTTGCTGCTCAAGGTAGCCGCGCTCAGCGCGCTGCTGGCGTCGACCCGATCCCTCTGGTGGTTGCTGGCGGCACCGGTGTTGGGGCGCAGCGCCTGTGCCGCGCTGTTCCTGCTTGCCGATTACGCCCGGTCTACCGGCCTGGCCGCTGACGCCGTCAAGCATCTGCGCCCCGGCCCCACCTGGTTCGCACTCATTGCGCTGGCCGTGGCGGTGTCACTGCCCGGCGGTCGTGGCGGGTTCCTGGGGCTAGCAATCGCGGTGCTCACCTTCTACCTCGCCTATCGCTGGATGCAGGCCATGATCCGGGGCTTCACCGGCGACACCGCCGGTGCCACCGTCGAAGTCGTGGAGGCTACCACTCTGCTCGCCATCGCCTTGTTTGTGGGCATGGGCTAGTCGATAGTCTGCGGACAACCGGAATGGTGTGAGGGAGTACAGGCCTTGATCTACTATCTGGATCTTGCTGGCGTTGCAGTCTTTGCGGCCAGCGGGGTGCTCGCCGCCCAGGACCGTGATCTGGACCTGTTCGGCGCTATTCTCATTGCGACTCTGACCGCCATCGGCGGTGGCACGCTGCGCGACCTGCTGCTCGGGCACCACCCGATCTTCTGGATCGTGGACAACTGGTACCTGGTCACGATCATTGCCGCGGCGCTGGCGACCATCGTCTATCTGCAGTTCCGACCGGCGCCGGCTGGTCTACTCGCGGTGGCGGACGCCTTTGGCCTGGCCATTTTCGCCATGTCCGGCGCCCGGCTCGCCCTGGAGGCCGGGCACGGGCCGTTGATTGTGGTGATGATGGGCACCATGACGGGTGTGGTGGGAGGCATGCTTCGCGACGTAGTCACCGCGCGCGTACCACTCATCCTGCAAAAGGAAATCTACGCCACCGCCGCCATTGCCGGCGTCCTGACCTATCTTGGGTTGCAGGCGATCGCCGTACCCGAGGCGCTGGCCTTCGCCGTCGGCGCGGTGGTGGTCATTTCGCTGCGACTTGTGGCGATTCGCTGGGGGCTCAACCTCCCCTCCACCCCTCGCCTGCCTCGACAGGATTAGGCAGACACTGGCGCACGCCGCTGAACTCGGCAAAACTGATGCTTGGGAAACGCTGCCTGGTCGGCGCAACCCCATTCGAGCGCGGACGAGCAGGGAGTCGCCATCGTGCCCATCGACATCGATTTCGATTTCATCAGCGCGCGGGAAGGAGGCCGTCAGCTGGATGGCTACGTTCCTGCCGCGAACGTGAGCCGCAGTGGTGTGACCATTGCGACCGGCTTCGACCTGGGGCAGTGCAACGCGCTGGACTTGCGTCGCCTGGGATTGCCCGGAGCGCTCATCGAGCAGCTTTCACCCTACCTCGGCCTGCAGGGGCTCGAAGCTCGACGTTATCTGGAAGAGCACCCGTTGCGCATCGAGCGCAGCGAGGCCATGACGATCGATGAAGCGGTGAAGGCCGCGCACGTACGCGAGGTCGCCCACGCCTACAACACCTCCGAGCTGAACGTGGCACAGGTGCCCTTCAGCGAACTGCCGCCCCAGGCGCAGACCGTCATTGCATCGGTTTCCTTTCAGTACGGTGTGAACCTGCGGGCAAGAACACCCCGACTCTGGCGCGCGGTCACGGCGCAGGACTGGGCCCGCGCCATCGCCGAACTGCGGGATTTCGGTGACGCTTACCCAACCCGTCGCGGCCTGGAAGCAGACCTGCTGGAGCAGGCCCTGCAATGAATACTCGCGCATGGCTGCTTCTCTCTGGCACCTGGCTGCTTGTGGCGTGCACGGGTACTGATCTCACCACGCAACCGATCATCTTCAATGCGGAGGTCGCCGCAGCGTACCAGCAACCCGATGCAGTGCTCAGTGAGCGACGCTCGCCTCTGCGCCTCGCCGATGGCACCACGGTGACTGATTGCACGGCCTATCTGGCGGCACTGGATCACGCACCGGTGGAGGAAACCACAGCCAACGTGACAGTCCGCGTCGAGTACCGCATCTGCGACACGCTGGCTGTACTGCGTGACAGCGCGGCCCCTCCCGGTGTCGCACTGCCACTGCCGGCTTACGCCGAGGGCCTGCGCGACCGACTGGACCTGCGAAGCTTTCCGTCATCCTTGCGCCAGCTGGCCGATGACTACCCGACGGCAGCAGATTTACCCGACCCCATGGCGACCTCGATAAGCAACGCGGTATTGCTTATTGAATCGGCGGATTGGCATTACCGCCTGGAGGTTGTGGCGGTGGTGGGCACGGACGCAGACGCGGGGGAGGACTGGCTGGTCTGGCTGACCGATGAAGCGCTGAGCGGCAGCTATCGGGACTATCGTCTGTTGATCATTTCAGGTGCTAATGAACCTGGCTATCTGACTGCAACCGTCAGATAGCCACGCCATGCATTGTTCATCCTGTCTCTAACGCTCTGGCCGGGAGCGGGCGCTGCTGCCTTCGCGGCCCCTGGCCTCGCCTTCGCCAGCCGCCATGTGGCCAGGCTGCTCGGCTTCGTCAGGGCTTAGCTGGTCGACTTCCATCCAGGGTGGCGGACCCTGTGGACGCCACTCCATGATGCGATCGACGCTCGGCGGCGCCATGGCGCTGAACTGCAGGCTGTTGGCGTCCTGGAGGTGCAAAGCAGTGCTGGTCACACCAAATCCAAAGGCGAGAACGGTCGCGCCCATCAGAAGGTGTAACTGCAAGGACATCCTGCGATCGCCGGATGGAAAACTACCTGCTCTCAAGCTTCGCGCCATTTCCAACACTCCAAGCTGACAGTCCGGACAGGAATAGAACCCTGTCAGTCTACCGGTAATGTGGGCCACCGCCAACGGTGGCCACGTTGCTACTGGCATTGGGACCGCATCTGACACCGATTGTTCGATTCCACCTATGAATGGCACCGGAAAAATTTAAAACTTCTCTTGTTTTCAGTGGCTTGATGCCTCTTGAAAGAGCAATTCCGAAACCCTATCTGACGCTTCGAAGGGGCAGCAATTCCGCCAGGAATCGAGGCTGTACCCGCAAGATGGCTGAATGGAAGGAGGTGAACCATGTTCGGTCAACTGACTCGCTTTGATGGACCGCTTTTCAATGACCTGGGCCGCGTGTTGCGGCTCATGGACGAGGCCTTCGGTGATGTAGGCCACAACGATCTGCGCTCAACGCCTTGGGGGGCATTCCCCGGTATCAACGTAGGCGAAACCGAGGACGCCGTTCGCGTTTATGCGTTCGTGCCCGGCCTGAGCAATGCTGACATCGAACTCAGCGTCGAGGATGGCACGCTGTTCATCCACGGACGCCGTGACCTGTCGGATCACACCGAAACCGCAAGCGGTTGGTATCGCCGCGAACGCTTCCGTGGTGAATTCACACGTGCCGTCCGGCTGCCCGAGACGGTTGATCCCGACCAGGTTGAAGCACAGTTGGCTAACGGTGTCCTGTCTATTCAATTGCGCAAGCGCGAGGAGATGCGTCCGCGCAAGATCGAGATTCAGGCAGCGTGAGTTGGACACGGGAGGTGAA
Source organism: Natronocella acetinitrilica (assembly GCF_024170285.1). Classification (NCBI taxonomy): domain Bacteria; kingdom Pseudomonadati; phylum Pseudomonadota; class Gammaproteobacteria; order Chromatiales; family Ectothiorhodospiraceae; genus Natronocella; species Natronocella acetinitrilica. Next base: position 368,901 of record NZ_JALJXV010000001.1, read on the forward strand.
TGAGCCATGAACGAAATCACCAGAAACCACAGCAGTGCCGTGAAGCAGAGAGAGGGAACGGATGTGCAGTCCGAATGGGCGATGCGCGAGCTGATTCCGGCAGTGGACATCCACGAGGAGGATGACGCAATCCACGTCACCGCCGACATGCCCGGCGTCACCCGGGAGTCACTCAGGATCGAGCTCAATGACCAAACGCTGGAGATCGAGGGTGACATCAAGCTGCAGATGCCAGAAGGTGTCAGCGCCACCTTTGCGGAAGTGCGGGCCAGCCGCTACCGGCGCCGCTTCACCATCGGGCAGGCGGTGGATCGCGAGGGTATCAAGGCGCAGATTGCCGACGGCGTCCTGCACCTGAACCTGCCCAAGGCAAAAGCACACCGTCGACGCCGGATCGATATCCAGGCTGCCTGACGTATTGCTGCGCCTCGTCATAAGCGCCCTTCGCCGGCCCGGCCGCGGAGGGCGTTTTCATGTCTGAGACTGTCTCCCTGGCGCCGGACTGGCCCAGCAGCGAGGGCGCACACCCGTCGGACGGTCATGACAGCTCTCTCGCCCACACCCTGGCCGTCTAGTAGACTGCTGCGGAACCTCACCCATCGCGAGCGGCACTCTCTATGCTCCGCTTCCTGTTCCCGCTTTGTGCGTTGTTACTCTGGCTGCCAATGGCGGGCCTTCAGGCCGAACAGCAGGAGCCCAGTCTCCAGGAACGCACGGAAGCCTGGCGAGCGACGTTAACCGCGGCCCAGGCCGCATTGTCCAATGACTTCGAGGAGCGCAGCCTCGCCGAGGTAATGGCCGACCTGCGAAGGTTGCAGGTCGAGACACAGACGGTGCGTCGGGATTCCCGCGCCCGTCTCCGGGAGGTGGAACGGACTCTGGAGCGTCTTGGCCCCGCCCCGGCGGAAGGAGAGCCACCGGAGGGTGAGACGTTGCGGGGCCTGCGCCAGGAACTGCGGCAGGCCGCTACCGAGTTCTCCGACAGGGCCAGTATTGCCGAGGCGGCCGAAGCGAGAGCTGCCGATCTCCAGGAGAGCATCGCTGCCTGGGAGCAGGAGCGCTTCCGAAGCCGGCTCGCCGAGCTTCTGCCACGCCCCTGGATGCCAGAAGTCTGGCACCGGGCATCCCTTGAGGGGCTGGAGTTCGTCAACGCGCTGATCAGCGCCCCCGTCGACTGGTGGGAGGAGCACCGTCGTGCCGGGGATGCCGCGCAGGCTCTGGCGGTACTGATCGTGCTTCCCCTAATCGGTCTGATCGCCGGATGGCCCCTGCGCAAATGGATTCTGCGGCGCTTTGGCCGAGGCCAGGAGACGGCCCCCACCTACGCCAGGCGCATTGTCGCGGCGGTGGCGGACGGCGCGGCCAATGCGGTGGTGCCAGTGGTGATCATCGCCCTGGTAGTGCTCGCCCTCACGCTGCAGGGTCTGTTGACGGGGCAGATGGCCCTACTTGTCTATGTCGCGTCCGCGGCGCTGGCCGCCTACCTGGTGTTTTTCGGCCTCACCCAGGCCGCGCTGGCCCCCTACCAGGTGGCCTGGCGGATCGTACCCGTGGATCCGGCGCGCGTGCGCCTGCTGCTGGGTGCGATTCGGATCACCGCGCTTGTGGCCGTCGCGGGCACCGCTCTGCTGACACTCATGCTCTACACGGGTCGCCACACCCCGCACCTGGAGTCGGTTTTCTTCCTGCTTCTGACAACCGGCATCGGTATTACTGCCGGCTGGACGCTCTCTCCCGCCTACTGGATCACCTCTGTTGAAGAATCGCAGGATGGCGGTAGCGTTGAGGAAGCAAGCGAGCGGCTGGCGGACGCCGCCACCGAAGCCGAGCAGGACGACACCCGCCCGCTACTGGACGTGGCCCGCAGCCTGCTGCGCACCGTGGTGGTGATCGCGCCCTTCGGGGCGTTGCTGGGCTATGGCCGGCTGGCCTACTTCGCCCAGTCACGCCTGCTGGGGACCGCGGTGCTGATCGGTCTTGGCCTGTTGCTGCGGCTCGCGGTGCGCGAGCTCATCCAGCAGTTTTACCTCAACCAGCCCATACGCCGCTACGGTGCGGCGGGGGTTCGCGCACCCAGCCAGTCGGAACGCAGTGTGCAAGGCATGATCTTCTGGACCGGGCTGGTGGCCGATCTGCTGATATTCGTCCCGCTGGTCTACCTGCTGCTGCTGCTTTACGGCGTTCCGCCGACCACGCTGCTCCTTTGGACCCAGAGCCTTTTCTCCGGCATCACCATCGGCGGCTTCACGCTGGCACCAGGCAACTTCCTGATCGCGGTACTGGTTTTCATGGCGGGATTGATTGCCACCAACATCGTTCGCCGCTGGCTGACCCGCACCGTACTTCCGAATACGCGCCTGGAATTCGGCGCCCGCAGTTCAATTGCAGCCGGTACCAGTTATCTGGGGGTGGGTATCGCGGTACTGCTCGCCATGGGGGCGCTGGGGCTCGACTTCACCAACCTGGCGCTGGTAGTCGGTGCCCTCTCCCTGGGTATCGGTTTCGGTCTGCGCAACGTGGTGGAGAACTTTGTCGCCGGGGTACTGCTGCTGATCGAACGGCCGATCAAGGTGGGTGACTGGATCATCATCGGTCAGCACGAGGGCACCGTGCGCCATATCTCGGTGCGCTCCACGGAAATCGAGACATTCGACCGGGCCGCGGTGATTGTGCCCAACGCCGAGTTGATCTCCACATCCGTGATCAACTGGACCCACAAGAACCGCATGGCGCGTGAGCGCATCCCTGTCGGCGTGGCCTACGGCAGCGATACCGAGCAGGTCGCGCAGATTCTCCTGCAGTGCGCTCGTACTCACTCCAAGGTACTCCGGGCACCGCCTCCCGTGGCGCTATTCGTCGGCTTCGGTGACTCCAGTCTGAATTTCGAGCTGCGCTGCTTCATTGGCGACACGGACGACTTCATGACCGTCCGAAGCGAGCTGCACTTCGCCCTCGAGAAGGCGTTGCGCGAAGCCGGGGTCAGCATTCCCTTCCCGCAGCGCGATGTACACCTGCATCGCCCGGCCCGCAGGGATTCCACCCGTCCTGACGAAGGTGACTCCGGGACCACCCAACCTTCCACCTGAGGACGCGGCAACTTGCAGGGGCAAGGAGAGTGGCGGAGAACAGCAACGTTATATTGGGCCAGGAATCTGGTCCCACTCGGAGTTGAAGACCAATGGACATATTCATGCGCGCCGCCATTGAGGAAGCGGAACTCGGCCGGGAGGAGGGCGGCATCCCGATCGGATCCGTACTGGTTCACGAAGGAAGGATCATCGGACGGGGCCATAATCGGCGCGTGCAGACCGGCAGCGCCGTGCTGCACGGGGAAATGGACGCGCTGGAGAATGCCGGCCGGCTGCCGGGGCGCACCTACCGGGAAAGCATCCTCTACACCACGCTTTCTCCCTGCGCCATGTGCTCCGGCGCAATCCTGCTCTACGGCATCCCCCGGGTCGTGGTCGGCGAGAACCGCACTTTCATGGGCGAGGAAGCCTTGCTGAGGGAGCGTGGCGTGCTGGTGGAAGTTCTGGACGACCAGCGCTGCATCGAGCTGATGCGGGGCTTTATTGCCGAAAAGCCAGACCTGTGGAACGAGGATATCGGTCGCTGATCATGGGCTGAGAATCGTCGGCTCGCCCTTGAGCCAGACTGGCATGCCCGCCACCGACAGGACAACCGTCTCACAGCGTGCCGCCAGGTCCTGATTCAACCAGCCGAGCCGATCCGCAAAACGCCGGGTAAGGGCATCCATACCGATGATGCCCAGCCCCACTTCGTTGCTCACGATCACCACGGGCCCCGGATAAACCTCCAGGGCAGCGAGAAATTCCGATACACCCTGGTCCACATCGCCAGCGTGGAGGAGATTGCTGAGCCACAGGCTCATGCAGTCGATGAGCAGGCAAGGCGCGGCGGACGCGTGCCGCTGCAGTACCGCAGCAAGGTCCAGAGGCTCTTCCTCAAGCCTCCAGTCCGCCGGGCGGCGCTCACGATGGTGTCGAATGCGCTGCACCATCTCGTCGTCCCCGGCCTCCGCCGTTGCGACGTACACCACTGCCCGCCCCGCCGCTGCGGACAAGCTCTCCGCCATGGCGCTCTTGCCCGAACGGATGCCGCCTAGAACCAGTGCATGCCCCAAAGTCCTGTCGCTCCCAACCATGAATTGCGTATCAGTCTAACGCCTGCCGCCCAATCTGCGTTTTCGTGCACGGCGTCACAGGAACCGCTGGAGAATCTGCTAGCTTGTACAATCCTTGTATATTTTATGTATAGGACGAAAGCGCTCATGGTTCGACTTGCCATTCTGCACAAGACCCTACCCAGCTATATCGCCAGCTCCGAACAGGAGGAACTGCGGCACCTCGAACTGGCCTTCAGCAGCAGCGATCCAGCCAGCTTCCTCCAGGAAGTGGGCAAGCAGAACCTCCAGGTCCTGGTTCTGGACCTGGCCCTGCTGGGCCCGGACCCCGTCGAGTACGTGGAGCACCTGGAGAAGCTGGCGAAACCCGAGATGACGCTGATCGTCTACGCCTTCGCCAAGTGGGAGACCGTGGAGGCCTTGCGGGCAGAGAAGCGCCACATCATGCGGGCGCCACTCAGCGTCCGGGCGCTGCGCTCGAACCTGATCAGCCTCATCGTCAAGCAACTGACGCCGGGGCGTATGGGTTCATCGTCACAGACACCAGCCCGCGCAATTGGCAGCAGCGTCGCGGCACTGGTAGACCAGCAGGCACCGGCACGCCGCTACGATGACGTGCAGCTCGCCTCGCTGCAGGAAATCGAGTCGGTGGTGGACTGCGAATGTCCCAACCAGGTGGCGGATCTGGTTCTCAGCCTGGGCGCTTTCGAGGATTACTCGGCCAACTGCAAGAACCGCAATGAAGCGGATGCCGCCGTTCACGCCATGCTCTACAGGGCAACCGGCCAGGCACGGGCCATCATGGAAGAAGCGCTGGGCCGGCTCTGCCAGCACGAGAACATCGACGTCAACGACATCCCCGCGCGGGTGAACAGCGTCCGTCAGGTCTGATCCGTTCCACCACCGCTGCAGCGGTGGTTCAGGCGCCGATTCGGGCTTGGCCCGCCGTATCCCTTCAGACACACTCGAGCAATGAACTCGCGAAAGGATCGCAGCCGGCACAAGCGGCGATGGCACTGGCGCAGCCTCCTGCGCTGGCTGCTCATTGCCGTTCTTGCCTTTTTGCTGGCAAACATACTGATGGTTGCGGGCCTGCGCTGGGTGAATCCGCCCACCACGGCTTTCGTCGTGCAACACAATTGGGCCGCATTCTGGTCGGACGACCTGGACCGCGCCAGACGCCAATGGGTGGGCTGGGACGACATTTCCCCGCAGATGGCGCTGGCCGTCATCGCCGCCGAGGATCAGCGCTTCCCCCGTCACCGGGGTTTCGACATGGACTCCATCGCCGACGCGGTGGCGGATTATCGCCGTACCGGCCGCGTTCGCGGCGCCAGCACCATCAGCCAGCAGACCGCAAAGAACCTGTTCCTGTGGCCCGGGCGCAGCCTGTTTCGCAAGGGGATTGAGGCGGGCTACACCGTCCTGATCGAGGGCCTCTGGCCGAAGCAACGCATCCTCGAGGTCTACCTCAATGTGGCCCAGTTCGGCCCGGACATCTATGGGGTGGAGGCAGCGAGCCAGGCCTACTTCGGCAAACCGGCATCACAGCTCACCGCTGCCGAAGCGGCGCTGATGGCCGCCGTGCTGCCCAACCCGGTGCGGTTCCGCGTTGATCGCCCGTCGGAGTACGTGCGCGGCCGACAACAATGGATTCAGCGACAGATGCGGCAACTCGGCGACACGCGGTACCTGGAACAACTAGCGCGCTGAGCCTATTCCTCGGCCTCCGGCTCCAACTCCGGCTGCTCCTCGGTGGCCGCCCGCCAGGCCCGCTCAAGGCGGTCCATGGCCCCGGCAAGCCCCGTGCGGGCGCGTTCCAGCTGCTCTTCGGAGGCGCCGCGCAGGCGCTCCAGCTCAATCTGGGTTTCCGACCAGGCGCGGTCCAGCCGCTCACGGGTCTCCCGCGACAACTGATCCGCCTGACGGCCCGCCTCCGCCATGCGTTCCTCCCAGCTGCGCACGCGCTCGGCCTCAGCGCCGTCCTGCTCGGACATGGACTCTTGCTCCGACGGGATGACCTCGTCTTCCGCGAATGCGGGACTCAGCAGAAAGGCAGACAGCAGGACTGTCATCAGTAAGCGGCTCGCCATGACGATTCTCCATTGTGATCAAGCACCCTTCTCGCTCTGCTAATGGGGCTGACCCGGGCCCACATCAAGTGCCGCCGATCAGCGACAGCGAGAAACCATGAAAACGATCCCCAGCTCACAGCGCCCAAAGGTCCAAGAAGTCGTTTACCGCCATCTTCTCCAGCGTCTTCTGCCTGTCGCAGGCTGCCCGGATGGCGTTCGCCTGGCGCGGGGCAAAGCGGGTGGCCAGTGCACGCTCGAACTTGTCCTGCAGGAGCGGGATGCCTTCCTTGCGCCGACGACGGTGGCCGACCGGGTAGTCCACCGCGACCCGGTCGGTGCTGGACCCATCCTTGAAGAACACCTGCACGGCGTTGCCGATGGAGCGCTTCTTCGGGTCCAGATAGTCCTTGGAGAAAGTCTTGTTCTCGGTGACTTCCATGCGCTTGCGCAGGGCGTCGATGCGGGGATCGGTGGCGACATGGCCCTCGTAGTCGTCGGCGGTAAGGCGGCCAAAAATGAGCGGGACGGCCACCATGTACTGGATGCAGTGATCCCGGTCAGCGGGGTTGTCCAGGGGTCCGGTCTTATCGATGATGCGCACCCCGGCCTCCTGGGTCTCGATGACCACCCGGTCAATTTCATCGAGACGATCGCGCACCTGTTCATGCAGTGCCACGGCCGCCTCGACGGCGGTCTGGGCGTGGAATTCCGCCGGGTAGGAGATCTTGAACAGGATGTTCTCCATGACGTAGCTGCCGTAGCCCTGGGAGAAGCGAAGCTTCTTGCCATTGAAGAGCACGTCATTAAAGCCCCAGCCCTTTGCGGACAGCGCAGACGGATAGCCCATTTCGCCGGTCATGGTCATCAGCGCCAGGCGCACGCCCCGGGCGGTGGCATCCCCCGCCGCCCAGCTCTTGCGTGAGCCGGTGTTGGGCGCATGGCGGTAGGTGCGCAGGGCGGAGCCGTCGATCCAAGCGTGGGACAGCACGTTGATGACGTCGTCGCGGTTGCCGTCCAATAAGTGGCAGACCACGGCGCTGGTAGCGATGCGGCAGAGCATGACGTGGTCCAGGCCGACCCGGTTGAAGCTGTTCTCAATCGCGATCACGCCCTGGATCTCATGGGCCTTGATGGCGGCGGCAAGCACCTGGCGCATGGTGAGAGGCGATCTGCCCTCACGTATATTGCGTCGACTGAGGTAGTCCGCCACGGCGAGGATGCCGCCGAGGTTGTCCGAGGGATGGCCCCACTCGGCGGCGAGCCAGGTGTCATTGAAGTCCAGCCAACGGATCATGGCGCCGATGTTGAAGGCGCCCTGGATCGGGTCCAGCCGGTAGGGCGTGCCGGGGACGCGCACCCCATCGGGCATGTCCGCACCCGGCACCACCGGCCCCAGCAGCTTGGTGCAGGCGGGGTACTGCAGGGCCAGCATGGCGCAGGCCAGGCTGTCCATGAGCATGTAGCGCGCGGTCTCGTAGGCCTCCTTGCTGTTGATCTGGTAGCCAGTCACGTAGTCGGCGATGGCCACCAGTTCCTTGTCGGGCTTGGGCCGCTTGCTGGATTTGACACCTTCGGTGGGCGAGGTCATAGGCATGCTCCTCCCATGAGTGCGCTTGGAGTGAAGCGGGTTCGGCGTTGACGGAAGTATGGTTGCCGCCAGGGCAATGGCCAAGCGGGGCAGGAGCAGGATCAGGGAACGACAGGCGGAGGCGCCCTGGGCGTGGGCGGACGTAACCATCGCCGTTACGGTGCGTTACGACGGCCTACGGCCTAACACACCCTACGTATGGCAGCGGCTCCCGTAGGGTGTGTTAGCGCGCAGCGCGTAACGCACCGCAACGGCGCCAATGAGGGCCCGCTCGCGTTCTAGAAGGAATCGCCGGGCACCCGCACCCAGCCCTCCATGAGCACCCGGGCGCTGCGGCCCATGACGGCCTTGGTCACTGTCCAGTCATTGCCATGGCGTGCGGCCTCGGCCCCCACCCGCAGTGTTCCCGAGGGATGGCCGAAGGTCACACTGGTGCGCTCACCGCCGCCAGCCGCCAGGTTGACCAGAGTGCCCGGCACCGCCGCCGCAGCGGCAATGGCCACCGAGGCGGTGCCCATCATGGCGTGGTGGAGCTTGCCCATGGACATGGCGCGCACCAACAGATCCACGTCGGCGGCGACGATGCGCTTGCCGCTGGAAGCCGTGTAGTCCGCCGGCGCGGCCACGAAGGCCACCTTGGGCGTGTGCTGGCGCTTGGCGGCCTGGTCCGGGTGGTCGATGAGGCCCATGCGCACCGCGCCATGGGCACGGATGGTCTCGAACATGGCAAGCGCCCGGGTGTCGCTGTTGATGGCATCCTGCAGTTCGGTGCCGGTGTAGCCAATGGTCTCGGCGTTGACGAAGATGGTCGGGATACCGGCGTTGATCATGGTAGCCTGCAAGGTGCCTACCCCGGGCACCTCGAGGTTGTCCACCGGATTGCCGGTGGGAAACATGGCGCCCTCGCCGTCGGCGGGGTCCATGAACTCCACCGCTACCTCCGCCGCCGGAAAGGTCACGCCATCCAGCTCGAAGTCGCCGGTTTCCTGCACCACACCATCGCTGATGGGTACCCGGTTGATGATGGTCTTGCCGATATTGGCCTGCCAGATACGGACGGTGGCGATGCCGTTGTCCGGGATACGTGCCGGGTCCACCAGGCCGTTGCTGATGGCGTACGGGCCCACCGCCGCCGACAGGTTGCCACAGTTACCGCTCCAGTCGACGAAGGGCTGATCGATGGAGACCTGGCCGAACAGGTAATCCACGTCGTGGTCCGGGCTCTCACTCTTCGACAGGATCACCGTCTTGCTGGTACTGGAGGTCGCACCGCCCATGCCGTCGGTGTGCTTGCCATAGGGGTCGGGGCTGCCGATCACCCGCAGTAGCAGGGCGTCCCGGGCCGGCCCAGGCTGTCGGGCCGCCTCGGGCAGGTCGTCCAGGCGGAAAAACACCCCCTTGCTGGTACCGCCGCGCATGTAGGTGGCGGGTATACGGATCTGCGGTGCATGGGCCATGGCACTATCCTCAGGCGACGGCTTCCGCTTCCAGGAAATCCTGGGCGAAACGCTGCAATACACCGCCCGCGTTGTAGATGGACACCTCTTCAGCGGTATCCAGACGACAGATCACGGTGATGTCATCACGGTCACCATCCCGACGGTGGATCACCAGCGTGAGCTCGGCGCGGGGCGAGGGCTCGCCGACCACATCGAAGGTCTCGGTTCCGTCGATACCCAGCGTCTTGCGGGTGGTGCCGGGCTGGAACTCCAGCGGCAACACGCCCATGCCGATCAGGTTGGTACGGTGAATCCGCTCGAAACCCTCGGCAACGATGGCCTCCACGCCGGCCAGGCGCACGCCCTTGGCGGCCCAGTCCCGGGAGGAGCCCTGGCCGTAGTCGGCACCGGCGATGACGATGAGCGGCTGGCGGCGCTCCATGTAGGTTTCGATGGCGTCCCACATGCGGGTCACAGTGCCCTCCGGCTCCAGGCGTGCGAGAGAGCCCTGCCGCACCGCACCGTTGTCGTCCCGGACCATTTCGTTCAACAGCTTGGGATTGGCAAAAGTTGCGCGCTGGGCGGTGAGATGGTCGCCCCGATGGGTAGCGTAGGAATTGAAGTCGTCCTCCGGCAGGCCCATCTTCGCCAGATACTCGCCGGCGGCGCTATCCGCCATGATGGCGTTGCTGGGTGAGAGGTGGTCGGTGGTGATGTTATCCCCGAGCACCGCCAGCGGCCGCATGCCTGTGAGGGTGCGCTCGGCAGCCAGTGCACCTTCCCAGTAGGGCGGGCGGCGGATATAGGTACTTTGCGCACGCCAGTCGTACAGCGGACTCACCTGCTCCGCTGACGCTTTCTCGATGCGGAACATGGGCGTGTAGACCTTGCGGAAATGCTCCGGCTTCACATGCTCCCGGACGATGGTGTCGATCTCTTCGTCGCTGGGCCAGAGGTCCTTCAGTGTGACCGGATTGCCGTGGGTATCGGTACCCAACGCGTCTTTCTCGATGTCGAAACGCACGGTGCCCGCGATGGCGTAGGCCACGACCAGCGGTGGCGATGCGAGGAAGGCCTGCTTGGCGTAGGGGTGAATGCGGCCGTCGAAGTTGCGATTGCCGGAGAGCACCGCCACCGAGTAGAGATCCCGATCGATGATTTCCTGCTGGATCTTCGGGTCCAGCGCCCCACTCATGCCGTTGCAGGTGGTACAGGCGAAGGCGACGATGCCGAAACCGAGCTGCTCCAATTCCGGCAGCAGGCCGGCGTCCTCCAGGTAGAGCTGCACGGCCTTGGAGCCCGGTGCCAGCGAGGACTTCACCCAGGGTTTGCGGGTCAGACCCAGGGCATTGGCCTTCCTGGCGAGCAGCGCGGCTGCGATGACATTGCGCGGGTTGCTGGTGTTGGTGCAGCTGGTGATGGCGGCGATGATGACGGCGCCATCGGGCATCAGGCCATCGTCGCTCTGCTCCCAGGGGCCGGCGATGCCGGCCTCGGTCAGTCCTGTGGTGGACACACGCTTGTGGGGGTTGGATGGCCCCGCCATGTTGCGCACCACCGTAGAGAGATCAAAGCGCAGCACCCGTTCATAGTCTGCAGTCTTGAGATCATCGGCCCACAGACCCACGGTCCTGGCGTAGGTTTCCACCAGTTTCACCTGCTCCGGCTCGCGGCCGGTGAGGGTGAGGTAATCCAGTGTCTGCTGGTCGATGTAAAACATCGCCGCCGTGGCGCCGAATTCCGGCGTCATGTTCGAGATGGTGGCGCGGTCACCCACGGACAGCGCCTCCGCGCCTTCACCGTAGAACTCCAGGTAGGCGGACACGACCCGCTCCTTGCGCAGGAATTCGGTGAGGGCCAGCACGATGTCGGTGCAGGTAATGCCTGGCTGTGGCCGACCGGTGAGTTCCACACCGACGATATCCGGCAGGCGCATGTAGGAGGCGCGGCCGAGCATGACGCTTTCCGCCTCCAGGCCGCCAACGCCGATAGCCAGCACCCCCAGCGCGTCCACGTGGGGCGTGTGGCTGTCCGTCCCAACCAGCGTGTCGGGGAAGGCCACACCATCGCGGGACTCCACCACGGTGGACATCCGCTCCAGGTTGATCTGGTGCATGATGCCGTTGCCGGGCGGAATCACATCAACATTGTGAAAGGCCTGCTTGGTCCAGTTGATGAAGTGAAAGCGGTCGGCGTTGCGGCGATCCTCGATGGCCCGGTTCTTCTCGAAAGCATCCTTCTCGAAACCGGCATGCTCCACCGCCAGCGAGTGGTCGACAATGAGCTGCGTCGGCACCACCGGGTTGACCTTGGCCGGGTCGCCGCCGCGTTCGGCGATGGCGTCACGCAGGCCGGCCAGGTCCACCAATGCCGTCTGGCCGAGAATGTCGTGGCAGACCACCCGGGCCGGGAACCAGGGAAAGTCCAGGTCCTGCCGGCGATCGATGATCTGGGTCAGGCAGTCCCGCAAGGCCGATGGCTCGCAGCGCCGCACCAGGTTTTCCGCGAGCACCCGGGACGTGAATGGTAGACCGTCGTAGGCACCGGGGCGGATGTCCTCCACCGCCGCACGTACGTCGAAGTAGTCCAGCCTGGTGCCGGGTAGCGGCTTGCGGTACTGCTTGTTCATGACCACCTCACTCAGGACGCTTGCATTCGCCGGTCAGCCCCGTTCCGCGATGGGCGGCACGGGCCGCAGTTCCGGCCCGGTGTAGTCGGCACTGGGACGGATGATGCGGTTGTTCTCGCGCTGCTCCATCACGTGGGCGGCCCAGCCGGTCAGCCGTGACATGACGAAGATCGGGGTAAACAGCTTCGTGGGAATGCCCATGAAGTGATAAGCCGAGGCATGGTAGAAGTCGGCGTTGGGGAACAGCTTCTTCTCCCGCCACATGACCTCGTCGACGCGCTCGGACACGGGAAACAGCGTGGTGTCGCCCACTTCGTCGGCGAGCTTGCGCGACCACTCCTTGATCACCGCATTGCGCGGATCCGAGGTTCTGTAGATGGCATGGCCGAAGCCCATGATCTTGTCCTTGCGCTCAAGCATGCCAAGGATGGCTTGCTCGGCCTCGTCCGGATCGCTCCACCGCTCCAGCATCTCCATGGCCGCTTCATTGGCGCCGCCGTGCAGCGGCCCGCGCAGGGAGCCAATGGCACCGGTGATGCAGGAATGCATATCGGACAGCGTCGAGGCGCACACCCGCGCGGTGAAGGTGGATGCGTTGAACTCGTGCTCGGCATAGAGAATCAGCGAGGTGTTCATCACGTCGGCATGCAATTGACTGGCGGGCTTGCCGTGCAGCAGGTGCAGGAAGTGCCCCCCTACGGAGACGTCGTCAGTCACGGGATCGATACGCACACCATCGTGGCTGTAGCGGTACCAGTAGGTAATGATGGACGGAAACACCGCCAGCATCCGGTCCACCACATCGAGCTGCTGGGAGAAGTCCGCCTCGGTCTCAAGGTTGCCGAGCATGGAGCAGCCGGTTCGCATCACGTCCATGGGATGGGCGTCGGCGGGAATCTGCTCCAGCACAGCCTTCAACGCCGCGGGCAGGTCCCGCAGGCCCTGCAGGCGTTTGATGTAGCCATCAAGCTGGGTTCGGGTGGGCAGCTCACCGTAGAGCAACAGGTGAGCCACTTCCTCGAAGCTGGTACTGGCCGCCAGATCGCGGACGTCGTATCCGCGATAGGTCAGGCCCGCCCCCTCTTTACCAACGGTGCACAGCGCCGTTGCCCCTGCACTGGTTCCACGCAAGCCGGTGGACGCTGATTTTTTCACTTCGGACATCGAAAACTTCTCCTCGCAAGGCGCCGCCGAGTTGGCGGCGACCGTCATGATTCTTTCCGGAACAGGCTGTCCAGCTTCTCTTCGTAAGCGTGGTAGCCCAGCACCTCATAGAGCTCGTCGCGGGTCTGCATGTGGTCGGTCACGCCCTTCTGCGTGCCTTTGCTACGTAGCTCGCCGTACACCAGCTCCGCCGCCCGGCTCATGGCGCGGAACGCCGAAAGCGGGTACAGCGCCATCCGCGCACCGGCCTCCCGCAACTCCTCGGTGGTAAATAGCGGTGTCTTGCCGAATTCGGTGATATTCGCCAGCACTGGCACCGGGACGGCAGCGGTAAACGTGCGGAAGTCGTCCAGCGAATGCAGCGCCTCGGCAAAGATGGCATCGGCACCGGCCTCGACGTAGGCGTTGGCCCGGTCGATAGCCGCCTGCATGCCTTCAGACGCGTGGGCGTCGGTACGGGCCATGAATACAAAGTCGGGATCGGTGCGGGCATCCACCGCCGCCTTGACCCGATCGGACATCTCAGCGGCGGACACCAGTGCCTTGTTGGGGCGGTGACCACAGCGTTTGGACTGGACCTGATCCTCAAGGTGGATCGCGGCGACGCCTGCTCGCTCCATATCACGCACGGTGCGGGATATGTTGAAGGCACTGCCCCAGCCGGTATCCACGTCCACCAGCAGGGGTACGTCGGTGGCGGCGGTGATGCGGCCAGCATCCTCGACCACATCCGAGAGCTGGGTGATTCCCAGATCCGGCAGGCCAAAGGAAGCGTTGGCAACACCCGCGCCCGACAGATAAAGGGCGCGGAAGCCCGCCCGTTCCGCCAGCAGCGCACTGTAGGCATTGATCGCGCCGGCGATCTGCAAAGGGCGTTCTTCTTCCAGAGCCAACCGGAAGCGGGCACCCGCACTCATTGTCTTGGTCATGGTCATGGCTCCAGTGATCAGTCACCGAGGCGCACAAGTGTGCGGCCACGTGTCTTGCGGGAGAGCATTTGCTCGGCGGTTTCCCGGACACCCTCGAGACCTGTCTCGGCCTGGACGATATCCGCGTAATCTTCACTGCGAAGCAGCTCACCCAGGCGCCGCCACACGGCCAGCCGGAGATCGCGGCTGCAATGCACGGAATTGATGCCGAGCAGGCTGACGCCGCGAAGAATGAAGGGCATCACCGTGGTGTTGAGCTCAATGCCGGCTGCAAGGCCAATGGCGCCGATGTTGCCCCAGGGGTGGACGGTACGGGTCAGCCACGCCAGGGACTCACCGCCGAGGTTATCCACGGCGCCGCCCCAGAGGGACTTCTCCAGCGGCCGGGAGCCCATCTCCAGGGTGGCAGTGTCGACGACTTCGGTAGCACCCAGATTGCGCAGGTAATCGGCTGCATCCTGCTTGCCGGTCAGGGCCGTCACCGGATAGCCGGCACGACTGAACAGACGCACTGCGAAACTTCCCACGCCACCGGTCGCACCGTTGACCAGAATCGGCCCGAGATCCGGGTGCTGTCCGTTCTGCTCCATGCGCACCAACGCCATGCCGGCCGTGAAGCCAGCAGTGCCGATGGCCATGGCGTCGCGCAGACTCATGCCCTCGGGAAGATGCACCACGGCATCCCCCGGGACTCGGGCATAACCGGCGAAGCCGCCATCACGCTCCTCGCCAAGCCCGCAACCGGTTACCAGAACTTCCTGGCCCGGTTTGAAGCGCGGATCCTCCGAAGTCTCCACAACGCCGGAGACATCAATCCCGGCATTCATCGGAAAACTGCGCATGATCTTGCCTTTGCCAGTGACGGCGAGGGCGTCCTTGAAGTTGATGCCAGACCACTGGGCGCGGATCACCACCGCACCCTCTGCCAGTTGCTCGACATCCATGGATTCCAGTCGGGCTTCGACCTGCTTGCCGTCCTGATGAACGCGTAGTGCCTTGAAGGAACTCATAATCTCTCCCCCGAATGGTGTGGCCGGGCGACAGTGTAGCGCAGCGCAAAGTCGCTTCCCAAATGTTATTTAAAACAGTGTGTTAAAACAGGAAATAGATTGCTCTATGGATAATATCGGTTAACGGCTCGTTAGAGTCTTGATTAACAATGTCAATAATTCATGCCGGGATGGCGGCCTGCGGCTTTTCAAGTCTAGGCGGGAATTGCGCTATGCGCAGGGGCAGGAAATGGAAATACCGCCTCGGCATCGCACCGAGACGGTTGTTCACGGGGGGTCGTGTTCAGTTGGCCTTGTGGATAGCCCGCTTGGACACGGACAGCGCGGCCTCGTGCACCGCCTCTGACAAGGTGGGATGGGCGTGGATGATTCTCGCCAGATCCTCGCTGCTGCCATGGAACTCCATGGCAACCACGGCCTCGGCGATCAGTTCCGAAGCCTGTGGCCCGACGATATGCACGCCGAGTATGCGGTCGGTTTCCGCGTGGGCGATGATCTTGACCATGCCGGCGGTCTCTTCCATGGCCCGGGCCCGGCCGGTTGCGCCGAAATTGAACGTGCCGCTCCTGAAGGGCACGCCAGCGGACTTCAACTGCTGCTCTGTCTTGCCCGCCCAGGCAATCTCAGGGTGGGTGTAGATGACCCAGGGGATCGTGTCGTAATTGACGTGTCCCGGCTTGCCGGCGATCAACTCCGCCACCATGACGCCTTCTTCGGAACCCTTGTGGGCAAGCATGGGGCCACGCACCACATCGCCCACCGCAAAGACACCGGGAAGGTTCGTCCGGCAGTTTTCATCCACGTTGATGTAGCCACGCTCGTCCAGCAGCAGCTCGCTGTCCTCGGTGAACAGGTCTGCGGTATTCGGGCGGCGGCCCACGGAGACGATGAGCTTGTCGAGCTGCATGCTCTGCTTGCCGTCCTTGTCCTCGTAATGCACGGTCACGTTCTTGCCCACCTTGGCGTTGGTAACACGGGCACCAAAGCGGATATCCAGCCCCTGCTTTTCGAACTCCTTCAGCGCCGCCTTGGCCACCCGGCCATCGACGGCTGGCAGGAAATCGTCCTGGGCTTCCAGCAAAACCACCTTGGAACCCAGTCGCGACCAGACACTGCCCATTTCCAGGCCGATGACACCGGCGCCGATGATGCCAAGGCGCTTGGGAACTTCGGTGAACTCGAGGGCGCCATCGGAATTGACGATACGATCACCGTCCAGTGGCGCAGCATCAATGTCGATGGGCTTGGAGCCGGTGGCAATGATCACGTTCTCGGCGCTGTAGGTTTGCGGCTTTTTCTTTCCGGCGGTGGGGGTCACTTCTACCTGCT
The DNA here is from genome assembly GCF_024170285.1 of Natronocella acetinitrilica. Classification (NCBI taxonomy): domain Bacteria; kingdom Pseudomonadati; phylum Pseudomonadota; class Gammaproteobacteria; order Chromatiales; family Ectothiorhodospiraceae; genus Natronocella; species Natronocella acetinitrilica. Next base: position 385,208 of record NZ_JALJXV010000001.1, read on the forward strand.
TGCCCTCCAGCAGCTTTCCATGCCCCTGCAGCCAGTCGATCTTGTTGGCCTTGAAGAGCTGGGCGATGCCCCCGGTGAGGTCCTTCACCACCTTGTCCTTGCGGGCGATCATGGTCGCCACATCCAGCTCCACGCTGCCGGTCTTGATACCGTGGGCGGCAAGCTGATGGCTGACCTTGTGGTACTGCTCGGAGGAATCGAGCAATGCCTTTGAGGGAATACAGCCCACGTTGAGGCAGGTGCCGCCAAGGGACGGTTCGCCGTCCTTGTAGACGAATTCATCCACCACGGCGGTGGTCATGCCGAGCTGGGCGGCGCGGATGGCGGCCACATACCCGGCCGGGCCGCCACCGATGACGATCACATCGTAGGATTTAGCCATGCTGACTCCTTGCGATTCTGGGCACAGGGGCCGGCCATTCGGGCCGGCCGATGGTCAATCGGGTGAATCAGACTTCCAGCAGCAGACGGGCCGGGTCTTCCAGCATGTCCTTGATGGTCACCAGGAAACTCACCGCCTCCTTGCCATCGACGATCCGGTGATCGTAAGACAGCGCCAGGTACATCATCGGACGGATGACCACCTGCCCGTTTTCGGCCATGGGGCGTTCCTGGATCTTGTGCATACCCAGTATCGCGCTTTGCGGCGGGTTAAGAATCGGTGTCGACAACAACGAACCGAAAATGCCGCCGTTGGTGATGGAGAAGGTGCCGCCGGTCAGTTCCTCGATGGCGAGCTTGCCGGCCTGGGCGCGCTGTCCGAAGTCGACGATGGTGCCCTCGATTTCCGCAAAGCCCATGTGTTCCGCATCACGCAGCACCGGAACCACCAGCCCACGCTCCGTGCTCACCGCGATGCCGATGTCATGGTAACCGTGGTAGAGGATGTCCTTGCCATCAATGGAGGCATTGACGGCAGGAAAACGCTTCAGGGCCTCAACGGATGCCTTGACGAAAAAGCTCATGAAACCGAGTTTGGTGTCATGGGCTTTCTCGAATCGGTCCTTGTAGCGCTTCCGTAGCTCCATGATCGGCCCCATGTTCACCTCGTTGAAGGTGGTCAACATGGCGGCGGTCTGCTGGGCTTCCACCAGGCGCTCGGCAATACGCTGGCGCAACCGGGTCATGGGCACACGCCGCTCCGGTCGTTCACCGGCAGGCGCGGACGGCTTGGCCTGGCTGGCGGGACGCTCGGCGGGAGCTGTTGTACTGGCAGGTTCGGGAGCCGCCTCCCTGGCGGCGGTCCTGGACTGCTCCTGACCATCCAGGTGCTGCAGCACGTCTTCCTTGGTGATGCGCCCGCCGGGGCCAGAGCCTTCGATGGCCGCGGCATCCAGTCCGTGCTCCTCCACCAGGCGCCGAACGGCAGGAGAGAGTTCCGGCGGCTTGGACGCGGCGGTTCCACTGCTCTTGGCAGCCTTGGCGCCTTGCTCTGGCTTGTCGGACTTGTCTGCGGGCGCTGAAGCCTTGTCGTCGACGGTGCCCAGAATCTGGTCCGCGGTGACCGTGTCACCTTCCCCCGCCTTGATCTCGCCCATCACCCCTTCGGCGGGGGATGGCACCTCGAGCACAACCTTGTCCGTCTCGAGATCAACGAGGTTTTCATCCCGGGCAACGGAATCGCCGGGCTTCTTGTGCCAGGTCACCACCGTGGCCTCGGAGACGGACTCCGGCAATCCCGGAACCTTGATTTCGATACTCATTCGATCCTCTCTTGTCTGGTATCTGGCTGATTGGGGCCGCACACTGCAGCCCCGTCAAATATCAAGCGGTTAGCGCGTCGTCGACGAGTTTTCGCTGCTGCTCATGATGCAGCTTGGGATAGCCCACCGCGGGCGACGCCGAGGCATCCCGCCCCGCATAGCTCAACTCCTGGCCGTCCTTCATGCAGCGGCGGAAGTGATGCTGGGTGGAATACCAGGCACCCTGATTCTTGGGCTCTTCCTGGCACCACACGATCCTGGTCGCCTTGTTGTACCGCCGCCGCAACAGGGGGGCCAGCTCCTCTTCCGGGAAGGGGTAGAGCTGTTCGATACGCACAATGGCGGTATTCGTCATCTCGCGATTACGCCGCTCCTGCAGTACATCGTAGTAGACCTTGCCACTGCAGAGCACGACACGCTCGACATCCTTGGCCTTGATGTCGTCGATCTCGTCGATCACGCTCTGCCAGCGATTGCCCTCGGTGAGATCATCCAGCGACGAGGTCGACAGCTTGTGTCGCAGCAGGCTCTTGGGTGTAAACACGATCAGGGGCTTGCGATAGGGCCGCACCATCTGCCGCCGGATCATGTGGAAGAACTGCGCGGGCGTGGTGGGCACGCAGATCTGCATGTTCTGGTCGGCGCAGAGCTGCAGAAAGCGCTCGAGCCTGGCGGAAGAATGCTCCGGTCCCTGACCCTCGTAGCCGTGGGGCAGGTACATGGTGAGGCCGGCGAGACGACCCCACTTGGTTTCACCGGAGCTGATGAACTGGTCGATCACCACCTGCGCGCCGTTGACGAAATCGCCGAACTGTCCCTCCCAGATCACCATGGTTTCCGGATCGTTGGTGGCATAACCGTACTCGAAACCGAGCACCGCCTCCTCGGACAGCAGGGAATCAATCACCACGAAATCTTCTGGCTCGGTGGTGATGTTCTTCAGCGGGATATACGTGCTGCCGTCCTGGGCGTTGTGAAGCACCGCATGGCGGTGGGAAAACGTGCCTCGGCCGCTGTCCTGCCCGGTAAGGCGGACCTTGTATCCATCGCGCAGCAGGGCGGCGTAAGCCATCAACTCGGCAAAGCCCCAGTCCAGCGCCAGTGCACCAGCCCCCATCTTGCGCCTGCTTTCCATGATGCCCGCCACCCGAGGATTGAGCTCGAAGCGGTCGGGCAGCGCCTGCAGGTTGTCCGCCAGTTCCTTGATGGTGGCAATGGGCAGACCGGTATCCAGACCCTTGGCACCGTCTTCGGCGAAATATCGACGCCAGTCCACCGCATAGTCGTTGCGCACGCCCGTCAGGATATGCGGCGCTACCACTTTGCCGGCGTCCAGCGCGTCCCGGTAATCGGAGACGAAATCCTGCGCCTCGTCTCTGGCGATCACACCCTCTTCGGCCAGGCGCTCCGCGTAGAGCTGCCGGGTAGTGAGGTGCTGCTTTATCTTGCCGTACATCATCGGCTGCGTCGCGGCAGGCTCATCGGCCTCGTTATGACCGTGGCGGCGATAGCAGATCATGTCGATGACCACGTCCTTGCGGAAGCGCTTGCGGTAGTCCATCGCCAACTGGGTTACGAACACCACGGCCTCGGGATCATCGGCGTTCACATGGAAGATCGGTGCCTGCACCATCTTTGCCACTTCCGTGCAATACACGGTGGAGCGCGAATCCAACGGGTTCGACGTGGTGAAACCGATCTGATTGTTGATGATGATATGCACCGTACCGCCGGTGTAGAAGCCCCGTGCCTGGGACAACTGGAAGGTCTCCATTACCACACCCTGCCCGGCGAACGCAGCGTCGCCGTGGATCAGCACCGGCAGGACTTGCTCACCCTGGCGATCACGCCGACGCTGCATGCGCGCCCGGGCGGACCCCACCACCACCGGATCGACGATTTCCAGGTGGGACGGGTTAAAGGCCAGGGCCAGATGCAACGGCCCCTCGGGTGTCTGAATATCCGATGAGTAACCCAAGTGGTATTTGACGTCGCCGGAGCCGGCGTTCTCGACGTTGAAATTACCTTCGAACTCCTGGAAGAGGTCCGCCGGCGACTTGCCCAGTAGGTTGATCAGCACATTGAGCCGACCCCGGTGGGCCATGCCCAGCACCAGTTCCTTCACACCGTGGGAGCCGCCGCGCTGGATCACTTCGTCCAGTAGCGGAATGACCGATTCGCCACCTTCCAGGGAAAAGCGCTTCTGGCCGACGTACTTCGAATGCAGATACTTCTCGATGCCCTCCGCTGCGGTAATCCGCTCGAGGATTTCGCGCTTGCGATCGCGGCCAAAATCCGGCTGCGCCTGACAGCGCTCAAGGTTCTCCTGAATCCAGCGCTTTTCCACCGTATCGGTGATGTGCATGTATTCCGAGCCGATGGTGCCGCCGTAGGTACGCTGCACGAAGGTAATGATGTCCCGCAGGCGCATCTGGTCGGCGGTGAACAGGGAGCCGGTGTTGAACTCCCGATCCATGTCGGCCTCGGTGAGATTGTGAAAACCCGGGTCCAGATCCGGGATCTCCGGCGTCTCCCGCAATGCCAGCGGATCGATATTGGCCAACTGGTGCCCGCGCACACGCCAGGCGTTGATGAGCCGCAAAACAGCAGCCTGCTTTTCTGCCTCCTGTGGCGACAGACCACTATCGGCACTCGGCCGGCGTGCGGCGTGGCCGTTGCCCCGGGCTATCCGGGCGAACTCGGCACGCACCTGGCTGTGCGGGATTTCTCGCACCTGCCTGGGGTCGCCATGCTCCAGGCCCTGGAAATAGGCCCGCCACTCATCCGGCAATCGACTCGCATCCGCCAGATACTGCTCGTAGAGATCCTCTATGAATGCGGCATTGGCGCCGCTCAGATAGGAGCTGCGCTGAAGTTTTTCGAATGAACCCTTCATGATCCTGTATCCCGATAGGTGGCGGCTTCGACACGTGGGGAACGCTCGACCGCGCGAAAAAGGAGGCTGGAGTCGGAGAAATCCTTGGAGGATGAGACCATCGACGGGACGCGCGGTAACCAGTCCGTGGCGTCCGGCTGAACGGATCCCGGGTCGTCGAGGGCGGACGCGACCCTGTTGGAATCGTCAGGCATTGCTGGCTTCAGCGCCTCCGGCGTCTTGAAGTGAGTGCGTTGTGCTAGATCAGGGCTGCAATGCGCGACCCGGCCCGTTTCCGTGAACCGGTTTCCACTTTTGCGAAGAGAGTGGTTTCAAGACCGCGACATCGTCTATATAAAATAACGCCTTATGCGTTGTTGGTGCAAGTGAAAACGCGGTTTACAACAGGGATTTTTCAAGCTGTTGGGCGACAGCAGGGGCTGGCACGCCCGGTTTCGTTCCAAATTTGCCGAGGGCACAGTACTCTGTCTCCAGACACCAATAATTCCGGAGGGTTGGGGCCCATGCCCATGTTGCAGACGATCGCTTGCGTCAGCCGGGACGCCGCCGCCGGTCGTTTCTGCCAGCGCTCATCCCAGCGGGTACAATGACCACGCTCTCCGTGCTTAAGGCTCCTGCCCGCAATCTGGCCGCAGGGCGCTTCTCCACAGCCACTCCGGAGGCCGTGGACCAGTGGCTGAACGAACTGCCCAAAGGCCACCCGGAAACCTGTGCCCGACAATTGCTCGGCGTGCTGGAGGAAGCCAACCGCGCGCCGCTGCAACGCCTGTCACGACTGGATTTCGCGGAGCGCTTGCGCCCGGCAGTATACGAGGTCACGGAAACCCTGGCCCGCAGGTTTGGCAGCCAGCCCCTGCCGCTACGGGGCCGGGATCAGGAGCAGGCCGCCATCGTACAGTCATTGCTGGCGGAACTGGGGGCAGGCTTCAAGCTGGCGGTCAACGACATACTGCACGCGGGACGGCTTGATTCCGGCAACCGCCTGACACTTCAGATCGCCACACAACGAGCCCTGCTTGCCCATGGTCGCGGCCTGCTGGAGAGCTATCGGGTCCACGCGCCGGAGCCCCCGGGCACATGGACCGACGTGCACAAGCTCTATCGGAACGCGGAGGCCGTCAACCTGCAGGCCACGCCCATCGAGGGCACCCGTGATGCCGAAGAGACGCTGCTGTCCATCCGCCAGGCATATCTGCGCATCGCCATACTTGCCCTGGCCAACCCCTATCACCTGTCCCAGGACGAAGCGCCGGATCTGTACCGCCGTATCGGCCGCTGGATTCATTTCGCCCGATTGAGCGATATCGATGCATCTACGCCCATGCAGGGCCGCTTCATCACTGACCTGGACTCAGACCTTCCGCCCCGTTACGTCTCGCGGCAGCAACGCGCCCTGCCGCCGGCCAACCCGCGGGAGCTGGACGTAACCGGCGTGGTGAACGTGCTGGACCAGCAGATCGCCACACTGAAGGATTCCCTCAAGAGCGGACGCAACGGCGGCATCCTGTCGTTACGCCTGAAGCACGACACCTACCAGCGCTTTCGCGATGCACTTGGCGGTCGCCAGGAGCGTGCAACACCCCGCAGCCCCACGGTTTCCCGCCTGCAACTGGTGAGCGGCCTGGGGGCCTGCCACTACCTGATCCACGACCAGACCATGTTCAACCCCGGAGAGGACGAGCAGCGCTGGATGGACAAGGTCGCCAAGGTGTCTGGCGGACTCCCCAGGGGTGCGCTGAGCCTGGCGGACAAGGGCAGCTACCTGGGAACCAGCCCCAGCGCACCACCCCGTCACAAACCGCTTTTTCACGGCCGCGACGCCGAACTGGACGACATCTGGCAGAAGGCGAATCGCATTGGCCCCGACACCACCGATGAACAGGCAGCACCCCCGCCGGACTACGAACCGCAGCTTTGGAGCCGCAAGAACATGAGCGCCGGGGGCATGGCACTGTTCTGTCCCAGAGACAGCCGGACGCGGACCCGGGTGGGGGAGGTGGTGGCCTGGACTGATGGCATCGGCGCCACCATCCCTTCCGGCGAGCACTGGTCCCTGGGCGTGGTCCGCTGGCTGCGCACACGGGATCACGGTGGGCTGGAACTCGGCGTTCAGGAGTTGGCGGAGTCCGCCTACGCCGCCGGCTGCCGGGCCGTCTCCGGCAGCGGGCAGAGCGCGGGCTACGTCCGTGCCCTGCTGCTGCCGCGCATCAACCCCATGCAGGGCGAGGCCAGCCTGATCGTACCGGCGGCGCTATTCACCACCGACACCATGCTGGCCTTGAACCTCAGCAAGCTGATTCTCTATGCGCGCCTCACAGACGTGATCGAGACAACCCGGCTTTTCACCCACTTTCGCTTCAAGCTCAGCCAGGGACCGGACCGACGTCCCTGATCGGTGGCCGCAGGCAGGCGCATGTCGCAATCCGACAGTTGCCTGGCCCGGTCAGCCTGCCAGAATACGATCACCACCAGCCCAACGATAAACCGGGGAGGAGAGGGATGGAGTTGCTCACCCGCATGCTGGAACAACAGGACGCCAGCGGCGCCGTCGACGATGGGGCGCTACGCAGCCTGGCACAGCAGACGCGCGTACCACTTCACCGTCTGGAAGGCCTGCGCGGCTTCTATCCGCAGTTTCGTCGCCACCCCGTCGAGCGCCCGGTGCTGTCAGTCTGTCGGGACATGGTGTGCCGGCAACGCCTGGGCATGGACCCCGTCGCCCGGGTACATGGCGACCCGGATATCACTCGCGACTTCAGCGTCGAGGGGGCCTCTTGTCTGGGGCGCTGCGACCATGCACCGGCGGCACTGCGACAGCACACACCCCTGCGCATTGACGTGGATGCCGAGCAACGCGTCAAGCTCTCGTCCAATCCCGAACATGCACCGAGACAGTGGCCACTGGACCCGTATTCCACGCCCAGCCAGCATTACGCCACCCTGCAGCGCTGGGCTGCATCAGGGGACATCGAGGAACTGTTGAATACCCTGAAAAGCGCCGGGCTCCGCGGCATGGGCGGGGCCGGCTTTCCCACCGGCGTCAAATGGGAGGCCTGTCGCGCGGCGGACCGGGCGGTGAGGGCGGTTATCTGCAACGCTGACGAAAGCGAGCCCGGCACGTTTAAGGATCGGGTAATACTCGCCGAACTGCCGCACCTGGTGATCGAGGGCATGCTGCTCGCCGCGTGGGTCACCGGGGCGCGGGAAGGCATCATCTATCTCAGGCACGAATACGAGCCCGAGCGCGAGCGACTGGAGGCCGCACTCCGTGAAGCACGCGACCGCGGGCTGCTCGGCCCCGGCCATCCCACCGGTTTCGACATCCGCGTTTTCGTGTCCCCCGGCGGCTATATCCTGGGCGAGGAGACCGCACTGCTGGAGGCGCTGGAAGACCGTCGCGGCGAGCCCCGCAACAAGCCCCCCTTCCCGGTCAGCCGCGGGCTCGGCGGTGAGCCGACGCTGATTAACAACGTGGAAACACTGGCCGCCTGCGTCGGCATACTGCACCACGGCGCCGATTGGTGGCGGGAACAGGGCCGCGGCCAGGCCGCCGGGTTGAAGCTGTTGGCCGTGTCCGGGGACGTGGAGCGCCCGGATGTCTATTGCGTCCCCATGGGGACCACCGCCAGAGAGTTGCTGGCCCTCGCCGGTGGCGTTCAAGGCGGCAAGCCACTACTGGCCTTTTTCCCGGGAGGCGCATCCACCAACCCTCTGCCAGCGGGGCGGCTGGACACGCCCATGGACTGGGACAGCCTGCGGGAGGCGGGCAGCGCACTGGGCTCGGGGGCTGTAACCTTCGTCGCCGAGGGGCGCGACCTGCTCGACCTGGTGCTGGCCCAGACACGATTCTTTCGTAACGAGTCCTGCGGCAAATGCGTGCCCTGCCGCGTCGGCACGCAAAAGGCCGTCGCCCTGGTGGAGTCCGCCATCGCCGGCGACCCGGTTGACGGGCTTCCGGAGCTGCTGCGGCAGCTGAACGGAACGCTTGCCCGCACCTCGATTTGTGGCCTGGGCCAGGTGGCCCTGGCACCGCTGGTGGCGCTGATGCAGCACTTCCCGCAACAACACTGGCAGGCCCTGGCCACCGGGGAGGCTGGCTGATGGATACGGTCACCTTGCAGATAGACGGGCACACCCTCACCGTCCCCGCCGGTACCACCATCTGGGACGCGGCGGCGAGCATCGGCATCACGATTCCCGCCCTCTGCCACGATCCACGCATGGCACCGGTGGGGGTCTGCCGCCTCTGTGCCGTGGACATCGGTGCCCGCACCCTGGTGGCCGCCTGTGTGCGGGCCTGCGAAGACGACATGGAGGTTCACACGTCCACCGAGCAGGTGGTGGACGACCGCCGCACGCTCCTCGAGTTGCTGCTGGCGGACTACCCCGAGGACAGCCGCCGCGAGGCGGCCACCGGCGATGACGAGCTACTGGCGCTGGCCCGCGCCCACGGTATTGAGGCAATCCCCTATCCCGATGGCGCCATCGGACAACCCCGTGGCGAGGACCACAGCTCGGCGGTGATCGCGGTGGACCACCAGGCCTGCATCCTCTGTGACCGCTGTATTCGCGGCTGCAACGCCCTGCAGCACAACGATGTACTCACCCGCACCGGCAAGGGCCACACCACCCGTATCGCCTTCGATCTGGACACGCCCATGGGCGAGAGCACCTGCGTTGCCTGCGGCGAATGCGCGGCGGTCTGCCCGACTGGCGCGCTGACCAACCGGGCGCTGGCCGGGCTGCAACTGATGACGGAGGAGCAGTCATGAAGCAACTGGACGCCCAGGCCTCCGACGAGACCTCGCGGCAACGCGTCGCCACCCGCGCAGTGGATACGCTCTGCCCCTATTGCGGTGTGGGCTGCGCGGTGACCTATGTGGCGGACGTGGACCACAACCGCATTGTCCATGCGATCGGTCGCGACGGCGCGGCGAACGCGGGGCGGCTCTGCGTGAAGGGTCGCTACGGCCACGACTATGCGAGCCACCCGCAACGCCTGACAAGACCCCTGATCCGTCTCCAGAACGCTTACCCCAAGGGCCAGCTCAGCCCCATGGAGCAGCGCCCGGGCAAACCCGGCGGACCGGTGGAACATGACGCCGTACTGCCCCATTTCCGCGAGGCCAGCTGGGACGAAGCCCTGCAGGTCGTCGCCGATCGCTTGCTGGGTATCCGCGAAAGTCATGGCAGTGACGCCCTGGCGGGCTTCGGCTCGGCCAAGGGGTCGAATGAAGAGGCTTACCTGTTCCAGAAGCTGGTTCGTGCGGTGCTCGGCACCAACAACGTGGATCACTGCACCCGCCTGTGCCACGCCTCCTCGGTGGCTGCCTTGCTGGAGAGCATGGGGTCCGCTGCCGTCACCAATGTAGTTCGCGATGTGGCCCGCGCCGATGTGGCCATACTTACCGGCTGCAACCCCACGGAAAACCACCCGGTGGCGGCGACCTTCATCAAGGATGCCGCCGCAGCCGGGACCCGGTTGATCGTGATCAACAGCCGCCGGCCGCAGATTGCCGACTATGCGGCGCTGTACCTGCCGATCCGACCGGGCACGGATGTGGCGCTGTACAACGCCATGCTGCATGTAATCATCCGGGACGATCTGCTCGACCACGCGTTCATCCGCGAGCGCACCGAGGGTTTCGAGGCGGTAGCAGAAGCCGTGCGGGAGGTCACGCCGGCGGCAGCGGAGAGAATCTGCGGGGTGCCGGCGGCGGATATCGAGCAGGCGGCCCGCATGCTCGGTGAAGCCAATGCAGCCATGTTCTTCTGGGGTATGGGCATCAGCCAGCACACCCGGGGCACGGACAACGCCCGCTGCCTGATCAGCCTCGCCATGGTCACGGGCAACGTCGGGCGGCCGGGCACCGGGCTGCATCCCCTGCGCGGGCAGAACAACGTGCAGGGTGCCTCCGACGCCGGGCTGATCCCCATGGTCTACCCCGACTACCAGCGCGTTGACGATCCGGCGGTGCAAGAGCGCTTCGAACGGGACTGGGGCGTGCCCCTGTCACCCCGGCCCGGACTCACCGTGACGGAGATCATCAGCGCCGCCCGCGACGGTGATGTCCGGGGCATGTACATCCTGGGAGAAAACCCGTTCATCTCCGACCCGGATGTGAACAAGGTGCGCGAGGGCCTGGCCAACCTGGACTTTCTGGTCGTGCAGGACATCTTCCTGACCGAGACTGCAGAGTTCGCCGACGTCATCCTGCCCGCCTCGTCGTTCATGGAAAAGGCTGGCAGCTACACCAACACGGATCGCCGGGTACAGCTCGGCGCCCCGGTGCTGCAGCCGCCGGGCGAGGCCCGGCAGGACTGGGAGCTGATCTGCGAGATCGCACAACGCATGGGCTACCCCATGGCCTACGACTCTGTTGCCGACGTCTTCGACGAGTTCGCCGCCTGCACCGAGTCCTATGCCAGCCTGAGCCATGCCGCCCTGGGGTTACGGGGCCGATGGTACCCATGCAGCAATCCCGAGACCTCCGACGGAGAGCCCATTGTCTTTGGCGACGCCTTCCCCCGGGGGCCGGCAATGCTGGTGGCAACCCGATTCACACCCGCCGACGAGCAGCCGGACGGCGATTTCCCGCTGGTGCTCAGCACCGGTCGCGTGCTTGAGCACTGGCACACCGGCACCATGACCCGCCGCTCGGCGGCGCTGGATACGCTGGCCCCCGACGCCAGCGTGGAACTCAATCCGACCGACGCCCGCAAACTGGGGATTTCGGACGGCCAGCAGGTTCGAGTCACCTCCCGGCGCGGGACGATCACGCTCATGGCCGAACTCAGCGAGGCAGTTCTGCCGGGGACGGTATTCATTCCCATGCACTTCAGGGAAGCCTGCGCCAACCTGCTCACCAACCCGGCGGTGGATCCCTGGGGGAAAATTCCCGGCTTCAAGTTCTGCGCGGTGAGGGTGGAGGCTGCGAGGGAGGCAGCTTAGTCAGTTCTGTGCCGAAGCGTCTGGGACGCCAAGCCTGGCAAACAGGCAAAGCGCAAGCGTTTGGGCGGGTGTGCGGATGGCGGCCGCAGACCGTCAACGGCAGGGATGCCGTTGTCGAGGCTACATGGACGTATTACGGCGTGTCTGCGGCCGCCATCCGTGCAGCCGCCCAAACGCCGTCGGACGGCCCCTGCGATCGGACGGTGCCGCGGTTCAGTCCCTCTAACTGCTCGCTTCCTCGGGCACTTCCTTCTTCTTGAAATACCGGGAGAAGATCAGCCCCAGTTCGAACAGGAACCACACGGGGATCGCCAACAGCACCTGGGAGATGATGTCCGGCGGGGTGAGCAGCATGGCAATGGCGAAGGTGCCCACGATAACGTAGGGCCGCTTCGCGGCAAGGTCTTCCCGGGTGGCAGCACCCGTGCGCACCAGCAGCACCGTGGCGATGGGCACCTCGAAGGCCAGGCCGAAGACAATCAGCATCTTCAGGACGAAGTTGAGGTACTCACCGATATCCGGCTGGTACACCACGCCCAGCGGCGTGACTCCAGCGAAGAACGCGTAGACCAGCGGCAATACGAGAAAATAGGCGAACGCGGCGCCAAGATAGAACAGCAGGCTGCTGGAAATCATCAACGGCCAGACCAACTGCTGTTCATGCCGGTAAAGACCCGGGGCGACAAACGCCCAGAGCTGATAAAGCAGATACGGAATGGAAATGAAAAGCGCCGCCACCAGCGACAGTTTCATCGGAATCAGGAACGGCCCGGCCACCTGGATGGCCTGCAGCTCGCCCTCCGGCAGCACCGAGCGCAGCGGTTCGGAGAACACCGAGAACAAGGTGTCGTAAAACGGGAAAATCATCAGGAAGACGACGAGCAATACCCCCACCGACCACATCAGCCGCGTACGCAACTCGATCAGGTGGGAGAGGAACGGCTTGTCCTCATCCAGGTCAGGCCTGTCTTCACTCATTGATTCTTGTCCGTCCCGGTACGGGGCGTCTCGTCAGCAGTATCACTTGCAGCGGATGGTGTTGCCGGGGCGGCGGCTTCGCCAGGCCGTCCACCGGTGGCGATGGAGCCGCCACTGGTGGACGCCGGCTTGGCAGCCGATGATGACTTGCGAGGCTGGTCGTCGGCCATGACATCCTTGTTGAGATCCAGATCACCAAGGTCTTTCTGGAAGTCCAGGTCCTTCTTGAGGTCCTTCTCGGCCTTGCGCAGCTCTTCCAACTGCAGCTCCCGCTCGACCTCGTTGCGCATGCTGTTGAACAGCGCACGGCCGCGGCCCACCCAGGTTCCGAGAGTTCGTGCCAGCTTGGGCAGCCGCTCGGGGCCGATGACGATCAGCGCCACCAGCAGGATGAGAAATACCTCCTGGAAGCTCACGTCAAACATGGATGCACATGCCTCTCGCTACTCAGGATGAGGAGCGGTCACGAGACTCGCTGGTGTCCGTCTTGCGCGTGATCTCTTCCCCTTCCTGGGAGCGGCTCTGAAGCTGGGCCGGTTCCTGGTCGTCGTCCTTGTCGTTGGATTCGCCATCCTTCATGGCGGACCGGAAGCCCTTGATGGCGCCACCCAGATCGCCGCCCACGTTGCGCAGCTTCTTGGTGCCAAACACCAGCAGCACGATTATCAGAATGAGAAGCAAGGAACCTACGCTAATTCCACCGATACCCATCACAGATCTCCCACAGCGTAGCGCTGCGTCACTCAGCCCTTGCGGGCAGCTTTTTCATCAATCCCGGAGAGTCCGAACCGGCGGCCCAGCTCTTCGAGTACGTCTTCCGGCCTCAAACCACAGTGGGCCAACAACACGAGCGTATGAAACCACAGATCCGCCGTCTCATAAACGATCTGACGCGGATCACCGTCCTTGGCTGCCATGACGGTCTCCGTCGCCTCCTCGCCAACCTTCTTCAGGATGGCGTCCAGTCCCTTGTGGTGGAGTTTGGCAACGTAGGAAGCGCCGGGGTCAGCGCCAAGGCGTTCCTCGAGAACATCGGCCAGCGCCGTTAACAGGGTTGTCGTATCCGGGCTGGGTTTCATGTCACTCATGGCTGCCGACCTCGCCGGCTGATGCGTCCGGTCCAATGGCCATGGCCCTAATCTGCTGATCGTCTCACGAATACACCTCTCGCCGCCATGAAATCCTTCGCCTCCGCCACGCTGTACTCACCAAAATGGAAAATGCTGGCGGCAAGCACGGCGTCTGCGTGGCCTTCCACAACGCCATCGACGAGATGCTGCAACTCACCCACACCGCCGGAGGCGATCACGGGGACGCCCACGGCGTCGCTCACGGCACGGGTCAACGGCAGGTCGAAGCCTTCCCGGGTGCCATCGCGATCCATGCTGGTGAGCAGGATCTCACCGGCGCCGTAATCGGCCATGCGCCGGGCCCATTCCACGGCATCAATGCCGGTGGCGCGCCGACCACCATGGGTGAACACTTCCCACCGGGGTTCGCCGTCTACGGCGTCGACCTGCTTGGCATCAATGGCGACCACGATGCACTGGGAGCCAAAGCGCCGCGCCGCCTCGCGAACGAAGTCGGGATCATCGATGGCCGCGGTGTTGATACCGACCTTGTCGGCGCCCGCATTGAGCATGCGACGCACGTCCGCCGGTGTGCGAATGCCGCCACCCACGGTCAGCGGCATGAACACCTGACTGGCAACCGACTCCACCACCTGCACCATGGTCTCACGGCCATCGGAACTCGCCGTGATATCGAGAAACGTGATCTCGTCGGCACCGGCCGCGTCGTAACGCCGGGCAATCTCCACCGGATCACCGGCATCGCGGATTTCGACGAACTTCACACCCTTGACGACACGCCCCTTGTCCACATCGAGACACGGAATAATGCGCTTGGTGGGGCCGCCGGTGTCTGGGCTATCAGTCATGGGAGAGTCGTGCTCAGCTGTGTCTGGACGGCGGGCGCCACTCACGCGGACGTCAGGCCATTGGCAAGTTTCTGTGCCTCGCTCAGGTCCAGCTTGCCTTCGTAAAGGGCGCGACCGACGATGGCGCCGGAGACCCCATCCTCCACGGCTTCGCACAGAGCACGGACATCATCCATGTTGGTGACGCCGCCGGAGGCAATCACGGGTATGTTGATCTGCCGGGCGAGCTCCCGGGTTGCGCCGGCATTGACGCCGCGCATCATGCCGTCGCGGCCGATATCGGTGAATACGAGGGCTTCGACACCCGCCTCCTCGAAGCGCTTGGCCATATCCACGGCGTCGTGCCGCGACAGCTTCGACCAGCCCTCGACGGCGACCTTGCCGTCACGGGCATCCAGGCCGACGATGATATGGCCCGGGAACTCCATGCAGGCGTCATCCACGAAGTGGGGGGCACGCACCGCCTGGGTACCAATGATCACGTAGTCGACCCCTACGTCAAGATAGGTCTGGATGGTGTCGAAGTCGCGGATGCCACCGCCGATCTGGATCTCCAGGTCAGGGAACGCCTCGGCAATCCGGCCGATGATGTCGGCATTGACCGGAAACCCCTGCACGGCGCCGTCCAGGTCAACGATATGAATGCGCCGGCTACCCGCATCGATCCAGCGCTGTGCCATGGCGACCGGGTCGTCGGAGAACACGGTTTCGTCATCCATGTTGCCCTGGCGCAAGCGGACGCATTTTCCGTCCTTGAGGTCGATGGCGGGAATCAGGAGCATAAGGCCTCGCAAGTCGGTTACTGGATCGAGCCATCCCAGCGGGTGAAGTTGGCGAGCAGTTCGAGCCCGGCGCGCTGGCTTTTCTCCGGGTGGAACTGCGTGGCGAATATATTCTCGCGGGCAACGACCGACGTAAAGTCGAATCCGTAACGACTGCGACCGGCGGTGACGCCGTCAAGCAACTCGACGTAGTAGCTGTGCACGAAGTAGAACCAGTCGCCACTGTCGATGCCGCGCCAGAGCGGGTGGGGCATCACCTGATCGACCCGTGTCCAGCCCATCAGTGGCACCTTGCCCGGCGCAGTGATGCCGGCACCCCGGAAACCGTCCCGGAAGTGTCGGACCTGACCGGCAATCAGGCCCAGGCCGGCGACGCCGTCATTCTCGTCGCTGTGCTCCAGCAGGGCCTGCATGCCCAGGCAGATACCCAGAAACGGTTTGCTCCGCGACACCTCCAGCAGTGCCTGGTCAAGTTCCAGGCGGTGCAACTCGCTCATGCAGTCGCCAATAGCCCCCTGTCCGGGAAAGACGACCCGATCGGCCCGCAGAATCTGGTCGGCGTCGTGGGTCACCAGCACGCGGCTGCGATCATCGACATGCTCCAGCGCCTTGGAGACAGAACGCAGATTGCCCATGCCATAGTCAATGACGGCGATCGTCGCCATGGTGCTCAGCCCCGTCCCGATGGGAGTCGGTTGCTCACAACGCCCCCTTGGTTGAGGGCAGCACATCGGCCATGCGCGGATCAGGCTCAACCGCCATACGCAGGGCGCGGCCGGTGGCCTTGAACACCGTCTCGATGATGTGATGGGTATTGGTGCCGCGGATATTGTCCACGTGCAGGGTAATGAAGGCGTGGTTGACCAGGCCCTGGAAGAACTCCTGGAAGAGATCCACGTCGAAATTGCCCACCCGCGCCCGAGGGTAGTCCACGTGAAAGTGGAGGCCCGGCCGGCCCGAGAAATCCACCACCACCCGGGACATGGCTTCATCCAGCGGGCAATAGGCGTGTCCGAAACGACGAATGCCGCGTTTGTCACCCACTGCCTGCCTGAGCGCCTGGCCCAGGGTGATGCCCACATCTTCAACGGTGTGGTGGTCGTCGATATGCAGGTCGCCGGTGGAGCGAATGGTCAGATCGATCAACCCGTGCCGGGCGATCTGATCGAGCATGTGCTCCAGAAAGGGCACGCCGATCTGGATATCGGAATTGCCGGTTCCGTCCAGATTGATGGATACCCGCACCTGGGTCTCCAATGTATTGCGTTCGACCTCGGCCTTGCGCTCCGCCATGACTGCCTGCTCTCGATTGAAAAACCGCGCGCATGATAGCACTACTGTCGACACGGCCATATGACTCGCAGCGCACGCGCGCCTCACCGCTGCCTGGCCGGCACCTCGAGCCAGAAAGTCACCGGCCCATCATTGACCAGACTGACCTGCATGTCGGCACCGAAACGCCCCGTCTCCACCTTGAGCGGATGCTGCCGCGCCACGGCAACACAATGTCCGAACAGGGCCTCACCGCGTTGCGGCGACGCCGCGGGCGTAAAGCTTGGCCGCATGCCCTTGCGGGTATCTGCAGGCAAGGTGAACTGCGGCACCAGCAGCAGATCACCACCGACATCAAGCAGACCGCGATTCATGCGTCCTTCACTATCGGCAAAGACCCGATAACCCAGTAACCGTTCAACCAGCCGTGTCGCCTCGACCTCGGAATCGTTCCGCTGGACACCGATCAGAACAAGCAGGCCCGCGTCGATCGAGGCTATGGTCTCACCATCAACCTGAACGCTGCCCCGGGTAACGCGCTGCAACAGCCCGATCATGCCGGCTCCGCGAGCTGGTGCCCCACTCGTGGAGTCGCGCCTACGGAGTCAATTGCGACATTTCGGAAGCTGACTATCGGAAACCCCCTACAAAGGTTGTCGAGTTTTACCGACTTACCTTACGAATGAAATCTGTCATTCTTTGCTGGAACTTAAGGTTCAAGGAAAGCAACAAGTCCACGGAAGGTTAGGAGCCACAAAAACAACACGGATGAGCGCACCATAAACCAGGGATGACTCACAGGGAAGCGCAGGACGCGCGATGCGAGTCAGGGAGAAACTGAGCCCACGGAACCGGGCAGCGCAGATCACCTTCAGCTATGTGAAACTGGAAACCGGCACATTGGATGTGCCGGTTTTTTTCTGTGCGCCTCTTGCCCGTTGACCGCATGGCGCGACGCAGACCGTCGCGCCATGCCTGGCTTCAACCGTCCTTCTTGGGGGTCTTGGCAGCGGCTTTTGGCGTAGTCTTGCGCGTCTTGGGCGCAGCCGCCTTCCTGGCCGCGGGCTTCGTGGCGGTCTTCGCCGCCGGCTTGGCAGCTGACTTGGCGGCGGGCTTTGCTGCAGCTTTCGGTGTTGCCTTCCGTGCGGTGGCGGGTTTTGGCGTTGGCGCCGGAGCCGGTGGTGGGGTCGGCGCCGCGGCAGACGGCGGAGCTGCAGGCGGTGGCTGAGTGGCGGAAGCAGGGGCAGCAGCAGCGGAGACCTCCACGCCGGCTTCCCGCGCCATCTCCGCCCAATTGCCCAGTGCCTCCTGGGCACGGTCAGCGGCCTGCTGCCAGGCCTCGAGAACCTGCCGACTCTCTTCTTCCCAGCGCGTTGCCGCCTGACCCGGATCCATGGTCCTGAGGCTGTCGAACCAGGCAGCCCAGAGCTCATGCTGGCTGGTGGTCCAGCCCTGCATCATGCCCTGCATCTGCTCCATCCAGCGAGCGACGGGCTCCGGGGCCTGGTCAATATCGCCCATTTGCCTGGACCAGCGAGCCGCCCACTCCTTCTGGGTGTCGAGCGCCTGTTGCACAGACGCTTCCCAGGCCGCCAGCTGCCGTTCGTACTCCTCCCGCAACTGCTCGTTTCCCTGGGGTGCCTGGCCACCAAAGCGGCGCACCGAGTCCATCCAGCTGTCCCACAGCTTGCGCTGCATGTCGGTCCAGCCGCCAACCATCTGTTCCACCTGCTTTTGCCAATCCATTCAGCATCCTCCAAGCTCGGGCCGGCTTCGGTCGCGATCCAAAGCGCAGGCCGTATAATCCGGGTTTCAGTGAGAGTCTAGCAGCAGCCGCACCGCAACACAGGCCTACGGGCAGCCATGGCGGCAATAAACACGGGGGAGGACGCTTGCTCAAGACCCACCTGTTGCGCTGGTGGCTACGCCTGTCGAGCCTGCTACCGCTGCGTCTTGCCCATGCGCTGGGCACCGCACTCGGCACCTGCATCCACCTGTTCGCGAGACGCACCCGCCGCGTGGTCGAGGACAACATCCGCGTCTGCTTCCCCGCAATGACGGCAGCCGAGCGGAGCCAGCTTGTCCGCAGCAGCCTCGCTGAGCTGGGCAAGCAGGTGCTGGAAACCGGCATCATCTGGCATGCCGACCCGGGACGTCTGGCTCGGCTGGTGGTGAACCCGGAGGCGCTAGCCGAGCTGGAACAGCATTGGCCGGCGGATCGCGGACTGCTCGTGGGCGTGCCGCATCTGGGTGCCTTTGAACTCTGCAATGCCTTCGTCAATACACGGCACCCGGTGCATCACCTGTATCGACCGCCCCGGGAAGCGTGGATGGAGCCGGTGCTGGTGGAGGTCCGGGAGCGCCGGGGTGGCCGCTCCATGCCTGCTGACGCCCGCGGCCTGCGGTTCCTGCTGCGCTGCCTTCGGGAGCAACGCCTGGTGGGTATACTGCCCGACCAGATTCCCGACCAGGGCGGCGTGCACGCACCTTTTTTCGGTCGGCCGGCACTGACCATGACCCTGTTCGCCCAGATGGCACGCAAGACGGGGGCAGGCATGGCCTTCCTGTGCTGCGAGCGCCTGCCCCGTGGTGGTGGCTTTCGGCTCCACGTCCTGCCCGGCGACCCGGCGATTCTGAACGAGGATCCGGTGGTTGCGGCGACGGCGCTAAACCGGTGTATCGAGGCCTGCGTGCGCCTCGCCCCGGCGCAGTACCAGTGGACCTACCGCCGCTTTCGCCATCAACCCGCGGGCCAAAAGAGCCCCTATCGCAAGCGTCGGCGCTAGCGATGGCCGCACAAGGTGCCGATCACCGCCGCCAGAAGGCGGGGGTCAACAACACCAGCAGGGTGAAGACTTCGAGCCGCCCGAGCAGCATGGCGAACATCAACACCCACTTGGCGAATGAGCTGATGTCGCCATAGTTTTCGGCCACGACGCCGAGACCCGGGCCGAGGTTGGTGATGGTGGCGGCCACAGCGGAGAATGCCGTCACCTGATCCAGCCCGGTCCCCATGAGCAGCAGCACCATCAGCGCGAACAAGGCAATGTAGGCGGCAAAGAAACCCCACACCGCGTCGATTACCCGCTCGTCCACCGCGCGCTGGCCGAGCTTCACCAGCACTTGCGCCTGGGGATGGATGAGCCGGATCACTTCCCGGTAGCCCTGCTTTAGCAGGAGCACGAAGCGCACCACCTTGATGCCACCAGCGGTGGAGGCGGCACAGCCGCCAACGAAGGCCGTCATGATCAGCAGCAGCGGTAGGTAAAGCGGCCAGCTATCGAAGTCGGTGGTGGTGAACCCGGCAGTGGTGCCGATAGACACGGTCTGGAAGATCGCGTGGTGCAGGGTATCGCCCCAGCCTCCATGGTGACCGGTGGTTATGAGGGTCGCTGTCACCACGGAACCCACAATAAACAGGATGCCGATGAACCAGCGTACCTCGGTATCCTTGAGGTAATGACTCAGGGAGCGTCGACGCCAGGCGAAAAAGTGCATCGCGAAGTTGATGCCGGAGATGACCAGAAACACCACGCAGATCATCTCTATCAATGGGCTATTGAAGTGGCCAATGCTGGCGTCGTACGTGGAATACCCACCGATGGCCACCGTGGAGAAGCTGTGTCCCACCGCATCGAACCAACTCATGCCGGCGACCCAGTAGGCAAGGGCACAGGCCACCGTCAAACTCAAGTAGATGTACCACAGCGCCTTGGCGGTCTCACCGATTCGCGGGGTGAGCTTGGAATCCTTCACCGGGCCGGGCATCTCGGCCCGGTAGAGCTGCATGCCCCCAACGCCGAGCATGGGCAGGATGGCCACTGCCAGCACGATGATACCCATGCCGCCAAACCACTGCAGTTGCTGACGGTAGAAGCGGATGGATTCCGGCAGTGCCTCAATTCCGGTCAGCACCGTTGCACCGGTGGTGGTCAGTCCGGACAGGCTCTCGAAAGCCGCATCGGTAAAGCTGATGCGCGGCTGCTCCGAGAGCACCAGGGGCACCGCCCCGGCAAGGCCAAGCACCGTCCAGAACAGAACTACGATGAGAAACCCGTCCCGGGTGCGCAGTTCGTGACGATCGCCGCGCACCGGTAACCAGAGCAGCAGCCCGGCGAGCAGAATGGCGAAAAAAGATGCCGCGAACGGCAGCAGCGCGGCATCCCGGAACAGCAAGGAAATGAGCAGCGGCGGCAACATGGTGATGCTGAACAGCATCAGCAGCAGACCAAGAATGCGCTGGACGGTGGAGAAGTGCATCAGATGAAGGTGACGCCTACCTGGAACAGCCGCTCCACATCACGGATGCGGCGCTTGTCCACGAGGAAGAGAATGACGTGGTCCTCGGGCTCGATCACCGTATCGTGGTGCCCCATGAGCACATGATCGCCGCGGACGATACAGCCGATGGTGGTGCCGGCGGGGAGGTCGATATCCTCGATCGCCCGTCCCACCACCTTTGAGTTCGTGGCGCTGCCGTGGGCCACCGCCTCGATGGCCTCGGCGGCGCCGCGACGCAGCGAATGCACCATGACCACATCGCCCCGGCGGACGTGGGCGAGCAGTGTGCCGATGGTGGCCTGCTGCGGCGAAATGGCGATGTCGATATCCTCGCTGCCCTGCACCAGATCGACGTACGCGGCCCGGTTGATCAGCGACATCACCATGCGTGCGCCGAGCCGCTTCGCCAGCATGCCGGAGAGAATATTGGCCTCGTCGTCGTTGGTCAGCGCGCAGAACACATCGGTGTTCTCGATGTTTTCCTCAAGTAGCAGCTCTTCATCGGCAGCGTCGCCCAGCAACACGATGGAAGATTGCAGATCCTCGGAGAGCTGCCGTGTGCGGATGTCGGATCGCTCTATGATCTTGATCTGGTAGCGCTCTTCCAGCGCCTGGGCCAGCCGTTTGCCGATGTTGCCACCGCCGGCGATGATGATGCGCTTCACCGGCTTGTCCAGACGGCGCAACTCGCTCATGGCGGCGCGAATACTCTTGCGGGCGGCGACGAAAAACACCTCGTCGCCGGCCTCGATCACGGTGTCACCCTCGGGGATGATCGGCTTGCCGCGACGGAAAATCGCCGCTACGCGGGCGTGATCGCCGGGCATGTGTTCCCCGAGGGTACGCAGCTCGTGCCCCACCAATGGTCCACCGTAGTAGGCCCGCACCCCAACCATGCGCACCTTGCCACCGGCGAAATCCAGTACCTGCAGGGCACCCGGATGCTCGATGAGCCGCTTGACGTACTGCGTGACCAACTGCTCCGGGCTGATCAGCACATCCACCGGTATGGCATCCGGCGAGAAAAGCTGCGGATAGGACAGATATTCCTGGGCCCGAACCCGGGCGATCTTGGTGGGTGTGTGGAACAGGGTGTAGGCGATCTGGCAGGCCACCATGTTCGCCTCGTCACTACTGGTGACCGCGATGATCATGTCTGCGTCTTCGGCGGCAGCCTGGCGCAGCACATCGGGGTGTGTGGCATTACCGCGAATGGTGCGCAGGTCCAGACGGTCCTGGATGTCCTGCAGCAGGCGTGAGTTGATATCAACCAGCGTGACATCGTTGGCTTCGCTGGCGAGATTCTGCGCCAGCGAGCTGCCCACCTGTCCCGCACCGAGTATGATGATCTTCATGCACTCAGCCTAGCCGCACCCGCCGGCGGCGGGGAAAGCCGCATACGGTAAGCCAGCCCGGCGCAACATGGAAGCACGGAGGCTCAGTAATCGTTGGGGTCGATGCCCAGGGACTTGAGCTTGCGATACAGATGGGTGCGCTCCATCCCCGCCAGTTTGGCCAGTTCCCCCACACTGCCGCCGGCCGCGGCGAGCTGTTTCTTCAGGTACAGCCGCTCGAAAGATTCGCGGGCCTCGCGCAACGGACGGTCCAGGCTCAGGCTCACGCCGCCACGCAGTTGCTGATCCGGGGAGCGCGCGCCGGACAGCGCCGTTTCGACTTCATCCACCGTGATTTCCGGCCCTTCCCCGAGTATGAGGAGCCGCTGCACCAGATTCTTGAGCTCCCGGATGTTGCCGGGCCAGTGGTGGCGTCGCAGGCGGGCAATCGCCGCATCGGAGAAGCGCCTCTCCGGCAGGCTCTCCCGGGTGAGCAGGCGCTGGAGGTAGAACTCCAGCATCTGCGGGATATCCTCGGCGTGCTCACGCAGCGGCGGAATGCGCAGGGGCACCACGTTGAGATGGTAGTAGAGGTCTTCACGAAAGCGCCCGGCGCGTACTTCTTCTTCCAGATCAACCCGGGTGGCGGCAAGCACCCGCACATCCACCTTGACCGGCTCGGCGCCACCAACACGGTGAAAACTGCGGCTGTTGATGGCGCTCAGCAGGCGGACCTGGGCAGGCAGATCGAGATCGGCAACCTCATCCACGAGCAACGCGCCATGGTTGGCCTGCTCCAGCCGACCGTAAAGCACCCGGCCACCCTGCTCGCTGCCAAACAACTCGGGCGCGGAGCTGGCGCCGGCGATGGAGCCGGCGGCCACCTCCACCAGGGGCCCGTTACGGCGCTGGCTGCAGCGGTGCAGATAGCGCGCCGCGGTCCGCTTGCCGGTGCCTGCCTCACCACTGATCAGTACCCAGGTATCGTGACTGGCGATGCGGCGAATCTGCTCGCGCAGACTCTGCATGATACGACTGTTGCCCAGCGGCTCCGCCGGGCTACCCGCCTGCTCCCGCAGGCCGCGATTCTCCCGCAGCAGCCGATCCGCCTCCAGGGCGCGCTCCACCACGAGCAAGAGCTTGGCCAGGGACAACGGCTTCTCGATGAAATCGTAGGCGCCCAGCCGGGTCGCCTCCACCGCGGTCTCCACGGTGCCGTGGCCGGACATCATCACCACCGGGCAAGGCAGGCTGCCCGAGGCGGACCACTCCTTGAGTAGAGCGATACCGTCGGTATCGGGCATCCAGATATCCAGCAGTATGAGATCCGGTCGGCGCTGGCGCAGCGCCTGTCGGGCATGAGCGGCATCCTGCGCAACCTGAACCTCGTAGTCTTCATCCTCGAGTATGTCCTGCACCAGGGTCCGGATATCCGGCTCGTCATCGACCACCAGGATACTGGAGCGGCTCATGGCGGGCGGTGTTCTGGTGGACTCCGGAAGTCGCTGGGCCTGATTCATCGGGTACCCCCTGCGCGCTCTCCGCCGGCAACGCGACGCACGGTCGACAGCTCGCTCAAAGTGGTTTCGGTGAGCGGCAGACGGATTGTCACCTGCGCACCCTCCTCCAGGTTCTCGGCATTGATGGTGCCGTTATGTTCCTCGACGATCTTCTTCACGATGGGCATACCGAGCCCGGTGCCCTTGGCCTTGGTGGTGACATACGGCTCGAACAGATGGCCCAGGACGTCCTCGCTGAAACCAGGGCCGTGATCCCGCACCCTGAGCTGAACCTGCGGTGACTCACCATTGCCCAGATACTCGGTACTGAGCTGAAGCTGGCAGCGCCGGCCCTTGGGAGTCGACTCCAGGGCGTTTTTGACCAGATTATGCAGCAGTTGGCGCAGTCTCCCCGCATCGGCGGTGAATCGGGGCAGGGACGGGTCCAGGTTGAAGCGGATGCTGACACCGCCGGGACTGGTGCGATAGAGCTCGAGGACTTCCACCACCAGATCATTGAGATCAACAGCCTGCAGGTTGAGTTCCGGCGGATGCGCGTAATCGCTGAATGCGTTGACCATGGTCTTCATGGCGTCCACCTGGTGGATGATGGTGTTGGTTGCCCGATCCAGTACCTCGGACTCGCGACCCTCCAGGGCCGGGAGACACTTGCGGCGCATGCGTTCGGCGGCCAGCTGGATCGGCGTCAGCGGGTTCTTGATTTCATGGGCCAGTCGTCGTGCGACCTCGGCCCAGGCGGCATCGCGCTGGGCCTGGATCAGGGCGGTGACGTCGTCAAGCACGATCACCTGACCACCCATGCCCCCGCCACCGGTGAGGGTCGCGCCGCTGCACATCAGCACCTGTCGGCCGTTGGGGCGTGGCAACACGATCTGCTCCCGCCATTCGGATCGGTTGGCGTTGACGTGGCGCCGCACCACGTTGGCAAGGGGCTCCAGCGCCGGTGTTTCCAGGGCGAGCTGCTCCAGCGTCTTCCCCTGGTGGGAGCGCAGGTTGAGGCCAAGGATCTGGTCAGCGGCCAGGTTGTGGGTGCGCAGCGCACCGTCGCGGTCGGTGGCAAGCACCGCGGAAGACAACCGACCGAGCAGCGCTTCCAGATAGGCCCGTTGTGCCTCCACCTGGGCCTGACTGGTCTTCGCCTGATCCCGGGCGTGAGCCACGCGCCGACTCATGTCGTTGAAGGACCGCACCAGAAAGCCGAGTTCGTCGCGACCGGCAGGCGGCAGCTGCTTGCCGTATTCGCCAGCGGCCACAGCCTCGGTACCTTCGGCGAGATAACGGATCGGTGCCGCCAGACGGCGGGCAGCGTAGAACGCCGACCAGACGGCGAACAGCAGGCTGATCAGCAATACGAGTGACAGGGTAAGGACGAAGCTGTCCTGCAGGGGGCGACGCAGGTAGCCTACCTCCTGATAGCGGGCATAGTGGGTCTGCACGCTCTCGGCGAGGGCATCGACCCGCGGCGACACCGAGAACAGCCCTTGCAACACCCGTTGATCCGGGGTGCCGTCAGCATCCGGCGCCGGCACGATGATCCGGATGTGCAGCCCGGAATCACCGATGGGATCAAGGCCCACATAAGCACGGCCCTGACGAAGCTGAAGGAGGATGTCCTCCTCCGGTCGCCGGGGCAGCACCGCCGCCGGCTCCCGGGCACTGGTGGCGATGATACGTCCGCTGGTGGTCATGAGGGTCAATTCCGAAGCCCCGACACGCTCTCGCTCCTGACTCAGGGTGATGGGCGCAAGGGGCTCGCTCACGTCGCGGAACTGCAGCGACGAAGTCTCCATGCGTCGAAGTAACTCGCGCATCCGCATGTCGAAGGATGCCTGGGACAGGCTCAGCGCATCCTCCATGGCCTGCTGCTCCATGCGGGAGTCGAACCAGGTCTCGATGCCGCGATTCAGGAACTGCACGGAAAACAGGTACACCACGCTGACCGGCACCACCGCCAGAACAACGAACATGGTGACCAGCCGCACCGTGAGGCGACTGCCGGGCTGGCCCAGCCGACGCTGATTGATCAGGCGGGCGAGATTCCAGATGATGAGAACACCGAGCCCGATCAGGCAGACGGTATTGAGGAACAGCAACCACGGATGCAACTGGCCGAAGACTTCGGAATTCTGGGTGGCGACACTCAGCAGATAAAGTGCGACCAACAACAGGGCGCAGAGCACCACCCGAAGGGCGCCTTCGCGGGAGACACGCTTTACTGTTCCACCGGCCATGTATACCAGTCACTCACCAGTCGCCACTCGGGCGAGACATAAGCCACGGTGCGCAGTGGATGAGGGAGGGCGTCGAGATCCAGGCGCGCTCGCGCCTCAACCCGGTAGTCTCCTTCACCGTCCAGCCTGTGCAGTTGCAGCAGCCGCATACCGACCACCGTTCCCCAGGCAGCCATGGCCATGTCGCGACGGAAGAATGTCCGGCGCTCGTTATCGAGATCATTATGGACGACATAGCGCCGACTGAGTGCGTGGTAGAGCACGGTGACACGCACGGTGCGCTCAACCAGCTCGGCGTCCCACCACCACCACCAGCGTGGACGATAGACCCGGGCGGTGACTTCGAGGGTCAGGGGTACACCGCTGGTGAGCGCGTCCTCGGCGGCCGCGCTGAGCATGATATCGAAGCGGCTGTCGAGGCTGAGGAAGGTTCCGGCAGTGCGCAGCTCGCCGTTCACCAAGCGAATTTGCCCGTCCTCCGCGGCGGCTGCCGGGGGCAGGAGGAGCAGTGCCAAAAACACCAGCATGAGAAGCGGCATTCGCCCCATGTTAACTGCCAGAGCCCTCAAAACCGTCTCACCTGTGTGCCTGCCGTGGAATGTCGTTCAGCCTTTACGCAGCACTGCGTAGTAGAAGCCGTCCATGCCGTCCATTCCCGTGAGTATCTGCCGGCCATGGGCCTGAGGCAGGCCCCAGGACTGTTCGATGGGCGACTCGAAGACATCTGTCCGGGCCGTGATGAACCGCCCGACTACGCCAGCGTTCTCCTCCGGCAACACGGAACACGTCGAATAGACAAGCATACCGCCCCGTTGCAACAGGGGCCACACCGCCCGCAGGAGCTTAAGCTGTGTGTCGGTCAGCATGCTTATATCGTCGTCACGGCGCAGAGACTTGATATCCGGATGGCGACGGATCACGCCCGTCGCCGAGCAAGGGGCATCCAGCAGTACACGATCATAGGGGCGACCATCCCACCAGCTGTCGGGGTCAGCCCCATCACCCACCACCAGTTCGGCCCGCAGCTGGAGGCGTTCCAGGTTCTGCGTCAGCGACTCAAGACGCCTGGCGTCCACGTCCACCGCAGTCACCGCTGCAAGCCGCGGCTCCCGCTCAAGCATGTGGCAGGTCTTGCTGCCCGGGGCGGCGCAAAGATCCAGAACGCGCTGACCCGGAGCAAGCGCCAGCAGGTCGGCGGCCAGTTGTCCGGCGGCGTCCTGCACTGATACCAGGCCGTCGGCGAACCCGGGTAGGCGCTCTACCGCCACCGGTGCATCAAGCACAATGGCATCAGTGGCGTGCGGGTGCGCGCGAGCTGCCAGGCCATCCGCTTCGAGCTGTGCCAGATACTTGCCGCGGTCGCCATGGCGCCGATTGACCCGCAACGTCATGGGCGGCCTGGCGTTGCCAGCGTCACAGAGGGCTTCCCAGTCAGTCGGCCAGGCCTGGCGGAACCGCCGCAGGAGCCAGTCGGGGTGTGCGTGGCGGGCTGCCGGTTGCGCTGCGGCACGCTCGCAGATGGCCTGCTGATCCGCCTGGAAACGGCGCAGCACGGCATTGACCAGGCCTGCTGACCAGCGCTTGCCGGTGCTGCGGGCCAACGCCACCGTCTCATGCACAGCGGCGTGGGGCGGTATTCTGGTCTCCGCAAGTTGATAGAGCCCCAGCAGCAGAATGCAGGAGATATCCTCATCACGACGCCGCAGGGGCTTGGAGACCAGGGCATCACGCCAAGCCTGCAGTCGCGGAAGCCAGCGCATCACGCCGTAAGCCAACTCCTGGGTCAACCCTCGCTCGGCAAGAGGAAGTTCCGGTAGCGAATCGGCAAGTGCGTCGGTGAGGGAGCGCTGGTCGCGGATGACGGCCAGCAACACCTGCAGGGCCGCGAGCCGTGCAGCCCCGGAGGGGTTGCCGTCACCCAAGTCGAACACCAGGCGTCAGGGATCGACCATTGAGGAAAGCTGCAACACCCATGGGTCGTCCGTTCGGCGGCTGAAGCTCCAGCACACGCAAACGACCACGGCCACACTGTATGATGATGCCGTCAGCGTCTGCGGCAAGCACGGTCCCCGGGGCCGCGTCTCCATCGCCGTCCGCCAGGGCATCCGCCTGCCAAAGTCGCAGGGCTCCGCCCTGCCATGTGGTCTGGGCCACGGGCCAGGGATTGAAAGCCGCGATCTGCCGGCGGATGGATTCGGCATCGCGCTGCCAGTCGACGAGGGCCTCTACCTTGTCCAGTTTCGACGCGTACGTGACCCCGTCGGAATCCTGGGGTTCGGCCTCGAGGCTGCCATCAAGGATAGCCGGGAGGTTTTCCATGAGCAGCCCAGCACCCATTGCCGCCAGTCGGTCATGCAGGCTCGCACCGGTATCGCTCCGGTGAATCGGTGTCGCGCCCCGGGCCAGAACCGGGCCGGTATCAAGACCGGCCTCCATCTGCATGAGGCAGACCCCGGTGTCTGCATCGCCGGCCAGCATGGCCCGCTGAATCGGGGCTGCACCCCGCCAGCGGGGCAGCAGCGACGCGTGGATATTCACGCAACCCCGGCGCGGCAAGGCCAGTACGGCGGTCGGCAGGATCAACCCGTAGGCAACCACCACCAGCAGGTCAAGCTGAAGCGCCGCCAGCGCCTGCCGGGCCTCGGCGTCAAGCCGGGCCCACTGCTGCACTGGTAGGCCGTGTCGTTGCGCACACTGCTTGACGGGAGAGGGCCGCGGCTTGCGCCCGCGCCCGGCAGGCCGGTCCGGCTGGGTCAGGACAACCACCGGCGGATAGCCCCCTTCGACCAATTGCTCCAGCGCGGGCACGGCGAAATCCGGCGTGCCGGCAAAGCCGATACGGGGCGTGTCGGTCATGGCGCGGATCAGATCACGCTCTGGCCGACGTCGGCAGGCTCGAGATCCTGCCTCGCCTGCTTCTCGAGCTTCTTGCGGACACGCTTGCGCTTGAGTTCAGACAGGTAATCGACAAACAGCTTGCCGGCCAGATGATCCATCTCGTGCTGTATGCAAACCGCCAGCAGGCCATCGGCGTCGAGTTCGAAGACGTCGCCCTCGCGATCCAGGGCACGCACCCGGATACGCTCCGCGCGCTCGACATAGTCAAAGTAGCCGGGCACGGACAAACAGCCTTCCTGCATCTGTTCGACGCCATCAAGTTCGATGATTTCCGGATTGATGAACACCCGAGGGTCGGAGCGATCCTCCGAGACGTCCATCACGATCACCCGCTGATGCACATTGACCTGCGTGGCCGCAAGTCCGATGCCGGGCGCGTCGTACATGGTCTCGAACATGTCATCCACCAGCCTGCGGATTGTGTCGTCAACCACCTCCACGGGCTTGGCGCGGGTGCGCAGCCTAGGGTCCGGATAATGCAGAATCTCGAGTTTAGCCATGGTGAGTTCGTTGCGGGTCGCTGGAAGTCGGGTTAGCCTAAAATGAGAATCAGTCCATGGAATTGGCTCTAATTCGTCGAGTTTAATGACGATTATAACGAATCCACCGCCCGGCGTCCCCAGCAGATACACTCTGCTCAGTCGTCCGGGGTAACTCGGCGATCGGGTCGTGGCGGTGTCATGAGCTTCAATCGGATTTAAGGAAAACCGCATGCGCATTGGGAAGCTGCTGGGTCTCGCCCTGGGATTGATGATCACGATCCCGGTCCTTGTCGCGGCAGAAGCCTTTCGGGAAGACCACCCGGAGCGCTATACGGTGGTAGAGGGGGATACCCTCTGGGACATCTCCGAGCGATTCCTGCGCACACCCTGGGTCTGGCCGGAAATCTGGCATGCCAACCCCGAGATCGAAAACCCCCACCTTATATATCCCGGTGATGTCATCAGGCTGGTGTACATCGAAGGAGAACCACGGCTGACCGTCGAGCGTGGTTTGCGGGAGATCCGCCTGGCACCGGGCGTCCGCGAGGAAGCACTACCCGACGCCATCGCAGCCATTCCCATGGAAGCCATCCGACCGTTCCTCAATCGCAGCCATGTGGTGGACGGTGAGTTCTTCAACACGGCCCCCTACGTGGTTGCCGGTGAAGACGAGCGTGTCATGGCAGCACGGGACGATCGGATCTACGTCCGTCGACTGCCCGCGGAAAATGGCGCTGGCGGCTACACCCTGGTTCGTCGGGGCGTTGCCTACCGGGACCCGGACACGCGTGAAGTGCTGGGCTACGAGGCCACCTACCTGGGCGAGATGAACGTGACGCGGGAAGGGGATCCCGGCACCGGCCGCGTGACCACCAGCACCCGGGAGATTCTTGCCGGCGACCGGTTGCTTCGCATGCCCCGCGAACCCAGCCGCACCCGCTTCGTTCCCCAGGCACCGGAAATCGAGGTCGATGCCCGCATCATTCATGTGATGGATGGGGTCAACCAGATTGGTCAGTTCAATGTGGTGGCGCTCAACATCGGTAATGACGACGGCATCCGCAGTGGAGATGTGCTGGCCATCTACAAGGCGGGGCGTGTGGTTCGTGACCCGGAAACCCGGGAACAGGTCACGTTGCCGGACGAGCGTGGCGGCGAGTTGATCGTGTTCCGCACCTTCGACCGGGTCTCCTATGGTCTGGTTATGCGCGCGAACCGTCACATGAACGTGCTCGACCTGGTTCGCAACCCCTGATCCAGGGCTTGTGGGTGGCCGGCCTGGCCACCCGCAAGCCGTCATTACTATCCCATGAGCGACCTACATCACCGTCTTGCCCTCTGGCGTCTCCCGGCCATCGGGCCACGCGCCTACAGTCGGCTACTGGAAACCTTCGGCAGCGCGCGCGCTGCCCTGGGTGCGAGTGCCTCGGCCTGGCAGCGCCTCGACCTGGACCAGCGCAGCATCGACGCCCTGGGGGAGCCGGACTGGGCGGGAGCGGACGCTGATGTCGCCTGGCTTGAATCCTCGCCCCTGCACCATATCCTGCAGCCCGGTGACCCGAGCTACCCGGAACAGCTTGAAGTCCTGCCTGCCGTTCCGCCGCTGCTCTTCGTAACCGGCGACCCCGATATACTCCGACTGCCCCAGGTGGCGGTTATCGGCAGCCGCCGACCGACCAGCGGTGGCCGCGACACCGCAAGCGCCTTCTCCGCTCACCTGGCCAAGGCAGGGCTGGTGATCACCAGCGGACTCGCCCTGGGCGTGGACAGCGCGGCCCATGCCGCCGCCGTGGATGCGAACGGGCTCACCATAGCAGTCGCCGGCACGGGACCAGACCGGGTGTATCCACCACGCAATCGGGATCTGGCCCGCCGCATCGTTGATACCGGCGGCGCCGTGGTCAGTGAATTCCCCACCGGCATGGGTGCCCGACGGGAAAACTTTCCGCGCCGCAATCGCATCATCAGTGGGCTGGCCCTTGGCACCCTGGTGGTCGAGGCCGGCCTGCGCAGCGGCTCGCTCATCACCGCCCGCTACGCACTGGAGCAGGGCCGTGAAGTGTTCGCCATTCCCGGCTCCATTCACAACCCGTTGGCCAAGGGTTGTCACGCGCTGATTCGCGAAGGTCAGGCCAAGTTGGTGGAACAGGCCGGAGAAATCCTCGAAGAACTCCTGCCCCATCTGCACCTGCCGGAGACGCAACGACAACAGACAGGCCCGGAGGCGGCGCACGAGGAGCAGGTGGATTCGGAGCATACCCAGGTGCTTGAAGCACTGGGCCATGACCCCATTACCATCGATACGCTGCACCGCCGCACTGGATTGACGCCTGCAGTGCTTTCCTCCATTCTGCTGATTATGGAGCTGCAGGGTCAGGTCGAAACCCTGCCGGGAGGGCGGTATGCGCGGGCTGGTTAGTCCATCATGCGTCGCCCCCGACTCCGGTCGAGTGCGCTGTGGGTATCGATGGGGCCCGTTGCATCGGCCACCGAAGCCGGTATGGTAAATGCCCCCTTGAATACATGGCTCGGGACGCAAGAGGACCGGAAATGAAAGAGAATGTGTTCGACGTCTTGATGTATCTGTTCGAGAACTATATCTACGACGACGAACCGCAGCCGGACCGGGAATCCCTGGAATCGGAACTGTTTGAAGCTGGCTTCCAGCAACTCGAGATTCGCAAGGCTTTCACCTGGCTTGATGACCTGGCCCGTTCCCGGGAACTTCCCACGACGGCGATTGACAACAGTCAGGCGATTCGCGTTTTCACCGACGAAGAGCAGTCGAAGATCGACACCGACACGCAGGGGTTTCTGCTGTATCTGGAGCAGGCCGGTGTGGTCACGGCAACATCGCGGGAACTCATCATCGACCGCCTGATGGCGCTGGATGACGAGGAGATCGACCCTGACCTGGTGCGCTGGGTCACGCTGATGGTGTTGTATAACCAGCCCGGGCAGGAAGAAGCTTACGCATGGATGGAAAACCTGCTGTTCGACAGCCCCGTGCATCTGGTGCACTGAGACGCCTGCCTGCCCGTCACCGACAACTGGTAAGGAACTGAGCACGCCCGCCGGTCCGCGGGCCAGGCCCCGCTATGAGCAAATCTCTAGTCATTGTCGAATCACCGGCCAAGGCCAAGACCATCAACAAATACCTGGGAGATGACTTCCAGGTGATGGCGTCCTACGGCCATGTGCGGGACCTGGTCCCCAAGGAAGGCGCTGTCGACCCGGCCCACGGGTTCGCCATGAAGTACACCGTGATCGATCGCAACAAGAAACACGTGGATGCGATCGCCAAGGCACTCAAGCAAAGCCACGCCCTCTACCTGGCCACTGACCCGGATCGCGAAGGCGAAGCCATTTCCTGGCATCTGTTCGAATTGCTCCGCGAGCGCGGCCTGCTGAAGGAAAAGCCGGTGAAGCGGGTGGTCTTCCACGAGATCACCAAGCGGGCCATCAACGACGCCATCGACAACGCCCGCGACCTGTCCATGGATCTGGTCAACGCCCAGCAGGCGCGCCGTGCCCTGGACTACCTGGTGGGTTTCAACCTCTCGCCGCTGCTCTGGCGCAAGATCCACAGCGGCCTGTCCGCCGGCCGCGTGCAGTCCCCGGCACTGCGCATGATCGTGGAGCGGGAAGAAGAGATCGAGGCCTTCAAGCCCGAGGAGTACTGGAGCATTGAGGCGGACCTGGCAAAGGAAGGCGCCGCGTTCCAGGGTCGCCTGACCTACTTCCAGGATGAAAAGCTCCAGCAGTTCACGGTGACCGACGAAGCCCGCGCCACCACGGTCGAGAATGCGCTGGCGGAAGCCGCCAAGGCGCAGGCGCAAGGTGGCGTGAGCGGCGATGCCGTCGGCGAAGTGGTGGTGACGAAGGTCGAGCGCAAGCAGCGCCGCCGCAACCCTGCCGCGCCATTCACCACCTCGACTCTGCAGCAGGAAGCCTCCCGCAAGCTCGGCTTCGGTGCCCAGCGCACCATGCGCGTCGCGCAACAGCTCTATGAGGGCATTGACGTCGGCAGCGGCACTGTCGGCTTGATCACCTACATGCGCACCGACTCGGTGACCCTGGCCCGCGAGGCCGTGGACGAGATGCGTCAGGTGATTGCCAAACGCTACGGCAAGGACAAGGTGCCGGACACGCCGCACAGCTACAAGACCAAGGCCAAGAACGCCCAGGAAGCGCACGAGGCAATCCGGCCGACATCGGCGGCCCGCCATCCCGACGAGGTGAAGGCGCACCTGAACGATGAGCAACAGCGGCTGTATGAACTGATCTGGAAACGGGCCGTGGCCTGCCAGATGATTCACGCCACCATCAATACCGTGGCGGTGGACATGGAGTGCGGCAAGGGCAATGTCTTCCGGGCCAACGGATCCACCATTGCCGACCCGGGCTTCATGGCGGTCTACCTGGAGGGCGTGGACGACGCCAAGGTGGACAACGAAGACCGCATTCTGCCGCCCATCGAGGAGGGCGACCGCATCACGCTGCTCAAGATCCGCCCCGAGCAGCACTTCACCGAGCCGCCACCCCGGTATAGCGAAGCCAGCCTGGTGCGTGCTCTCGAGGACTACGGCATCGGCCGGCCATCAACCTACGCGAGCATCATCTCCACGCTGCTCAATCGCGAATACGTGACGCTGGAAAGCCGCCGGTTCCAGCCCACCTCGGTGGGCCGGGTGGTGAACAAGTTCCTCACCGACCACTTCACGCGCTACGTGGATTACGACTTCACCGCGCAGCTCGAGAACGAGCTGGATGAAGTTTCCCTGGGACGCAAGGAATGGATCCCGCTGCTCGAGGAGTTCTGGCAGCCGTTCAAGGAAACGGTGGATATCAAGAAGGATATTTCTCGCGAAGAGGTTGTACAGGCCCGGGAGTTGGGCATTGACCCGGACTCCGGCAAACCGGTACAGGTCCGGGTCGGGCGTTTCGGGCCGTTCGTGCAGATCGGCACCAAGGATGACGAGGAAAAGCCCCGCTTTGCGGGCCTGCGCCCCGGCCAGACCATGGACAGCATCACCCTGGAAGACGCCCTGGTGCTGTTCCAGCTGCCGCGTGATCTTGGCACCACCGACGAGGACGAAGAGATCCAGGTCAATATCGGCCGCTTCGGCCCCTATGTCCGCTACGGCAAGAAGTTCGTGTCCATCCGCGATGATGACCCCTACACCATCACCGCGGAACGCGCCCGGGAGCTGATCGCCGAGAAGAAACAGGCCGATGCCGAGCGCATCATTCACGATTTCAAGGATGCCGGCATTCAGGTCCTGCGCGGTCGCTACGGCCCCTACATCACCGACGGCAAGAAGAACGCCAAGATCCCCAAGGACGTCGAGCCCGAGAACCTGGACCTCGACACCTGCAAGGACCTCATCGCCAAGGCGCCTGAGCGCAAGGCTCGGCGCAAGGCGCCGGCCAAGAAGAAAACTGCGAAGAGCTGACATCATGGCCACTGGCTTGCGATTGTTGCCGGCACTGCAGGCCCTGGCCAGCGGCGGGGTGGTGGCCTACCCCACCGAGGCCGTTTACGGTCTGGGCTGCAATCCGCTTGATGAGTCCGCCGTTGCGTCCGTGCTGGCCATCAAGGGCCGCGCGGCCCGCAAGGGGTTGATCCTCATCGCTGCCGATCAGACACAACTCCTGCCGCTGCTCCGCCCCCTGCCGCCGGAATGGCAGGATCGCCTGAATGCCACCTGGCCCGGCCCTGTGACCTGGCTGCTGCCAGTGGCGGATTGGGTTCCCGACTGGCTCACCGGCGGTCGCAACACGCTGGCCGCCCGGGTCACCGATCACCCCATCGCCGCTGCCCTGTGCCATGCCTGGGGCGGCCCACTGGTTTCCACCAGCGCCAATCGCAGCGGCCTGCCCGCAGCCCGGACCGCATTACAGGTCCGTTCTCGCCTCGGTCAGGCGGTGGACGCGGTGGTGCCGGGCCCCACCGGCAACCGCCAGCAGCCATCCGAAATTCGCGACATGGCGAGCGGGCGGATTATCCGACCCGGGGGTTGATCGCCACCCGGCGGCCGGCCAAACATGGCAAACTCCGCTTCAGGACGAGTACAGTCACAGCAACAACCTGGCGCGGAGCAGGCTATGACCGATGTGAACCCGGATGCCGTACGAGACTATCTGCTGGATCTGCAGGATCGTCTCTGCGGTGCGCTGGAAGCCGAAGACGGCAAGGCGCGCTTCATCAATGACCCCTGGGAGCGTGACGAGGGGGGAGGCGGACGCTCGCGAATCATGCGCGATGGCCTGGTCTTCGAGCAGGCCGGAATCGGCTTTTCACATGTGCTTGGCGAGACGCTGCCTGCCGCCGCCACGGAGCGCCGCCCGGAACTTGCCGGCAGACGCTGGCAGGCCATGGGCGTGTCGCTGGTGATCCACCCGCTGAACCCCTACGCCCCCACATCCCATGCCAACATCCGCTTCTTCGTCGCCGAGCGGCCCGATGCCGACCCCATGTGGTGGTTCGGCGGCGGCTTCGATCTGACCCCCTATTACGGCTTCGACGACGATGCCATCCACTGGCACAGCACCGCCGCTGCGGCCTGCGCCCCCTTCGGCGACGACGTCTACCCCCGCTACAAGGCCTGGTGCGACGAGTACTTTCATCTCCCCCATCGTAATGAGCAGCGCGGTATCGGCGGCATCTTCTACGACGACCTGGATGCCTGGGGCTTCGAGCGCTGCTTTGCCTTCATGCGCTCCGTTGGTGATCACTTCGAACCGGCCTACCTGCCCATCGTGCAGGCCCGCCACCGCACACCCTACGCCGAGCGGGAACGGCAGTGGCAACTGTATCGACGGGGACGCTACGTGGAATTCAACCTGCTCTGGGACCGGGGCACCAAGTTCGGCATCCAGTCCGGTGGCCGCACCGAATCCATCCTGATGAGTCTGCCACCACTGGCGCGCTGGGAATACGGTCACACGGCGGAGCCAGGTAGCCCTGAGGCCGCCCTGCTGGAGCGTTACCTCAAGCCGCGGGACTGGATCGGCGTTCTGGACTGAAGGGCGGGGGAGGCGGTTGCATGGTCAGGGACCGTCAGCGACAGGGACGTCGCTGTCGAGCCTAAAGGGACGTATTCACGGCGTGTCCCTGACCATGCAACCGCCTCCCCCGCCCTTCAGTCCGGAACCCGAACAGGCGCAACCAGACGACACGACTTATTCACGCCATCTTCAAGGACCAGCACATGACCAACGGACGACTTCGGCTACTGCCCATCCTCCTGCTCGGCCTTCTGTTAACCGGCTGCGCCCTGCTCGAGACCCTGGAATCGGATCGTAGCAGCGGTGCCGACAACGATGAATCCCGCATCGCCGCCGGCTTGCGAGAGGCACTGCGCGTGGGCACGGAGCGGACCGTAGAGCGCACCAACCAGACCGATGGCTACCTCGGCAACGAACTGATCCGCATTGCGCTGCCGGATCAACTTCAATCGGCACAGAGCCAGTTGCGGCGCATCGGCATGAGCCGTCAGGTGGATGAGCTGGAAGTTGCCATGAACCGCGCCGCGGAGCTGGCAGCGGCCGAGGCGGTGGAAGTTTTTGGTGGCTCGATTTCGCGGATGCGCCCGGCGGACGTCTACGCCGTGTTCAATGGCGGCCCTGACGCAGCCACCCAGTACCTGCAGGCGGATTCCGAGGAAACCTTGCGGGAGCGCTACCGCCCCATCGTCGCCAGTCGCCTTGAAACCGTTCAGGGCTACGACCTGTACCGCGAAATCGCCAGCAACTGGAATCGTATCCCGCTGGTGCAACCCCTGGAGGTGGATCTGGACCGCTATGTGACCGAACGGGCACTGGACGGACTCTTCACCGTGCTGGCGGAGGAGGAGCAGCGCATTCGTGAGGATCCGGTTGCGCGCACCACTGCCATCCTCCGCGACGTGTTCGGGGGCTGACACCGTGGCCAAACCCGGAGCAGAGGACATGCGCTATTTCAGCAAGATCTTCCTGAAAGGGCTGGCGGCCGTCCTCCCCGTCACCATTACCCTGTACCTGATCTTCTGGCTGGCGGACCTGGCGGAATCGTTCTTTGGCGCCCTGATCGGCACCGTGCTGCCGATCTACTTCCCGGGGCTCGGTATCCTGCTGGCCATCGCCACCGTTTTCGGTATCGGGTTCCTGCTTCAGGCGTACCTGGTGCAGCGCATCTTCCAGTGGGGCGAGCGGGTGCTGCAGAGCATTCCACTGGTGAAAACCATCTACTCTTCCGTACAGGACCTGATGGACTTCGTGTCCCGCTCCAGCGCCGGCAACGCCAACCAGGTGGTCATGGTGCAGGTCAATGTCGGCGACACCAAGGCACGACTGCTTGGCTTCGTGACCCGGGAAGACTTCGAGAATCTGCCGGAGGGCATGGCAAACCAGGGTGACATCGCGGTTTATATGCCCATGAGCTACCAGATCGGTGGATACACCTTGATTCTACCCCGCGAATCCGTGCAAGCCATTGATATGCCAATGGATGAGGCCATGCGATTCGCCGTCACGGCGGGGATGTCCACTACCGCAGCAAAGTCCGCAATGCAAAACCCAGTTTCAGAAAAAAAGCATCGTTGAATCAATTGGTTCTGAAAACTGGAAAAGGGAAAATTCGCAGCCTAGTATTAGGGGCTCGAATAATTCGAAGCCTTGGAAGTTGCCGACGGAGACGGCGCTTCCGTCATCAGCGGGATGGCAGCGAACAGATCGCCCGTACGTGGCGCGTTGTTTTCTGTTTCCCCGACCATGCGAACATGCGCCGCTGCAGCCGGCAGGGATCCGGCGAGTCGACCCAAAAGGTCGGCAAGGTCTGGCTGCCTCCCGTGAGGCGGTCGTGTCGATCCGGCTGCAGTCAACCCAAGAGGTGTATTAATGACTGAGAAAGTCGAAGATATCGATCCGCAGGAGACGGGAGAATGGCTTGAAGCGCTCGAAGCCGTCATTCGGGAGGAGGGTCCCGAACGCGCCCACTACCTGCTGGAATCACTGGTGGAGCGCGCGCGGCGTCGGGGTGGCCATATTCCCTTCACCGCCACCACGGCTTACCTCAACACCATTCCACCTCATCTGGAAGCAAAGTCACCCGGCGACCACGCCCTGGAGTGGCGGATTCGATCCATCATCCGCTGGAACGCCATGGCCATGGTGCTACAGGCCAACAAGCTGCGCGCCGGTGTCGGCGGCCACATCGCCAGCTTTGCCTCCAGCGCAACCCTTTACGAT
Source organism: Natronocella acetinitrilica (assembly GCF_024170285.1). Lineage (NCBI taxonomy): Bacteria > Pseudomonadati > Pseudomonadota > Gammaproteobacteria > Chromatiales > Ectothiorhodospiraceae > Natronocella > Natronocella acetinitrilica. The sequence goes on from NZ_JALJXV010000001.1 coordinate 423,707, forward strand.
GTGGGCTTCAACCACTTCTGGCATGCGCCCAGCGACAGCCACGGCGGCGATCTGGTCTTCATGCAGGGCCATTCCGCCCCTGGCATCTACGCACGCTCCTACCTTGAAGGCCGCCTGAACGAGGAAGAACTGCGCGGCTTCCGGCAGGACGTGGGCGGCACGGGTGTGACCTCCTACCCGCACCCCTGGCTGATGCCGGAGTACTGGCAGTTTCCCACCGTCTCCATGGGCCTGGGACCCATCATGGCCATCTACCAGGCACGCTTCATGCGCTACCTGCACAACCGCGGCGTGATCAATGCCGACAAGCGCAAGGTCTGGGCCTTCATGGGCGACGGCGAAATGGACGAGCCGGAATCCCTGGGCGCCATCGGTCTGGCCGCCCGCGAGAAGCTCGACAACCTCGTCTTCGTAGTCAATTGCAACCTGCAGCGCCTGGACGGCCCGGTGCGGGGCAACGGCAAGATCATCCAGGAACTGGAAGGCGAATTCCGCGGCGCCGGCTGGAACGTGATCAAGGTGGTCTGGGGGTCTGGCTGGGACAACCTGCTGGCCAAGGACCAGACCGGGTTGCTGCGCAAGCGCATGGAAGAATGCGTGGACGGCGAATACCAGAACTTCAAGGCCAAGGGCGGCGCCTACACCCGCGAGCACTTCTTCGGCAAGTATCCGGAGTTGCGCGATCTGGTGGCCAATATGTCAGACGAGGAGATCGGGGCGCTGTCCCGGGGTGGTCACGATCCACACAAGGTTTATGCCGCCTACAAGGCCGCCGTCGAGCATACCGGTCAGCCCACCGTCATCCTGGCCAAGACCGTCAAGGGCTATGGCATGGGCAGCTCCGGCGAAGGGCAGAACATCACCCACCAGCAAAAGAAGATGGCGCTGGAATCCCTCAAGGATTTCCGCGACCGCTTCGACATCCCCGTACCGGATGACAAGCTGGAGGAAACGCCCTTTTACAAACCCGAAGAAGACGCACCGGAGATGCAGTACCTGCGGGAGCGCCGCAAGGCCCTGGGAGGTTACCTGCCGGCCCGTCGACGCAAGGCCGAGGCACTGAAGGCCCCTGACCTCTCCGCCTTTGACATCCTGCTCAAGGATCTCGGCGAGCGGGAAATGTCCACCACCATGGCCTACGTGCGGATTCTCTCCATCTTGGCTCGGGACAAGACCCTGGCCAAGCATGTGGTACCCATCGTGCCGGACGAGTCCCGTACCTTCGGCATGGAGGGGCTGTTCCGGCAGCTGGGTATCTATGCTCCCTTCGGCCAGCTCTACACGCCGGAGGACGCCGATCAGCTGATGCTCTACAAGGAGGACAAGAAGGGGCAGATCCTCCAGGAAGGGATCAACGAAGCCGGCGCGTTTTCCTCCTGGATCGCGGCCGGTACGGCGTACAGCAACCACGGAATTGCCATGATTCCGTTCTACGCCTACTACTCCATGTTCGGCTTCCAGCGGATCGGCGATCTGGCCTGGGCAGCCGGGGACATGCAGGCTCGCGGCTTCCTCATGGGTGGCACCGCCGGGCGCACCACGCTGAACGGGGAAGGCCTGCAGCACCAGGACGGCCATAGCCTCATCCAGGCTGGCACCATCCCCAACTGCGTCTCCTACGATCCCACCTTCCCTTACGAGATGGCGGTGATCATCCAGGACGGCCTGCGGCGGATGTTCGAAGAGCAGGAGGATGTTTTCTACTACATCACGATGATGAACGAAAACTACTCTCAGCCGGCTCTGCCCAAGGGTGCGGAAGAAGGCATCCGCAAGGGTATGTACCTGTTCAAGGAAGGCGGCAAGGGCAAGCTCAAGGTTCAGCTCCTGGGCTCTGGCACGATCTTCCGCGAGGTGATGGCCGCCGCCGAACTGCTGAAGCAGGACTGGAAGGTGGACGCCGACCTGTGGAGCTGCACCTCGTTCAACGAGTTGCGGCGCGACGGTATCGCCGTCGATCGCTGGAACATGCTGCACCCCGACAAGAAGGCCAAGGCCAACTGGGTGCAACAGCAACTCAAGACGCGCAAGGGCCCCGCCATTGCGGCCACCGACTATATGCGCAACTACGCCGACCAGATCCGTCCCTATCTGGATGATCGGCGTTACGTGGTCCTGGGTACCGACGGCTACGGCCGCTCCGACACCCGGGAGCAGTTGCGCCGCTTCTTCGAGGTGGACCGCTACTACGTCACCGTGGCAGCGCTCAAGGCGCTGGCGGACGACGGCCAGGTGCCGGCGAAGACCGTGGCCGAGGCGATCAAGAAGTACGAGATCGACCCGGACAAGCCCATGCCCTGGACGGTTTAAGGCCGCCCGGCGCCCACCGACAACGGCGGGCGCCGGTCCCCGTATGCAGTTCCGCGTCGTCGAGACGACGATGCGACGCACTGGCAAATAAAGGAACGCAGTATGGCGACCAAAGCAATCAAGGTGCCCGACATTGGTGACTTCGACGAGGTGGATGTCATCGAAGTGCTGGTGTCGGTAGGCGACACCATCGAAGCCGAACAATCCCTGATCACCCTGGAATCCGACAAGGCCACCATGGAGGTGCCCGCCTCCGAAGGCGGCAAGGTCACGAAGGTGATGGTCAAGGTTGGCGACAAGGTGGCCGAGGGCGCGGCCATCATCGAAATCGAACCAGCGGATGGCGCAGGCGCAGCAGAGGCGCCAGCCCAGGACGAAGCACCCGCAGAACAGCCAGCGCCCGCAGCGGCGCCTTCCGCTAGCGGCGGTGGCGGCACCCAGGAGGTGACCGTCCCCGATATCGGCGACTTCGACGAAGTCGACGTCATCGAGGTGCTGGTCTCCGCCGGTGACAGCGTGGAAGCCGAACAATCGCTGATCACCCTGGAGTCCGACAAGGCCACCATGGAGGTGCCCGCCCCCGCAGCGGGCACGGTGAAGGACGTCAAGATCAAGGTCGGCGACAAGGTCAGCGAGGGGTCGGTGATCCTGACCCTTGAAGCAGCCGGCGGCGCAGCCCCGGCGGCCAGCCAGGAAGCACCGGCCAAGGCCGAGCAGACCACGGAGAAACCCACCGAGAAGCCCGCTGAGCCAGCCCGCACCCAGCATCACGTGCATCAGGTTGAAGCCGACGCGGCCCCGGTGCCAGCGGCATCCATCGACAGCAAGGGCCACAAGCTCGCCCATGCCTCGCCGTCGGTGCGGCGCTATGCCCGGGAGCTGGGCGTGGACCTGTCCCGGCTGCAGGGCTCAGGCCGCAAGGGGCGCATCCTGAAAGAGGATGTGCAGGCCTTCGTCAAGGGCGTCATGAAACAGGGCGGTGGCGCCGCTGCAGGCGCTCCGGCCACTGGCGGTGCGGGTATTCCGCCCATTCCGCCCCAGGACTTCTCCAAGTTCGGCGAGGTGGAAGAGCAGCCCATGTCCCGGATCAAGAAGATCTCCGGGCCACATCTGCATCGCAGCTGGTTGAACGTACCCCACGTCACGCAATTCGACGAGGCGGACATTACCGAGCTGGAAGCCTTCCGCAAGGCAGAGAAAGCCGCCGCCGAACAGGAAGGCGTGAAGCTGACGCCGCTGGCCTTCCTGGTGAAGGCCTCGGCCCGGGCGCTGCGCAAGTTCCCGGATCTCAACAGCAGCCTCAACCCCGCCGGCGACGCCCTGATCATCAAGCACTACATCAACGTGGGCGTGGCGGTGGATACCCCCAACGGTCTGGTGGTGCCGGTAATCAAGGATGCCGACAAGAAGGGCATCTACGAGATTGCCGCCGATCTCGGCGTGATCAGCAAGAAGGCGCGGGACGGCAAGCTTGGCCCCGGTGACATGCAGGGTGGCACCTTCAGCATCTCCAGCCTGGGCGGTATTGGCGGCACGGCGTTCACGCCCATCGTCAATGCGCCGGAGGTGGCCATCCTGGGCGTCTCCAAGTCGGAGATGAAGCCGGTATGGAACGGCAAGGAGTTCGTACCGCGGCTCATGCTGCCGCTGTCCCTCTCCTACGACCACCGGGCCATTGATGGCGCCGCCGGCGCCCGGTTCACCACTTATCTGTGCGGTTTGCTGAGCGATCTGCGCCGCCTGGTGCTGTAAAGGCAACGGGCCCACCGCAGCTTTCACTCACACCGATAGGCGGCGCCGGAGACAGTTCGGCGCCGCATCACAGCCAAAGGAACGCACTATGGCGAGCAAAGAGATCAAGGTTCCCGACATCGGCGATTTCGACGCCGTGGACATCATTGAAGTCCTCGTCGCCGAGGGCGACACCGTCGAGCCCGAGCAGTCACTGATCACGCTGGAATCAGACAAGGCCACCATGGAAGTGCCCGCCCCCGAGGGCGGCAAGGTGGGCAAGCTCCGGGTCAAGGTGGGAGACAAGGTCAAGGAAGGCGACGTGATTCTCGACCTGGAGCCCGCCGCTGGCGGTGCCGCCACGGCCGACGACAAGCCGGCGGAGGCCCCGAAGCAGGCGAAGACGCCGGAACCCGCCAAGCCTGCGCCGGCCAAGCAGGCCGCCACGGACGCACCATCCGACGCCGACTGCGACGTGGTGGTCATCGGTGCCGGCCCCGGCGGCTACACTGCCGCCTTCCGCGCCGCCGACCTGGGCCTGAAGGTCGTACTCGTGGAGCGCTACGAAACATTGGGCGGCGTCTGCCTCAATGTGGGCTGCATCCCGTCCAAGGCATTGCTGCACGTTGGCCACATCATGGATACGGCGGCGGCCTTCAAGGACCACGGTATCGTCTTCGCCAAGCCCAAGATCGAACTGGACAAGCTGCGCGGCTGGAAAGACAAGGTCATCGGCAAGCTCACCGGCGGTCTCGCCAGCATGGCCAAGCAGCGCAAGGTGGAAACCGTATTCGGCAATGCCGAGTTCACGGGTAGCCACAGCCTGGACGTGAAAGGCAAGGACGGTACCCGCAGCATCAAGTTCAAGCATGCCATCATCGCCGCCGGCTCACGGCCGGTGGTGCCACCGGGGATGGATCTGGATGATCCCCGGGTGATGGATTCCACCGGTGCCCTGAAGCTTGAGGAAATCCCCAAGCGGCTGCTGGTGGTAGGCGGCGGCATCATCGGCCTGGAAATGGCCACGGTGTACGAGGCCCTAGGCAGCAAGATCACCGTCGTGGAGCTCATGGATCGCATCATGGTGGGTGCCGACAAGGACCTGGTGCGGCCTTACGAGAAGCGCATCCGTGCCCGCTACGAGAACGTCTTCCTCAACACCAAGGTCACCGGTATGGAGGCCCAGAAGAAGGGCATCAAGGTGACCTTCGAGGGCAAGGACGCGCCGGAATCCGACACCTTCGACCGGGTACTGCTTTCCGTGGGCCGTCGACCCAACGGCGATCTGCTCAACCTGGAAGCGAGCGGCGTTCCCAGCGATCGCGGCTTCATCCAGGTGGACGAGCACATGCAGACTGCCGTGCCGCACATTTACGCCATCGGCGACATCGTCGGCCAGCCCATGCTGGCCCACAAAGCGACTCATGAGGGCAAGGTGGCGGCGGAGTGCATCGCCGGCGAGAAGAGCGCCTTCGACGCCCGGGTGATCCCCTCCGTGGCTTATACCGACCCGGAAGTGGCCTGGGTGGGCCTGACCGAGGAGCAGGCCAAGGAGCAGGGCATCAAGGTGGAGAAAGGCGTCTTCCCCTGGGCCGCCAGTGGTCGTGCGCTGGCCATGGGTCGGGAAGAGGGGATGACCAAGCTGCTCTTCGACGAGGAGACCGGGCGACTGCTGGGCGGTGCGGCCCTCGGCCCCAATGCCGGCGACCTGATGGGCGAGATCGCGCTTGCCATCGAGATGGGCGCGGAGGCCTCGGATATCGGTCTGACGGTGCATCCGCACCCGACGCTGATCGAGACGGTGGCCATGGCGGCGGAAGCCGCCGAAGGCACCATCACGGACCTCTACATCCCAAAGAAAAAGAAGTAGCCGGCCTCGGCCTCCCGTAGGGTGCGTTAGCGCGCAGCGCGTAACGCACCATAACTGCGGCCCGACACAACCCCAAACGCCGGTTGTGTACGCCTCTCCGGGACCGTCAGCGACAGGGATGTCGCTGTCGAGCCCCCATGGATGGGTCTACGGCGTGTCCCGGAGAGGCGTACGCGACCGGCGTTCCCTGATCCCTGCCGCCTCCCGACTCCATGCGATGCACCGCGTAAAGAGAACCGACGTGGTACGGGCTGCGTTCTCGTATGGGACGGCTTTCGGCAAGGGCCCTGTGGCGGGTGCGCCGGCCCGGGACTCGCCGTGAATACATCCCTGTAGGCTCGACAGCGACATCCCTGTCGCTGACGGTCCCGGACCGGCGCACCCGCCACAGGGCTCGGCGACTTCTGGGCACTGATGCTTACTGCCTTGCTCTGCGAGCCGCCGGGATGAGGGTCTCTGCAACCAGGGCGTCTAGATGACGCAGGTAGGCGCTGCCAGAACCGGGGGGCGTGGGGTCGGAGGTGATGACAATGGTCATGGCCACCGAGGGGATCACATAGAGCATCTGCCCACCGAAACCCCATCCATAGTACGCGGGCTCACCATCCAGCTCCGTGATGAACCAACCGTAACCGTACTGATTGTTATTGAACGGTGACCGCCCCCGGGGCGTCCAGGAGTTCTCCACCCAGCCCTCGGGCAGCACCCGCTCGCCGTTCAGTACACCATCATGACGATACAACTCACCGATCTGCAGCAGGGCACGCGGCGAGAGATTCATGTCATTGCCACCAAAATAGATGCCCTGGGGATCTCGCGGCCATTCCGGGATCACGATATTCAGCGGATTTCCCAGCCAGTCCTGGGCCAACTCCCGGGTGGTGCGGCCCGAGGCCCAGGTCAGGGCCGCCGACAGGATATGGGAGTTGCCGGTGGAATAGAGCATCCGTCCGCCAGGCGCATCCACGAAAGGCCGGGTCAACGCCGCCGTCACCCAGTCGTCGCTGGCCACCCAACGCCCGTAGTTGGCACCGGACGTGCGCTCCAGGCCGGACTGCATTGCCAGCAGATGCCCCACCGTGATGTCGCTGACGCCGGGCTCCGTATTCTCCGGCATGCGCGTGCCGATGAGTTCGGCAATGGGTTGCTCATCGCCCGCGACAAGTCCCTGTTCGATGGCAGCGCCCACCAGTGCCGCGAGTACCGTCTTGGACAGGGATTTGACGTTGGCAGGCTGCGCGGTTCCCGGCCCACGATAGCTCTCTTCCAGCACGATCTCCCCATCGACAGCCACCAGCAGACTGTGGGTTCGCTCCAACTCCCCGGCCCGGGTCACGGCCTCAGCCGCCAGACTCTCATCCAGGGCGGCCGCCGACTGCCCCCAGACGACAAGGGCGAACAAACCCGACAGACAACAGAGACGAAGCTGGGGGGAGATGGATGTCATTCCGCGATGCACCTGTGTTCCTGTAACAGCCATACAGAGTCCATGATGCGCCGCATGTTCCCTTGCTTTGGATCATGTCGCCGCTACGGCCGCCCGCTACAATCGCGCCCACACCGAGCCAGGGGATATCGATATGCGCATCACGGTGATCAACGCCCATCCCGATCCGGATGAGCAGCACTATATCGCGGCCCTGTGTCAATCCTACGGACAGGGTGCCACCGAAGGCGGCCATGAAATCCGCCAGATCGAAGTCGGCAGGCTGGCCTTCGATTTCATCCGCAACCAGCAAGACTGGCGGGATGGCGAGGTTCCCGTGGATATCCGTGAGGCACAGGACGCCATTACGTGGTGCGAACACCTGGTGCTGGCCTACCCGCTGTGGCTCGGAACCATGCCCGCGCTTACCAAGGGCTTTCTGGAACAGACCTTTCGCCAGAACTTCGCCTTCAATAGCAACAACGTGGCCGATATCAGCGCCAGGCGTCTTCGCGGACGCAGTGCCCGCATCATTGTCACCATGGGTATGCCAGCCCTGATTTACCGCTGGTTCTATGGTGCCCACAGTCTGCGCGCGGTAAAACGAAACATCCTGCGCTTCTGCGGCTTCGGGCCAGTGCGTACGAGCATCGTCGGCGGCGTCGGCGGCTCTGCGAAACACCGCGAGGCGCAACTGGCCCGCATGCAGCAGCTTGGCAAGGCTGGTCGCTAAGCCCCAATCAGACCGCCAGTTGCGTTATCATGCCTGCACTCTGAGCAGTGACGCTTAGTCGACAGCGTCCGATGGCAGGATCCATGGTCTGCGCGCGAATCACAGCAGTTGCGCACTACGTGCCGGAACGCCGTGTGTCCAATGCAGACCTGCGGCGACACTTCACGGCGCTTGGCGAGCCCGACGTCATCGACAAGTTCGAGGCCAGCAGCGGCATCCTGCAGCGTTGGTATGCACCGGATGACTGGGCAACCTCCGACCTTGCCCTGCCCGCGGCCCGCGAAGCCCTGCAACGCGCCGGCAAGACCGCCGCCGACCTGGATCTCATCATTGTCGGGACGGACTCCCCAGACTACATCACCCCTTCAACCTCGGTTGTGCTGCAGCACAAGCTGGGAGCGGCCCAGGCCGGCACCTTCGATGTCGGTTGCGCCTGCGCTTCCTTTCCCACGGCCATCGCCGCCGCCGCGGGGCTGATCTCCAGCAGCCCAAGCATCCGAACCGTACTCGTGATCGGGGCCTACATGATGCAACGCCTGGCGGATCACGATGATCCCATGGTGTTCTTCTATGGCGATGGTGCCGGTGCCGCAGTAATCGAAGCAGCCGACAGCCCGGGTTACCTGGGTGCCGCGTTTCTTGCCGATGGCAGTTATGCGCAGAGCTGGGGCATTTTCTCCGGCGGCACCCGGGAGCCAGCAAGTGCGGCATCGGTCGCCGCCGGCCGCACCCAGGTGCGGCTGGTGCATCGTTATCCGCCGGAGATCAACGACGAGGGCTGGCCCAGGCTATTCCAGCAGCTCGCCTCCCGATGCGGCTTCGGCATTGACCAGGTGGACGGCGTGATCTTCACCCAGGTGCGCCGGGAAACCATCGAGAAAGCGGCAGCGACCATCGGTTTGCCGCAGCACAAGGCACACATGATCATGGATCGCTATGGCTACACCGGCTCGGCCTGCATCCCCATGGCGCTGTCCGATGCGCTGGATCAGGGCAGAGTCGGGCCCGGCGATCTGGTGGTGCTCATTGGCTCGGGGGTGGGCTTCAACCAGGCGGCGGTCGCCGTGAGGCTGTAAACAATGGCCAGTTCAGCCAGATGGCATAGACTGATCCCTAAAGGACAAACAATACGGCAAGGATACCAATCGAGGAGTTGGTGATTAACATGAATGGGCGCGCGCAGGATACGCAGCAAGCAATCGAACGACACAGCCAGGAACTCATCAGTAACATCAGAAAACGCATCCGCGAGCGCTGGTCGGGGAAGCAGGCGCCGCAACTCGAGCGCTACCTCGATCAGTACTATCATCGCGTCGCGGCTGATGATCTTGCTCAACGGCAGGCCGGGGATCTCTATGGAGCCGCCGTGTCACACTGGAACCTGGCCCGGAAGCGGCGTGCGGGTGCTCCGCGCATTCACGTCTACAATCCGGATCCGGAACAGCACGGCTGGGAATCCACCCATACCGCAGTGCAGATCGTCACCGACGATCTGCCGTTCCTGGTGGACTCGGTGGCCATGGCCCTGAACCGCGCGGGACTCACGATCCATCTCATCATTCATCCGCTGCTCTATGTGACACGGAACAGCCGCGGTGATCTGCAGACCGTCGAGGAGGACGGCAAGGGCAACGGCCATCTTACAGAGGCCTGGATGCACTTCGAGGTCGATCGCCAACCCGACGAAGCCCAGCTCGAAGCCCTGCATGAGGAACTCATCAAGGTGCTGTCCGACTGCCGCACGGTGGTCAACGACTGGCAGCCCATGCGGCAGATGATGGCAGACGTGGTGGCGACGCTCGCCACAGTGCCGAGGAAACATGTGGACGCCGCCGAAAGGGACGAGGCCGTCGCCTTTCTCGAGTGGCTCATCGACAACCATTTCACGTTCCTCGGCTATCGCAGATACCAGCTCAAGCGTGAAAAGCGACGCCATGTGCTGCAACCCGTCGAGGATTCGGCGCAGGGTATTCTGCGGCATGTCAGCACCGCCCGCAGTTCCCACAGTTTCAATGCCCTACCCGAGGCGGTGCGGGCCATGGCCGAGGATCCGAACCCCCTGGTCCTGACCAAGTCCAATCGCCGGGCCACGGTGCACCGCAATACCTACATGGATTATGTGGGAATCAAGGAATTCGACAGCCGCGGCAAGGTGATCGGCGAACATCGCTTTCTCGGCCTCTATACCTCGGCGGCCTACCATCGTGCACCACAGAGCATTCCGCTCCTGCGACGCAAGGTATCCCAGGTCCTGGAACGTGCGGCACTGCCCCACCCGAGCCACGACAGCAAGGCCCTGATCAATATTCTCGAGAACTATCCCCGGGACGAACTGTTCCAGGTCAGCCCCGACACACTGTTTCGCATCGCCATGGGTATCCTGCAATTGCAGGATCGCCAGCGGGTCCGCCTGTTCGTCCGCAACGACACCTATCTACGCTTCGTCTCATGCCTGGTCTTTGCCCCGCGAGACCGCTACGACAGCGACGTCCGCCGGGCCATGCAGGCGATACTGCTGGATGTGTTCCAGGCTCGCCAGTGCGAATTCCAGGTCAACCTGTCGGAAGCGGTTCTGGCCCGTATCCACTTCATCATCCACGTCGATGATCATCAGATTCCCGATGTCGACCGCAATGATCTGGAACAACGACTGGCCGCCTGCGTTCACGACTGGCGGGACGATCTCAGCGACGCCCTGCTCAACTACTACGGTGAAGCCCGGGGCAACCGTCTTTACAGCGCCTATTGTGACGCCTTCAGTGCCGCCTACCGGGAGGACACCCAGCCACGGGCAGCGGCCCATGACGTGGAGCGGCTCGAACACCTGGGCGAGCAGCGGGATCTCGAAATTGTCCTGTACCGGCCACTGGAGGCCGAGCCATCAATGATGCGGCTGCGCCTTTACCATCGCGGCGGCCCCATCACCCTGTCCGATGCCCTGCCACTGCTGGAGAACATGGGCGTGCGGGTCCTGGATGAGCGCCCCTACGCGGTCCATGCCGGAGAGCGCGAAACCGCCTTCATTCACGATTTCGGGCTGCAGCACGATGGTCAGCAGGAACTGGACATCGACCAGGTGCGCAAGCTGTTCGAGGACTGCTTCGACGCAGCCTGGCACGAGCGCATCGAAAACGACGGCTTCAACCGCCTGGTACTGGCAGCGCGCCTGGACTGGCGGGAAATCGTGATCCTCCGGGCCTACAGCAAGTACCTGCGACAAGCCGGAACATCATTCAGCCAGGCGTACATGGAGGAGACGCTGGTCGACAATCCGCGTATCTCCCGCCTGCTGGTGCGATTGTTCCACAACCGCTTTGATCCGGAGCGGGAGGACGCCAAGCGCGTCAAGCGCCTGGCCGAACAGATCGAACTTGCGCTGAACGATGTGCCGAGCCTGGACCAGGACCGCATCCTGCGCCGGCTGCTTGCAGGCATGCTGGGCACCCTGCGGACCAACTACTACCAGGTAGACGACGCCGGCGACCCCAAGCACTACATCAGCCTGAAGCTCGACCCCCGCAGCATTCCCGAAATCCCGCAGCCGCTGCCGGCCTACGAGATTTTTGTCTACGCGCGGCGCGTCGAGGGCGTGCACCTGCGCGGCGGCAAGGTCGCCCGCGGCGGGTTGCGCTGGTCGGACCGACGGGAGGATTTCCGCACCGAGGTGCTGGGCCTCATGAAGGCACAGACGGTCAAGAATGCCGTCATCGTCCCGGTGGGGGCCAAAGGCGGGTTTGTCTGCAAGATGCTGCCAGAGGAACGCGAAGCGGTGCAGCAGGAGGTCAAGGCCTGCTACCGCACGTTCATCCAGGGCCTGCTGGATATCACCGACAACTACCCCGGCGGTGTCATCAAGCCACCGCCGCGGGTTGTACGCCATGACGAGGACGACCCCTATCTGGTGGTGGCGGCGGACAAGGGCACGGCAACCTTTTCCGACCTGGCGAACAGCATCGCCGAGGAATATGACTTCTGGCTGCATGATGCCTTCGCCAGTGGCGGCTCCAACGGCTACGACCACAAGAAGATGGGAATCACCGCGCGAGGCGGCTGGGAGGCGGTGAAACGACACTTTCGCGAGATGGGGCATGATACCCAGCGTGAGCCGTTCACGGTGGTCGGCGTAGGCGACATGTCCGGCGACGTATTCGGCAACGGCATGCTGCTGTCAGACCAGATCAAGCTGTTGGCGGCCTTCGATCACCGCCATATCTTTATCGATCCCGATCCCGATCCGGCCGCGAGCTTCAAGGAGCGCCAACGCCTGTTTGCGCTGGATCGCTCCACCTGGGAGAGCTACGACAGCAAGCTGATCTCCAAGGGCGGTGGGGTATTCCCACGCACGGCCAAATCGATTCCATTGACCGCCCAGATGCAAGCGGTGCTGGGTACGGACGCCAAGCAGCTGACCCCCAACGAACTGATCCAGGTGATCCTCAAGGCGCCGGTAGACCTGCTCTGGAACGGCGGCATCGGAACCTACGTCAAGGCCAGTAACGAGACCCATCTGCAGGTCGGCGACCGGGCCAACGACGCCGTGCGCGTCGACGCTGCGGAACTGCGTTGCAAGGTCATCGGTGAGGGCGGCAATCTCGGTCTGACCCAGCTCGGGCGTATCGAATACTCTCTGAACGGTGGCCGCATCAACACGGATGCCATCGACAACGCTGGCGGCGTGGACTGCTCGGACCACGAGGTGAACATCAAGATCCTGCTCAACGCGGTGATGGATCGTGGCGAGCTGACCCAGCGTCAGCGCAATCGCATGCTCTCGCAGATGACCGAGCGGGTCGCTGAACTGGTGCTGGCCGGCAACTATCGACAGACCGAGGCGCTCTCGCTCATGCAGAGCCGGGAGGTCGGTCTGCTCAACCCGCGGATGCGCATGATCCGCCAGCTGGAGCGGCAAGGACAGCTCAACCGCCGCCTGGAAGGCCTACCCAGCGAGCAGCAAATCGTGGAGCGCAGCCCGTCCGGGCACGGCCTCACCCGACCTGAGTCCGCGGTGCTGCTGGCCTACGCCAAGCTGACCATCTACGACACACTGCTGGACGGAGGCTTGCCCGACGATCCCGATCTGCAGGATGTTCTGTTCGACTATTTCCCGGCACCCCTGCCGGAGAAGTTCCGTGACGACATCAGGGAACATCGCCTGCGCCGCGAGATTATCGCCACCCAGGTGACCAACGAAATACTCAACCGCACGGGAGCGACGTACTTTTTCCGGATGCATGAGGCCAGTGGCAGCGAAACCGAGCAAGTGGCGCGTGCATTTCTCGCGGTACGCCGGATTCTGGGCCTCGACGAGGTCTGGGCCGGCATCGATGCACTGGATAACCAGGTGCATGCAACCCTGTTGATGGAGCTGCGGCGGGACATCCTCGACGTGGTTGAGGACGCGGTTCTTGCGCTACTTCGGGATGCACCGCCGGCACTCGCCATCAACGCGACCGCGGAGCGTCTACGCGCCTCGGTGGGGCAGATGTCCGATCAACTGGAGCAACTCCTGACCGAAACTGATCTCGAGAATATCAGGCTCCGGGTGGAACATTACGTCCAGGGCGGTGTGCCGGAGCAACTGGCTGCAGCGGTCTGTCGCATGGGCACGCTGACCTCAGTGCTGGATGTCAGCCCGGTGGCCGAGGAAGCCGGCATGCCCCTGGATCTGGCCGTCGGCGTGCATTTCCAGCTGGCGGATCGACTGGCGCTACGCTGGCTCGGTCAGGCCATCGATCAGATGCCCACCGCCGATGCCTGGCAAGAGCGCTGCCGCATGGGGCTGCGGGATGACAGCGCCCGACAGCATCGCATGCTGACCTCGGTGGCGCTGCGGCGGGCCAACGGCAAGAGCACGGCGGATCATCTGGTTGCGAGCTGGGCGGACGAAAACGAACGACTGATGATCCGTCTGTCGGAAACCATCGACCAGTTGCAAGCCCAGGGACAGCCCGACGTTCCCATGCTGACCGTCGCCATGCAGGAGCTGAAGAACCTGGTCACCGCTTCTGGAAGCCGTGCTGCATGAGCAAGCCCGTCGAGCTGCATTACCGCGAACAGGGCAGTGGTACGCCGCTGCTTATTCTCCACGGCCTGTTCGGCTCCAGTGCCAACTGGGGCCGTCTCGCAACCCGGCTTGCGGAGGACTATCGGGTTATCGTCGCCGACCTGCGGAATCACGGACGATCACCCCATGACGCCGACATGAGCTACCCGGACCTGGCAGCGGACGTCGACGCCCTGATGGACCGGCTCGACGTGTCGTCAGCCACGGTTCTGGGTCACAGCATGGGCGGCAAGACGGCCATGACCCTGGCGCTGCAGCAACCGGATCGTATCGAGCGGCTGATCATCGCCGACATCGCCCCCGTGCCCTATCACGGCGACAGTCACGAGGGATTGATCGATGCATTATCGGGTCTTGATCTTGCCAGCATCGGCTCAAGACGGGACGCATTCGATGCGCTGGAGCCGGCAATTCCCGAGGCCGGAGTCCGGCAGTTCCTGTTGACCAATCTGGAGCAGGGGCCTGACGGCTGGAGCTGGCGGGTACCCCTGCAATACCTGAGGGACAATCTGGCGGTGGTGCGGGACTTCCCCGATTTCACGTCAAGCTTCGGGCAACCCACCTTGTTCCTGCATGGCGGAGATTCCGATTACGTATTGCCGGAGCATCATTCCGCAATACGAAAACTCTTTCCAAAAAGCACGATAGTAGGTTTGAAGGGCTGCGGCCATTGGCTTCATGTGGACGACCCGGACGGCTTCCATGCTGCAGTGAAGCAATTTCTGATCAAACGAGAGACCTGAATGCCCTCTCGTCGCTCAAGGGTCGAGAAATGGAATCAACATGCTAAAATTTGGAATTGTCACCTCGCAGGACGCGTTTCCGGCTGGCTTTCGATGGTCGCGCCCGCGCGACATCCTCGCCCGAAGGTCGGCCTGACATCAGGGGCACGACAGCGTTTCGACCGTCGCCACCCCCGGCAAGGCTAAAAAACACCGATTATTGCGGAGAGAGGCATGTCCGAAGAACTTCGAGAAAGTGCGTTGGAATACCACCGCCTGCCGACCCCCGGCAAGCTCACCATCACCCCGACCAAACCCCTGGCAACGCAACGCGACCTGGCGCTGGCCTATTCACCCGGCGTCGCCTACGCCTGCGAGGCAATCGCCGCGGATCCCGCCGAGGCCGCCAACCTCACTACCAGGGGTAATCTGGTGGCGGTGATCACCAATGGAACGGCCGTGCTGGGCCTGGGCGCAATCGGCCCACTGGCAGCAAAGCCGGTCATGGAAGGCAAGGGTGTGCTGTTCAAGAAGTTCTCCGGGATCGACGTCTTCGACATCGAGATCGATGAGCGGGATCCGGACAAACTGGTGGAGATCATCGCCAGCCTGGAGCCGACGTTTGGCGGCGTGAACCTGGAAGACATCAAGGCCCCCGAGTGCTTCATCGTGGAGGAGAAGTTGCGGGAGCGGATGAACATCCCCGTCTTCCACGATGACCAGCACGGCACCGCCATCACCACTGCCGCGGCCATTCGCAACGGTCTGCGCGTGGTCGGCAAGGACATCGGCGACGTGACGCTGGTTTGCTCCGGTGCCGGCGCCGCGGCCATCGCCTGCCTCGACCTGCTGGTGGGCCTGGGCATGAAGCGCGAACACATCATGGTGCTCGACTCCAAGGGCGTGATCCACACCGGCCGCGACAAGCTCGACCACCGCAAGGCCGGCTATGCCCGCGATACCGAGGCACGCTCCCTGGATGACGCCATGGAGGATGCCGACATCTTCCTCGGCCTGTCCGGACCGGGCATTCTCAAGCCCGCCATGGTCAAGAAAATGGCCGCCAGGCCGCTGATACTGGCCCTGGCCAACCCCAACCCGGAAATCCTACCCGAAGATGCCCAGGCCGTGCGTCCGGACGCGGTGATCGCAACCGGCCGGTCCGACTATCCGAACCAGGTCAACAACGTGTTGTGCTTCCCGTTCATCTTCCGCGGTGCGCTGGATGTGGGCGCCACCACCATCAACGACGAGATGAAACTGGCATGCGTCGAAGCCATCGCCGGCCTCGCCATGCAGGAATCCTCCGATGTGGTGGTTGCCGCCTATGGCGGGAAACCCCTGCAGTTTGGCCCGGATTACCTCATCCCCAAACCCTTCGACCCGCGGTTGATCTCGCGGATCGCTCCTGCGGTGGCCAAGGCCGCCATGGACAGCGGGGTAGCCACACGGCCCATCGAGGATTTCAACGCCTACCGCTTGCGTCTGAACCAGTTCGTGTTCCAGTCCGGCCTGGTGATGAAGCCCATCTTCGAACAGGCCCGCAGCAACCCGAAGCGCGTGGTCTACGCCGAAGGCGAGCAGGAGCGCGTCTTGCGCGCCGTGCAGGCGATCGTGGACGACGGTCTGGCCAAGCCCGTTCTTATCGGCCGGCGCAAGGTGCTGGAGATGCGCGTCGAGCGCCTGGGTCTGCGACTCAGGCCCGATGAAGACTTCGAGATCTGCGACCCGGAGGACGATCCGCGGTATCGCGAATACTGGACCCTGTACCACTCACTGATGGAACGCCGCGGGATCACCCCCGACCAGGCCCGCAACATCGTGCGCACTCGTAATACGGTCATCGCCGCACTGATGGTGTATCGGGGAGAAGCCGACGCCATGCTCTGCGGTATCGACGGGCGCTACACCCGCCAACTGGCGCATATCGAGTCGGTACTCGGGAAACGACCAGGCGTTCGCAACCTCGCAGCCATGAGCGCGCTGATCGTGCCCAAGGGCACGTTCTTCCTCTGCGACACCTATGTGAACCAGTCCCCGACGGCGCAACAGATCGCCGAGATGACCATACTCGCGGCGGATGAAGTGCGCCGCTTCGGCCTGACACCTAGGGTGGCCCTGCTGTCCCACTCCAGCTTTGGCTCGTCGGACTCCGAATCGGCCACCAAGATGCGAGAGGCTCTGAAGCTCATCGAGGCCCGCGATCCCTCCCTGGAAGTGGAGGGCGAAATGCATGGTGACGCCGCGCTGTCCGAGGAAATCCGCAACCGGATCTTCCCCAACGCACGCTTCAAGGGCCGGGCAAATCTGCTGATTCTGCCAACGCTGGACGCCTCGAATATCGCCTTCAATCTGCTCAAGGTGATGAACGAGGGCGTTTCCGTGGGGCCGATCCTGCTCGGCACCAACAAGCCCGCCCATATCCTGACGCCGTCCGTGACCACCCGTGGCCTGATCAACATGACGGCCCTGTCCGCCGTCGAGGCGGCCATCCAGGATGAATCGCAGGAAGAAGAGGAAAACGGCTGAGCCAGCAGCGCCGGCCGTTCACCGAAACCAAGATCAACAGAGGTCGATACATGTCGCACGCAATCATGATCCACGAGACCGGCGCCGCCGAGTGCATGCGCTGGGAGGCGGTGCAAGTGGGCAGCCCCGGTCAGGGCGAGGTCCGTATCCGCCATACGGCCATCGGGCTCAACTATATCGACGTCTATTTCCGCACCGGGCAGTACAAGGCGCCGCAAATGCCTTTCACCCCGGGCATGGAAGCCGCCGGCATCGTCGAGGAACTGGGCGCGGGCGTCACCGACCTGAAGGTGGGCGATCGGGTGGCCTACGCGACCCCACCGCCGGGCTCCTACTGCGAAGAGCGGGTGATGTCGGCCGACCGACTGGTGCGCGTCCCCGACGGCATATCCGATGACACTGCCGCCGCCATGATGTTGAAGGGCATGACCGTCTGGTACTTGCTGCATCGCAGCTATGCGGTCAAGGCCGGTGATACCGTTTTGATCCACGCGGCGGCCGGCGGGGTCGGGCTGATCGCCTGTCAGTGGGCGAATCATCTTGGCGCGACGGTCATCGGAACGGTGGGCAGCGACGCCAAGGCCGAACTGGCGCGCACCCACGGCTGCCATCACGCCATCAACTACAACACCGAGGACTTTGTCGAACGGGTGAAGGAAATCACCGGCGGCAAGGGCGTGCCCGTTGTCTACGACTCGGTGGGCAAAACCACCTTCATGAAGTCGCTGGATTGCCTGCAGCTGCGAGGCACGATGGTGAATTTCGGTCAGTCATCCGGCGCGATGGAGCCGCTGGACGTGGGTATTCTGGCCGCGAAGGGTTCGCTGTACGTACAACGTCCGACGCTGTTCCACCACATCGCCACCCGGGAAGACCTGGAAGCAGGTGCGGGCAGCCTGATGGACCTGGTGGGCCGTGGCATCATCCGCATCGATATCGGCCAGCGCTTCGCCCTGCGTGAGGCAGTGGAAGCCCATCGCAGTCTGGAAGCCCGGAAGACCACGGGATCCACCGTTCTCGTCCCCTGACCGGAGACCGCGTCTGGCCCCTACGCCTGCTGGGCCAGACGCGGTGTCTCCAGGTCCTGCATGTGGTGCTTGGCCAGTTCGTCCAGCCCCATGGGTGACTGGAAACGGGCATCCTGCTCCAGCGCCAGCCGATACTGATGGGCCGCCTTGTCGTTCTCCCCGGTTTGTTCCAGCATCCGCGCCAGCAGGTAGCACGCCTCGGGTTGCGAGGCCCGGGTGACAGCCTTCTCGAGATAATTGCGCGCCCTCGACCAGTGCCCCGCCACCAGGCTCAGGCGGGCCGCCGCCAGCAATAGCTCGGCATCATCCGGCCGCTCACGGAGCCAACCCTCGGCCGCGGCCAGGGCTGTCTGTGGATTGGCCATGCGCAGGTTGCCGAAGCGCCTGACATACTGCGGCTCCCAGTGTTTGCGCAGAACCGTCCGCAACAACTTCTCCGCTTCGGCATCGCCATCATCATGCAAGAGGCGGCCATCGATGTAGGCAAGCCGCACCGGGTCCATCTGGGTGGAAGCACGTGGCAGGCGCGCCCAGGCCCGTGCCAGAGGGTCCAACCCCTGACGGCTTGCCTGCTTCAGGTAGCCCGCTGCGGCCAGGGCCTCCAGCTCTTCGGCACGACCCGGGTCCATCGGCGCATGGCGGCGGAGTTGCGGCAGCAGATCCAGCAGCCGCTCCCATTCTTCAAGTTTGCGACACACTAGCGCCAGCAGCTCCAGCACCCGCGCCTGCCTGGGCCATCGGTCATGGAGCAGGTTGAGGGTTGCAAAGGCGGTTTCCCACTGTTCGTCTTCCACGTACAACTGCGCCTGCACCAGCCCCACCGCAAGGCGGGCGTCGGGCGATGCCTGATCGGCCAGGGCCAGGTAGTGGTCACGCCGGTTCTCGGCTCCCATCCGGTGGGATGCCCAGGCGGCACTCAGGTAGTGCAGCAAGGGCGTCTCGCTATGCTGGACAGTTTTCAGCATATCCCGCTCGGCACTGTTGAAGTCGCCCTCGGCGAGCTTTTGGAGACCACGAAGCATGCGGCCCCTGGAGCGCTCGATCCGACGGCTGCGCAACCAACCGCGGACACCGCGCGGCGCCCGGGCAACGCCAAATACCATCCGCAACACCAGCCAGGTGGCTAGCATGAAAAGAATCAGTGCGCCAATGGCCATGAACAGGCTGGCCTGGACGCTGGTGCCACCGACATGCACCAGCACGTAGCCGCCGTTCTCCTGGAACCAGAGCGCAGCAAGAACACTGAGCAGCAGGGCCGCTAGCAGGATGAGGAGCTTTTTCATGCGTCCTCCCCGCCGGCGGCATCACCCAGAAGGTCATCCAGATCGGGCAGGGATGGGGCAATGGTCCGCTCCCGCAATTCCCGCATGCGGGACACGGCCTGGCGGACGGCATCGCTGTCGCGGAAGTACTGTTCCGTCCAACGCTCCGCCTGCTCGAGACTGCTGCGATAGCTTTCCTCGTCGCGCTCCAGCAAGGCCAGTCGTGCCGTCAGGAGCTGGATGCGGATATGCTCCCGCAGGAACCATTCCTCATCGGGCGACAGCAGCGCTGGCGGCGCATCCTCACGGCGGACCACCACCAGGCTGGACAGGCTCGCCTTCACCTGCTGCCAGGCGCGGGCGCCAGCCTCCTGCAGGCCAGCCAATGAGCCCAGGTCTGCGTCGCGATCACCTTCGATGGGCCGGGCCTCCAGGCGTTGGGTCAATTCGGCGACAGGCCAGTCGTCCACCCCCCGTATGAGTCTGTGCAGTTCCGCCGACAACTCGCCCCGGTCCACCCGAGGAACATCCACCAGTGCCTCGATGGCGGCGCGTACGTCGCGGCGTCGATCGGCACCATCGCCCCCCAGCTCGCCGAGCAGGGCATCGGCGTTGCGCAGCGCGGCAAGAGCCCCCTGCACGTCCTGATGATAAACAGCCCGGCTGCGCGCCACCCGGAACAGGTAGTCGGCTTCAGACTGAATCCAGTCGGAACGCTGCGACCCCGCCAGGGTTTCCAGGCGTTCCATCTGCTCCCGGGCGCGGCTCTGGGTCTCCCGCAGTTGCGCCACGGCCTCTTCGGCACCAGCCAGATGCTGTATGTGCGCCTGGTGCTCCGCCGCCAGATTATCCACCCGCCCAGCGAGCCGCTCGGCACGGGAAACCGCGCTATCCCGTAGCTCGGCCAGATCGTTGGCGCTGGCGCGGTCCTCAAGGCCGACCATCAGCGCTTCCTGTCGGTCGTACAACCACCAACCGCCGCCAGCGCCGAAGACGATAATGAAAAACAGCAGAATCAGGATCAGGGTGGGTCGATTATCCCTGGCCGGTTTCTCTTCCGGAGGCGGCTCCTCCGGCGGTTCGCCACCGTCACCACCATCCTGGTCGGATGTTGCCGGCAGGCTTTCCGCGTCGCCGGTCTCGACCTGATCGGGCTGCTCGATGTTCTCGGTGTCCTGATGACCTTCCCCACCCTGTTCCGGCCGCTCATACTGGTCCGACGCCGCTTCTGATTCTGTGTTGCGCTTGTCGTCCGTCATGGAAGACCCCGTTTGTTGCCGCTGATCCCGCCAGCGTCTGATCCCCTCGATCAGGCCTCCGTCACTGGCCTCGGGTGCCACGCAAATGCCGCCGTGGAAACCCCGAACCCGCGCAGCGGTCGCCACCCGACCACTGACCGTGACCAAACCGATCGACAGCAACTCCGCCCGGCCTTCCTCACCGGCCAGGGCAAGCAGGTTTTCCAGTGCCTCGACACTGGTCACTACCGTTACGTCGAGCTCCTTCTCCAGCAAGGCCTCTGTCAGGGCAAGCGCGTCCGCCTGAGGCCGCACCCGCCGGTAGACTGCCAGGCTGTCCACCTCGGCACCCCGCTCCCGCAAGGTGTCGGCCAGCAGCTCCCGGCCACCGACGCCCCCTATCAGCATAGTCCGCTGGCCGCGAACGCGATGTAGCCGCGGATGGGCCAGCAGGCCTTCGCTGGTGTAGGGCCCATCAGGACAGACTGCCACGTTAACGCCCTGCTTCTCCAGCGCTTCTGCCGTCGCGCGGCCGATCGCAGCGACTTCTACGGGCTGCGGGTCAGGCCAGGCAAGCCCCGCGATCTGCAGTGCCTGCATGGCGCAGTGAACGGCATTGGGACTGGTGAAAACCAGGAGATCCTGTTGCAGCAGGCGGCCGATGGCCGTCTGCACCCCCTCGCTCTCGGCAAGGGATTCGATGGCCAGCACGGGAAAGCGCATCGGCTTGACCCCGGTGGCCTCCAGTTTCTCGCAGAGCGACTCCGCCTGGTGCGCAGGGCGGGTCACCAGCACCCGGAGGCCTTCCAACGAGACCACAGCAGTCACTGATCCGTCTCCGCCAGCAGGGCCGCGAGGATGTCGCGGCCGCCGCGATCGAGGAGATCCTGGCCAAGGCGGGCACCAAGCGCGTCCACATCCGCCCGCAGCCCCCGGATCTCGCCACGCACCATGCGCTTTCCGTCGGGCGAGCCCACCAGGCCCCGCAACAGCACTTCACCGCCGTGCAATTCCGCATAGGCACCAATGGGCACCTGACAGCTGCCCTCCAGCTGACGATTCAGGGCGCGTTCCGCCGCTACGCGAACGTGGCTGTCAGCATGGTCCAGCGGCTCGATCAGCGCCTCGATGACGCTGTCACCCACGCGACACTGAATGCCAAGCGCCCCCTGGCCTACCGCCGGCAAGCTCTCTTCCGGCGGCATGCGATGGGTGATGCGATCCGCCATTCCCAGGCGCTTGAGCCCGGAGGCGGCGAGTATGATGGCGTCGAATTCGCCCTCATCGAGCTTTCGCAGTCGCGTGTTGACGCTGCCGCGCAGGGTCTCCACCAGCAGATCCGGTCGCCGCGCCCGCACCTGACACTGCCGTCGCAGGCTGGCAGTCCCGAGCCTTGCTCCCTGGGGCAGGTCATCCAGCGTCGCGTAGCGCTTGGACACAAAGGCGTCGCAGGGATCATCGCGCTCCGGTACCACCGGCACATGCAATCTGGGCGTGACCTCGGCAGGAATGTCCTTCATGGAATGCACCGCGATGTCGGCGCGACCGTCCAGAAGGCCTTCCTCCAGCTCCTTCAGGAACAGGCCCTTGCCACCGATCTTGGCCAGCGGGGCGTCCAGTATCCGATCGCCGCGGGTGCTCATCCGCACCAGTTCAACCTGCAGCCCCGGGTGATGGGCCTGCAATTGCTCGGCGACGTATTCCGCCTGCCAGACGGCGAGAGGCGACTTGCGGGTGGCAATGCGTAGAGGCTTATCCAACATAGTGCGAGGGTTTCCGCTGTTCTTGTTTAAAGATGTGTTCGATGCGGCCCGGCCGGCAATCAGCCGCGGCCGGCCCGCTCCCGCAAGAGCCGGCGCAGATCCGCAACGTGCCGGCGACTGACTTCCAGACGCTCCTCCAGACCTCGAAGGATAGCGTAGCGACGACCGTCCATGTCCTTTTCCAGGCCTGTGAGTCGATCAAGTGCCACCAGTGCGTTGCGATGCACACGCACGAAATAGGCAGGAAAGCGTTCCTCCAGCGTGCGCAGCGAGTCCTCTATCAGGTCCTCGCCATCGGCATGGCGTACGGTGACATACTTGTGTTCGGCCTGCAGATAGTAGACCTGCTGCAGTGGGATCAGCTCCAGGTTACCGCGGCGCCGACACAGCAGGTGCGTCTGATCTCCACTGTGCGCGTCGGCCTCGACACGCTGTAGCGCGTCCAGCTGCGCCCGGTTCAGTTGCTGCGCCCGCTGCAGGGCCTGCTGCAAACGGGCCAGGCGCACGGGCTTGACCAGATAATCAGCCCCACGGGCGTCAAAGGCCTCCAGGGCGTGCTCGCCGAATGCAGTCACGAAGATCACCGCCGGTGGCGCTTCCTGCATGCCGATCTTCGAGGCCGCCGCCAGGCCGTCCATGCCCGGCATGCGAATGTCCATCAGCACGACATCGGGACGATGGCGCTCTGCCAGCGCCACGGCCTCCTCGCCGTTACGGGCTCCACCCACCACCTGGTGCTCACCCAGGTCAGAAATCAGCTGCGCGAGTCGCTCCCGCGCCGGGGCCTCGTCGTCGACGATTAGCACCCTCATGCCTCGGCCGCCTGATAGGGAAACGACATGGTCAGGGTGTAGTCGCCATCCAACTCTCCGATGTTGAAATCAACCGCACCAGTGAAGGCCAGTCGCAGTCGTTCCTCCACATTTCTCTGCGCCATTCCCATGCCTCCGCTGCGCATCCCGCTGCCGCGGGGGTTGCGTATCTGCACCCAGACACGCCGCCCCTGCCGGCCACCAAGAATACTGACGGTACCCCCCGCCGTGTTGGGTTCGATGCCATGATAAATCGCATTTTCCAGCAGGGGTTGCAATGTCAGCGGCGGCAGGCGGGCGTCCCGTGGCAAGGCGTCCACGGCCCAGTCCACCTTGAGCCGATCCCCCAGCCGCAGGCGCTCGAGCCGCAGGTAGTCGGTCACCAGTTCGAGTTCGCGGGCCATGGTGGTGAAGCCACCCCGCGCCTCCAGACCGGCCCGGAACAAGGCCGCCAGATCCTCAACTGCGGCCTCCGCCTCGGCGGGACGCGAACGGATCATGGCCACGATGGTGTTGAGGCTGTTGAACAGGAAATGGGGGCGAATGCGTGCCTGCAGCGCTTCGATACGTGCCGCTGACTCGGCTTCGAGCCGGCTGCGCCAGGCGTGCTGTACATAGAAGTAGCGCAGCACCAGGGTCACGATGATGGCGGCCATCGCCAGCGCCCGGCCCTGGAAAGCCAGGTGCTCGGCGCTGAAATTGCGCCCACCGCCAACGGCCTGCCAGGCGGCCTCGGTGACCATGGCCGTCACCAGCAGGATCACGCCACCGGCGCACAGCGAGGCGGTGAACACGGTCAGGCGCCGCAGCCAGGGCCGCAGCAGGCACAGCAACACCGAACTGGCCAGCGCCACCCACTGCAGGTAAAGCGAATACAGGCTCAACGCGGCCCAACGATCCGTGCCCACGGGCTGTGCCAGTACCAGCAGGAACACCAGCAGCTGTACGATGACAACAACGCCGAACAGGGTACGAATGCGGCAGAATTCCGGCAGGAAAAAGCCGCTATTGTCGTTATTCATGGATCGCCCGCGTTCCCCCCGCACTGCGTGCCATTCAGTGTGCGGTGTCGGCAGCGCCGCAGCAAGACGGGGGAAGGTCGGGAAGGGGCGCCGATCCTTCGGTATACTCCCGGGCTCGCCAATACTTGCAGACGGATGACGATGAGCGACGACACCAAGACCAGCCAGCAGTTGTGGACGGGCCGCTTCACGGAGGCGACTGACCGCTTCGTCGAGGCCTTTACCGCGTCCGAGCACTTTGACCGCCGTCTCTACCGGCAGGACATTCGCGGTTCCATTGCCCATGCCCGCATGCTCACCGCCTGCGGTGTGCTGACGGAAGCCGAGCGCGACGCTATCGTCCGTGGCCTGGGGGAGATTCAGGCAGAAATCGAGCAGGGCGCATTCGAGTGGTCACCGGCACTTGAAGATGTGCACATGAACATCGAAAAGCGCCTCACGGACCGAATTGGCGACGCCGGCAAAAAACTGCACACCGGGCGTTCCCGCAATGATCAGGTGGCCACCGACATCCGCCTTTACCTGCGCGAGGCGATCGTGGAGATCCGCGCCGAGCTGCTGCGCTTTCAACAGGGTCTGGTGGATCTGGCCGATCGCGAGGCGGACACCATCATGCCCGGCTTCACCCACCTGCAGGTGGCACAGCCGGTGAGCTTCGGCCACCACATGCTGGCCTGGTACGAGATGCTGGTGCGTGATCAGGGACGGTTCGAGGATTGCGCGGCGCGGCTCAACGTCATGCCCCTGGGTTCCGCCGCGCTGGCGGGCACCAGCTTTCCCATCGACCGTGCAATGACCTGCGCCGAACTCGGCTTCGATCGCCCCAGCGACAACTCGCTGGATGCGGTTTCGGATCGCGACTTCGCCATGGAGTTTGCCGCGGCCAGCTCGATCCTGCTGACCCATTTGTCGCGGATGGCCGAGGAGATGATTCTCTGGGCCTCGCCCATGTTCGACTTCATCGACCTGCCAGACCGCTTCTGTACGGGTTCCAGCATCATGCCGCAGAAAAAGAACCCGGACGTGGCCGAGATCGTCCGCGGCAAGACGGCCCGGGTACACGGCCACCTGGTGGGCCTGCTCACCCTGATGAAAGGTCAGCCGCTGGCCTACAACCGGGATAACCAGGAGGACAAGGAGCCCCTGTTTGATACCGTGGATACGGTTCGCGACTGCCTGCGCGCCTTCGCCGACATGGTGCCGGCCATTCACACCCGGCCGGAGAGCATGAAAGCCGCCGCCCGCAAGGGTTTCGCCACGGCCACGGATCTGGCGGACTACCTGGTGCGCAAGGGCGTGCCGTTTCGCGATGCCCACGCCATCGTCGGTGCCGCGGTGCGCCATGGAGTGGAGACGGGTCGCGATCTGGCGGACATGGAGCTTGAGACGCTGCGCGGCTTCTCCAACACCATCGAGGCTGATGTCTTCGAGGTGCTGACCCTTGAGGGCTCACTGGCGGCGCGTGACCATCACGGCGGCACCGCGCCCAATCAGGTGCGCCAGCAGGTGCAGAAGGCCCGGAAACGTTTGGCAGAGACGCCTGCCGAAGGGCGATCGTAGCCGAACACCCATCATTGCGGTGCCCTGTGGCGGGTGCGTCGGTCGGGGACCGTCAGCGACAGGGACGTCGCTGTCGAGCCTACAGGGACGTATTCACGGCGTGTCCCTGACCGACGCACCCGCCACAGGGCCCTCGCCGCAAGCCCGCCACATTCTTAACGTGTCGTCGAGCGCTGTCATCATCTGCGCCGGAGGACCAGCCGTGCAATCGGATCGCGGGGCCATCACCGGGGAACGCCGGTTGCGTACGCCTCTCCGGGACACGCCGTAAACCCATCCATGGGGGCTCGACAGCGACATCCCTGTCGCTGACGGTCCCGAAGAGGCGCACACAACCAGCGTTTGGGGCAACGGCCTTGGAGTGCGGATTTCGGCGCTGGGGGGCACTCAGAGATCCGTATCAATCCGTCAGGACAGTCTGCAGCCAGCGGCTGATGGCCTCGATTTCCTCGAAACAGACCTGATGCACCATGGAATACTCATGCCACTCGACACGGTACCCGTGCTGCTCGAGAGTCTGCTGGCTGTTGCGTCCCAGACTGATATCCAGCACCGGATCCATCTGGCCATGGGCCAGAAACACCGGTGTCTCGGCGTTGGCCTCATGGCGCTCCGCCGCGAAGCGATCCGCCAGCGGCAGATAGGTGGACAAGCCCATGATGCCGGCCAGCCGCTGTGGGTAGCGCAGACCCGTGTGCAAGGCGATGGCCCCACCCTGGGAAAAGCCCGCAAGCACCAGTCGCTCCGGCGGCACACCACGCTCGCCTTCCCGCTCGATCAACTGATGGATCTGCGCCGCAGACGCGGCGATACCCTCTGCATCCTGCGGAGCACCGCCGCCCAGGGTGACAATGTCGTACCAGGCGCGCATGGCCATACCGCCGTTCAGGGTGACCGGCCGCACCGGCGCATGGGGAAAGATGAAGCGGATGGCTGGATCGTTAGGCAGGCGCAGTTCCGGCACAATAGGCTCGAAATCGTGGCCGTCGGCCCCCAGGCCGTGCATCCAGATCACGCTGTAGCGGGCCTGATCGCCCCCACCAACCTCCACCGTTGGCAATAATTCGTCACTCATTCCCGGCTCCCCGTTTGCTTGCCATGGTCGGGCGCGCTGCGGAGCGCCCGCTGGATCGGTATACTACCGCCCATGCCGGTTTCTTGCGCGGCCCGCGAGGTGAATCGCTTGCGAAAATCCTGCTTGATTGGCGTTCTGCTCTTGGTGGTGGTGCTGCTCGGCGGTTGCGGCCAGAAAGGCGACCTTTTTCTGCCTGATGACCAGTCCGAGAACGCATCCTGACACGTAACCGTCTTCCAGGGAGTCCGGATGGAAGCCTTCAATTACCGCGGCGGCACGCTCTACGCCGAGGATGTCGCCTTGTCCGATATCGCCGCAGAACACGGTACCCCGGCCTATGTCTACAGCCGCGCAGCCATCGAACAGGCCTGGCGCGACTTCGACCATGCCTTCGCTGACCTGCCACACCAGGTCTGCTACGCGGTAAAGGCCAACTCCAGCCTGGCAGTGCTCAATTTGCTGGCCCGTCTCGGCTCCGGTTTCGACATCGTCTCCGGGGGCGAGCTTGAGCGCGTGCTACGCGCCGGCGGCGACCCGAGCCGAATCGTCTTCTCCGGGGTGGCGAAGACCAGACGGGAAATCGCCGACGCCATCAACAAGGGGATCGGCTGCTTCAACGTGGAGTCCTTGCCGGAACTGGAGCGCATCCAGTACATCGCGTCCCGGCTCGATGCCCGGGCGCCGGTATCGCTGCGGGTCAATCCCGACGTGGACGCCGATACACATCCCTACATCTCCACCGGGCTGAAAGAGAACAAGTTCGGCATCCCACTGGATGAGGCCGAGGCGCTGTACCGGCGCCGTGCCGATTTCCCGGCACTGGACTTCGTCGGCGTGGATTACCACATCGGCTCGCAGCTGACCCGCCTCGACCCCTTCATTGACGCCCTCGACCGGGTTCTCGCCATGGTGGACCGCCTGGCCGAGGACGGCCTGCGGCTCAGGCATCTGGATATCGGCGGTGGGCTGGGGGTGCGCTATCGCGACGAGACGCCGCCGGCACCGGACGCCTATGCCGCTGCGCTGTTGCCGCGCTTGCGCGGCCGCGAACTGGACATCTACATGGAACCCGGTCGCGCCATCG
Source organism: Natronocella acetinitrilica (assembly GCF_024170285.1). NCBI lineage: Bacteria > Pseudomonadati > Pseudomonadota > Gammaproteobacteria > Chromatiales > Ectothiorhodospiraceae > Natronocella > Natronocella acetinitrilica. The sequence goes on from NZ_JALJXV010000001.1 coordinate 451,936, forward strand.
TCGCCAATGCCGGTGTCATGCTGACCCGGGTGGAGTACCTCAAGGCGACGCCGGAAAAGCACTTCGCCCTGGTGGATGGCGCCATGAACGATCTGCTGCGTCCGGCGCTCTACGGGGCCTGGCAAGCCATCGACCCGGTCACGCCGAGGGATGGCGCCCCGACTAACTGGGACGTGGTAGGTCCGGTGTGCGAAACCGCGGACTTTCTCGGCAAGGACCGTTCACTGACGCTGGAACCGGGGGATCTCCTGGCGGTTCGCTCCGCCGGCGCCTACGGTTTCGTCATGGCCAGCAACTACAACACCCGGCCTCGGCCACCGGAGCTCATGGTAGACGGTGATCAGGTACACCTGATCCGCCGCCGCGAAACCGTCGACGATCTACTCACCGGCGAACGGCTGCTGGAGGATTGATGCGCTTTACCAAGATGCAGGGCCTGGGCAATGATTTCGTCGTCATCGACGGCATCCGCCAGCGGGTCGCCCTGGACACAGCCATGATTCGCCGCCTTGCCGACCGGCGCTACGGGGTGGGCTGCGACCAGGTACTGGTGGCGGAGTCGCCCACCCATCCGGAGATGGACGTCCGTTATCGGATATTCAACGCCGACGGTACCGAGGTGGAGCACTGTGGCAACGGTGTCCGCTGTCTCGCCCTGTTCCTGCACGACGAGGGGCTGGTGGAAGGCCGGGAGTTCGCCATACAGACCGACGCGGAGCCCGCCGTGGTGCGGCTGCTGGACGACGGCCAGGTCACGGTGAACATGGGCGCACCGCGCCTGGAACCGGCCGAGATCCCGTTCCAGGCGGCTGCCCGGCAAACCCTTTATCCGCTGGACGTCGATGGAGAAACCCTGCAGATCGCAGCGGTGTCCATGGGCAACCCCCATGCCGTGCTGCAGGTGGAGGATGTGGATACAGCGCCGGTGGAGCGCCTCGGGCCACTGATCGAACAGCACAGCGCTTTTCCAAAGCGCGTCAATGCGGGCTTCATGCAGGTCGTGGACCGCGGCCATCTGCGCCTGCGGGTATTCGAGCGCGGCGTGGGCGAGACCCGTGCCTGCGGCACAGGGGCCTGTGCCGCCATGGTTGCCGGTCGGGTGCAGGGTCTGCTGGACGACGAAGCGGAAGTGGCGCTGACAGGCGGCAAGCTCCGTCTGCGCTGGGCCGGTGAGGGCGAACCGGTGTGGATGACGGGTCCCGCTGTGGCCGTTTTCCAGGGTGAATGGCCCGGGTCGTGACGGCCCGCCAACGGTTCGATAGACTGCCCAGGGGATTGGCGTTTTTGCGTCACACCGGGCAAAGGCCACCCCCGGGGGGAACCCACAGGTGAGCATTCAGCAGAAAACCGGCCTGGAAGAGCAGATACCGGAACAATCGGTGGCCGACTACCTTGAGCGCCACCCCGACTTCTTTCGCCGCCATCCGGAACTGACGGAACGCTTGCGACTGCCCCACGAATGCGGTGACGCGGTCTCCCTGGTGCAGTATCAGGTCCGCCTGCTGCGGGATCAGCACCGGCGGCTGGAGCGACGGCTGGAAGACCTGGTGCAGGTCGCGCGGGACAACGATCGACTGGCCGATCGCCTGCAGCGCCTCACCCTGGAATTGATGGACGCCCGGGACCTGGACAGCACGCTCGACACCGTCGCCGACGGTCTTCGCCTGCACTTCGGCGCGGATTTCGTCGCCATGCGACTGCGGGCCCAGGGCTACGGCGGCGACCGGGCCGAGTTCCGCAACCCCAATGACCCGGGCTTCTCCCTGTTCCGGGAAGTCTTCCGGGCACAGCGGCCGCGCTGTGGCCATTTCCATGACAACCAGCGCAGTTTCCTGTTCGGCGACAGCGGTACCCGCGTGCAGTCCATGGCCGTGGTCCCTCTCCAGCACGACGGGGTCACCGGGCTGCTGGCCATCGGCAGCCTGGATGCCGAGCGCTACCACAGCAGCCAGGGGACGGTCTTCCTGCGGCAACTGGGCGATCTCACCAGCCATGCGGTGGCGGCCCGGCTGTGACCGCAGGGCCGGACACGAACTGGCTGTCACGTTTTGACCGTCATCTGGGCAGCGAACGGCGCCTGGCCGACACCACACGTTTACACTACGCCCGGGAACTTCACGCACTGCGGGACTGGTGTCTGGCGGAATCCCTGACCGACTGGTCCGCTATCGACAGCCATGCCCTGCGCCGCTTTATCGGCCAGGGCCATCGCCGGGGGCTCTCCGGGCGCTCCCTGCAGCGGCGCCTGTCCGCCATCCGCAGTTTCTTCCGCTTTCTGGTCCGCGAGGGCGCCTTGCAGGCCAATCCGGCGGACGGGCTTTCCGCTCCGCGATCACCATCGCGCCTGCCGGCCACCCTGGACGTGGACGCCGTGAGCCATCTGCTGGACGCGCCGAGCGACGAAGACGACAGCCTGACTGTGCGGGATCTCGCCCTGTTCGAACTGGTGTATTCATCCGGGCTGCGGCTTGCCGAGACGGTGGGCCTGGATCTTTCCGACCTGTCGCTGGAACAGGCGCTGGTGCGGGTGACCGGCAAAGGGTCGAAGACACGCATCGTGCCTGTGGGCCGCAAAGCCGTGGATCGGCTCCGTGATTGGCTATCACACCGCGACAGTCTGGCGGCGGGGGGTGAGCAGGCCGTGTTCGTCACCCGTAGCGGCGGCCGCCTGTCCCCGCGCAGCGTGCAGCAGCGCCTGCGACGCCGTGCGAGCAGCGCCGGCCTGGCAGTCGGCGTCCACCCCCATATGCTGCGACATGCCTTTGCCACGCACATGCTGGAGTCCAGCGGCGACCTGCGGGCTCTACAGGAATTGCTTGGGCATGCCGATATCGGCACCACCCAGATCTATACGCACCTGGACTTCCAGCATCTGGCCCAGGTCTACGACGCAGCCCACCCCCGCGCCAGAAAAAAACGCTGATCCTGTCATCGCCGCGTTGAAAGTCGCCGCCATTCACCCCATAACTGCGAATTGCAGTCTCAGTCACGCAAACCAACGACTCATCGCAGCCTGCCGGAGCATCCATGCAGCAGTTTGACGGAACCACTATTCTTGCCGCCCGTCGTGGTGATCACGTCGTCATTGGCGGAGATGGTCAGGTATCTCTCGGTAACACAGTCATGAAGGGCAACGCTCGCAAGGTGCGCCGCCTGTTCAAGGATCAGGTACTGGCCGGCTTCGCCGGTGGCACCGCCGATGCATTCACCCTGTTCGAGCGCTTCGAGGGTCAACTCGACAAGTACCATGGCAACCTGGTGCGCGCGGCGGTGGAACTGGCCAAGGAATGGCGCTCCGATCGCGCGCTGCGCCGGCTTGAGGCGCTGTTGCTGGTAGCCGACCGGGAGGCAACCCTGGTGATTTCCGGCAACGGCGACGTCATTGAACCGGAACGCGACGTCATTGCCATCGGCTCCGGTGGACCCTATGCGCAATCGGCAGCCACTGCACTGCTGGACAATACCGAGCTGGGCGCCCGGCAGATCGTGGAGAAGTCACTGCACATCGCCGCCGACGTCTGCGTCTATACCAATCACGAACTGACCATCGAGGAACTGGCCCTTGGCGGCCAGGCCTGACCGGAGAATCGCATGTCCGAGATGACACCTAGGGAAATCGTTCAGGAGCTGGACCGTCACATCATCGGCCAGGACGACGCCAAACGCGCCGTTGCCATCGCCCTGCGCAACCGCTGGCGGCGCATGCAGGTGGGTGAGGACCTGCGCAACGAGATCACCCCCAAGAACATCCTGATGATCGGCCCCACCGGTGTGGGCAAGACCGAGATCGCCCGCCGGCTGGCGCGGCTGGCCCGGGCGCCGTTCATCAAGGTCGAGGCCACCAAGTTCACGGAAGTGGGCTATGTTGGCCGGGATGTGGAGTCCATCGTGCGCGATCTTGCGGATATCGCCGTGAAGATGACCCGTGAAGAGGAGATGGACAAGGTCAAGTATCGGGCCGAGGAGGCCGCCGAAGATCGGCTGCTGGATATCCTGCTGCCGCGCGCCAGCAGCGGGCCGTGGGAGCAACAGCAGGGCCAGGCCGAGCCAGTCGATTCCGCCACCCGCAACAAGTTTCGAAACAAGCTGCGCTTCGGCGAACTGGACGACCGGGAAGTGGAAATCGAGGTGTCATCTTCCCCCATGGGTGTCGAGATCATGGCGCCGCCGGGCATGGAGGAAATGACCAACCAGTTGCAGAACCTGTTCCAGAACTTCGGCAACAGCCGCAAGCGAAACCGCAAGATGAAGATCCGCGACGCCCTGAAAGTGCTGCGGGAAGAAGAAGCGGCGCGCCTGGTTAACGACGAGGAGATCAAGCTCGCCGCCATGCAGCGACTCGAGCAGCACGGCATCGTCTTTCTCGATGAGCTGGACAAGGTGACCCGCCGCCAGGACGCCAATGTCAGTGGCGGCGACGTGTCCCGTGAAGGTGTGCAGCGGGATCTGCTGCCACTGGTGGAGGGCTGCACCGTGTCCACCAAGCACGGCGTGGTGCGTACCGACCACATCCTGTTCATCGCCTCCGGGGCCTTTCACCTGTCCAAGCCCTCGGACCTGATTCCGGAACTGCAGGGCCGGCTGCCGATTCGGGTCGAGCTGCAGGCGCTGGCGGTAGAGGACTTTGTCCGCATTCTCACCGAGCCCAGCGCCTCGCTCACCGCCCAGTACCAGGCCCTGATGGAAACCGAGGGCTGCACCCTGGAATTCACCAGGGACGGTATCGCCCGTATCGCCGAGGTGGCCTGGGAGGTCAACGAGCGCACCGAGAACATCGGCGCCCGCCGCCTCCACACCGTGATGGAACGACTGCTGGAGGCAATCAGCTACGATGCACCGGATCGGAGCGGCCAGTCCCTCACCGTGGACGCCGCCTACGTCAACGGCCAGCTGGACGAACTGGTACAGGATCAGGACCTGAGCCGGTATATTCTGTAGGTAAACAGCATTTCACACAGGGGCATTCATGCCGGTACCGACCGAAATCAAGCTGCACCGCCAGTCCCGGGTGCTTGAACTGCACTTCGATGACGGCAGCAGCTTCAATCTCACCTGTGAGTATCTGCGGGTGCATTCGCCATCGGCCGAGGTGCGTGGCCACGGACCGGGTCAGGAGGTGCTGCAGGTCAACAAGGAAGACGTCAACATCACGCGTATCGAACCTGTGGGCGAGTATGCAGTGCGCCTGCATTTCGATGACGGCCACAATTCCGGCCTGTATGGATGGGAGTTCCTGCATGAACTCGGGCGAAACCAGGAACAGCACTGGCAACGCTATCTGGACCGGCTACGCGAGGCGGGCTATCAACGCCGCGCAGCGGACTGACAGCCGCACCATGACATTGCCCCGCCGCCCGGGGCGCGAACTTCCGACGGAGACAATCATTTGAGCAAGGCCGATAGCGACAGCACCGATTTCGGTTATCAGCGCATCCCGGCGGCCCAGAAGGTGGAACGGGTTGGCGCCGTGTTCCGGTCCGTCGCCGAGCGCTACGACCTGATGAACGATCTCATGTCCGCCGGACTGCACCGGCTCTGGAAGCGGCAGACCATCGGCATGGCACGGCTGCGTCCCGGTCACGCGGTGCTGGATCTGGCGGCGGGCACCGGCGATCTCACGCGACTGGCCATGCGCGAACTCCGTGGGCGGGGCCGCATGGTCATGTCCGACATCAACGAAGCCATGCTATCCCGCGGTCGCGACCGGCTCATCGACGAGGGCGTGCTGGGTGTGGAATACGTGCTTGCCAACGTCGAGGAATTGCCTTTCCCCGATGCCAGTTTCGACCGGGTTATCATTGGATTCGGCTTGCGTAACGTCACCGACAAGGCCCGTGCGCTGCAGGAGATGCGGCGGGTGTTGCGCCCTGGCGGCTTCGTTCTGGTGCTGGAGTTCTCCAAGCTCTACCTGCCCGGCCTGACGCCTGTCTATGACATGTATTCCTTCCATGTGCTGCCCCGCATGGGGCAGATGATCGCCGGCGACTCGGAGAGTTATCGCTATCTGGCCGAATCCATCCGCATGCATCCCGACCAGGAGACGCTGCGCGACATGATGTCCGGCGCCGGCCTGGAAGACTGCGATTACACGAATCTCAGCGGCGGCATTGTCGCGGTCCACCGGGGATACCGCTACTGATGCGCCATTGCAGAAGCGGAGCAGCCCGATGGAATGGCTGAACACCTTGCTGAAACCCCTGAATCGCGTGCTCGACCATGTGATCAGCCTGGATCCTGATGCCCGCAGCCGCTTGGGCCAGCTGGCAGGACGCCGTCTGGGGATCGAGCTGGAAGGCACTTCCCTTGCGTTGTCGGTGAGCTTCACCTCCGATGGGGTCATTCTGGCGCCGTGGGACGCCGCCACGGAGCCGGCTGACGCCTCGATCCGTGGAACTCCGCTGGCCTTGCTTAACCTGGCCAGGGACCCCCTGGGCGGCGGTGATCAGGTGTCGTTCAACGGCGATCTCGGTTTTGTGCGGGATGTCCGACAGCTGCTGGCAGGGCTGGACATCGACCTGGAAGAGCAACTCTCGCGCATGGTAGGTGACGATATCGCCCATCAGGCGGGCGCAACCGGACGGCGCCTGCGGCACTGGCTTGCCGATGTGCGCGTCGCGTCGGAATCGGGGCTGGCGGAATACCTTACGGAAGAGCGGCGGCTGCTTCCCAGCGAGGCGGAAACGGCCCTGTTCCTGTCGGCAGTGGATGAGCTGCGGGAACATGCAGATCGGCTGGAGGCCCGTCTGCGCCACCTGGAACGCCGCCTTGCCGGGGATGGCACAGGCGCATGATAGGAACCCGGCATGTCTTTCGGCTGATCCGCATCAACCTGGTGCTGATACGGCACGGTCTCGACGAGATCGTGCTTGCCACGCGATGGTTTCGCCCAATCCGCTGGCTGATGTATTTCTCGCCCTGGTACTGGCTGCGATCAAGGGACGGCAGCCACGGTCAGCGCATCCGTCTCGCCCTGGAAGATCTCGGGCCGATTTTCGTCAAGTTCGGCCAGATCCTGTCAACCAGGCGCGATCTGCTGCCACCCGATATCGCCGAGGAACTGGCGCTCCTGCAGGACCGGGTGCCGCCATTCCCCGGTCGGGACGCCCGACGCATCATCGAGCATGGGCTGGACAGCCCGATTGATGCGCTGTTCGAGCGATTCGACGACACGCCTATCGCCTCCGCGTCCATCGCGCAGGTCCATGGCGCCCGGTTACGCGACGGTCGTGAAGTTGTGGTCAAGGTGGTCCGACCGGATATCGACCGGATCATCCGGCGGGACCTGGAACTCATGTTCCTTTTCGCGGGGCTGGCGCAGCGCTACTGGCCACTGGGTCGTCGGCTGCGCCCCCGCGAGGTGGTCGCCGAGTTCGAGAAAAGCCTGATCGACGAACTCGACCTGCTGCGCGAAGCCGCCAATGCCTCGCAGTTGCGCCGCAACTTCCGCGACTCCGAACTCCTCTACATTCCCGACGTGATGTTCGACTACACCAGTCGCCGGGTGATGGTCATGGAGCGGATCAGTGGCGTTCCCGTGAGTCATGTGGATCGCTTGCGGGAACTGGGCGTGGATCTGCGCCTGCTGGCAGAGCGCGGCGTGGAGATCTTCTTCACCCAGGTGTTCCGGGACAGTTTCTTCCATGCCGACATGCACCCGGGCAACATCTTCGTCGAGGTGAGCCGACCGGATGATCCGCGCTATATCGCGGTGGACTTCGGAATCGTCGGCAGTCTCGGGCCTTTCGACCACCGCTATCTGGCACAGAACTTTCTCGCCTTTTTCAACCGCGACTACCGGCGCGTGGCTGAGTTGCACGTGGAGTCGGGATGGGTGCCTCCAGAGACGCGTGTCGAGGAATTCGAGGCGGCCATCCGCACCGTCTGCGAGCCTATTTTCGAGCGCCCACTGAAGGACATCTCGTTCGGTGCCGTGCTGCTAAGACTGTTCGAAACCGGCCGCCGTTTCGACATGGAAATCCAGCCGCAGTTGGTGTTGCTGCAAAAGACGCTGCTCAACATCGAAGGACTGGGGCGGCAGCTCTATCCGGAGCTGGACCTCTGGCGCACGGCCAAGCCCTACATGGAACACTGGATGCAAAAGCAGGTTGGCCTGGAAGGCATCATGCGCCGCGTCCAGCGCAATCTGCCTGATTGGGGCGAGACCCTGCCGGAGCTGCCCACACGCCTGCTGCAGGCCACGGACGACCTCCACACGGTGAGCCAGGCACTGGCCGGCCAGCAGACGGAACTGGCGGAGCTGCGTGCGGATCTGGCACGCCAGGCGAGCCAACGCAATGCCATCAACGGTGCCACCGTTCTGGCAGTCATCGCCGTCATCCTGACGGTGGCGGAGGCCGGCGCCGGGCCAGTGTTCCTGGGAGCACCGCTCACCACCTGGCTGCTGGGTGCCGGTGCGCTGGGTCTGAGCGGGTTTGCCCTGCTACGACGCTGAAACCCTTGTGCTGTAGCGAACTCCAAGGGTGGTCTGCTCACCCGGCAGAAGCCGCCGCGCCCCAGCCATCACAATGGCCGGCTCCAGGCACAGGCAGGGTCACGTGTTGTCCCCTGGCTACCGGTTTCGGATGGTGAGGGAAAAGCTGACGGCTCCGGATTCACAGGCCTCGCCGCCGGTCTGGAGCATGCCGAAGGCGGTCTGCCTGCCACGGTCGTCGCAGACACTGGGTACGAGCATGCCGATACGGAAGGCGGGTAGCGGCTGGCCGGCGCGGACCGGCGCAGCCTCTTGCCTGGCCGGAAGTTGCCAGCGATCGGAGATCTCGGCGGCCTGGTGATCGTAGCTCAGATCGAGCGCCTCGCCCTCCATTGATGCTGCATGCACCATGGACATGGCAAGCAAGCAGGTGCAGGCAGATATGCGGCAGGTGAGACGCAAGATCACGATCGAATCCTATCTTCTTCAGTTTCTAGGAAATGATCGTAACAAGGCGACATGTCGAAGAAAAGAGACACACGTCACGCAATCTGATTAAAGTCCGTTTCGTCCTTCGGAGGCAACTGAACGTAGCATCCCTGAACCAGCAGGCTGCGCATCAGCGCATGGATATCCGTCCTCGCGAGGCGCCGCTGCGGCGTCAGCACCAGATCCATCACGTGCTCAAGCACGCCGAAGCGGTCGAGTAGCGCCTGCGGCACCCCGTCGAAATCATCCCTGCGCGGCAGGAACAGGTAATGATCCGGCGCCTTGCGCCCCTTGTAGACGGAACAATGCATGGTCGACTCGAAAGAATACCGGGACCACACTTTAGGATGCCGCCCCCGGCAGGTCCAGCGCTTCCCCTACAGCCGCCGAAGGTGCCAGATGACCGGACCGACAATACGGCAACTCTGCCCGATGGCATCTTCCGGCAGGTCGATGGCCGGATAGCTCGGATTGTCGCTGATCAGTTGTGCACGCCGCGTTCCCGCGCCGTGCAGCCGCTTGACGATGGGTTGACCATCGAACTCGAACAGATAGATACCATCGCCGGCCAGGTTCTCATGGTCTTCCTGCAGGAGCACGAACAGGACCTCGCCGTCTCCAAGGGTAGGGGCCATGCCATCGCCCTGCATGGTGCGCACCATGAGCCGGTCGGGATGTACCCGTTGCGTCTTCAGCCAGCCCCGATGCAGCAGCATGGGTGCATCGTCGAGTTCGACTTCGTCGACTTCCGGCAGACACCAGGTGCTGCCAGCGTCCGGCCCCACGGCACGGTCATGAATCAGCCAGTCAGCAGATACCCCGCAGAGGCTGCAGAGCCGATGAAGCATCTCGGCATCCGGCAACCGCTCGCCGTTTTCGTAGCGGGCGAGCGTGTTCTTGTGAATACCAAGCTGGGACGCGAAACGGTCTCGCGACCGCCGCCCCCGTAGCTCCCGAATGCGACTGCCCAGGGCCGTTGCCGAACCGCCGTTACTCACACTCGTCATATTCATTCAAACACCATTGCGTGATACCCGTACGGGTGTTAGCTTTCTCGCTTATGAGCGCCATCAATCCCATCGACATTCCATCCGACCCACACATTCGCCGTGAGTGGATCAAGTACCAGCTTGCCATTCGTGGCTATAGCCTTGCCGCGCTGGCCAGGGAGTACGGGGTGACGCGGCAACAGCCGCAGGCGGCACTGAACCGGCCTTACCCCAAGTGGGAGAGAATCATCGCCCAGGTGCTTGAGCTGCGGCCTGAGCAGCTTTGGCCAGAGCGCTACGCCATGGACAAGGCTTCCTCGATGTGACGCCTCGGGTCGCCTGACCAGGCGACATTCACCCGAAATGCGTCCTGTAATGCAATACATGATCCGATTGTGTGTAATCCGGCACGCGGGCTCAACCTGTCAGTTGTGACAGTAAACCGCAACAAAATGCATTCTGGCCGGAACGGCGCGGGAGACGTGTTCCATCAGCGAGGCGGTATCGGGTCGGCAGGGTCCAGGTCCATGTGCAGGACAAGCTCGACACGTCGGTTGGCGGCACGGGTACTGCTATCCGCGTTGTCGGCAATCGGGCGGGTATCGGCGTAGCCCACGGCACGCAGCCGTTCGCGGTCGATCCCCGTGAGCTGCAGGCGCCGCAGCACCGCGATGGCGCGACTCGAGGATAGCTCCCAGTTCGAAGGGAAGCGCGCGGTGGCGATGGGCCTGTCGTCTGTGTGACCTTCAACGGAAATGGGCCCATCCAGGCGCAACAGGGTGCCGACGAGTTCATCCAGCAGACGCCCGCCGGCACCGGTGAGTTGCGCCGAGCCGGACCCAAACAGCAGGCTGTCACGAATGCGGAAGCTCAGCCTGCCGCCTTCCAATTGCACCTCGATGCCATCGGCAAGCTCCGGAATCTCGAATCGCGCCAGCGGATCGACCTCTGCTGGGGGTGCCGCCGCCTCGGCCGCTTCCGCCTCCGGCTCGGGATCGGTCTGCTCCAGCGGTTCGCTCCAGGGCTGTGGTGTCACAAAGGCCATGGCGTCCGGGCTCGGCTCCGGCGCGTCGAAGTCGGTAAAGGCGAGCAGCACGACAAACAGGGTGAGCAGCAGGGTGAGAACATCGAGGTAGATCAGCAGCCAGCTCTCCCCTTCACCGCCGGAGCTGACCGGCTGGGTCAGGTCACCACGGAATGCGCCGCCATTGGCGTGTTCGACCAGAGGATCGCTCATCTCAACGCTTCTCGCGGGCGAGGTTCCGGACAGCGGCCGGCGCCTGCCTGATTTCGTCCTGGTACTGCGCCATGAACGAGCGCAGCGTCTCCTGTATGAAGGCCGGGTTGCGCTTCTGGCTGATCAACGCCACGCCTTCCAGAACCATGTTCATGGAAATCAGCCGTTCCTCGGTGCGACGCTCGAGCTTCACGGCAAAGGGCTTGAAAATGAGGTTGGCGAGGAGAATGCCGTAAAAGGTCGTAAGCAGCGCGATACCCATGTTCTGGGCGATCACCGCTATATCACCCTCCTCTAGGACGTACAGCATGTTGATCAGGCCTACCAGGGTACCAATCATGCCGAATGCCGGGGCATAGGCAGCCATGGTGCGAAAGATCTGGGCCTCGGCATGTTCCTTGGCCTTGAGACGGGCAATGCGCCAGCGCAGCAGATCCAGTATGTCGTGTTCGTTGGTGCCGTCGATCACCAGTTGCACACCGGTGCGCAGAAAGGGATTGCCGGTCCGCTCCAGCGCCCGTTCCACTGCGCGCAGATCATCGCGAAACCACATCCGCGAGATCTGCACCAGCTCCTCCATGTCGTCGCGGCTATAGGTGTTCTCGTTGCGCATGACGATGGTCACCAGCCGCACCACCCGAACCACTTCGCGAAGGGGGTAACTGATGAAGGTCGCCGCCAGCGTGCCGACAACCACAATGGCCAGACCAGGCAGGTTGATGAAGGTGGCCGGTTGGTCCACGGCAAACACCAGTACCGTGGCAAGCAGGATGACCCCCGCGACCATGCCGATGACTGTTGATGGATTCATGCCGTCCCGTCTGGTTACCGTTGCCCATCCACGGGCAAGCGTGCCCATCTAGTGTTTCGGCCGCCTGGGGCCAGCCTTGAGTCTGAGTCTGCATCGTGCCGCAGCGCGGGGCGCAGAAGCGGGCAACGGTTCACACAACGGACTGGTCGCCTCAGGGTTGGATGGCGATGGAGCGCAAGGGCACCAGGCGGACGCCATGATCCGCTTCGAAGGTGGGCAGGATGGACTCGAGAACAGCCAGGGTCTCCGGATAGGGATGGCCGATGCCCACCGCCACACCGTGCTGCCGTGCCCGCGTCACCAGCAATGCGATCTGGGCCCCGATAGCCGCTTCGTCGCGCAGGTTATCGAGGAACACATCCCGTCGCTGGTGGGCAAGGCCGTAGCGCCTGGCCTTGCGTTCCGCCAGGCTGTTGGGGCTAGTGCGACTGTCGACAAAGATCAGGCTCGGGTCGAAATCCAGCAATTCCCGCATGAGCCAGCGCATGGGACCCGGCGCCTGAGTCAGCAGGCTACCCATGTGGTTGTTCACGCCACTGGCATGGGGAATCACGGCCAGCGCGTCCCGCGTCGCCTGCGCCAGCTCTTCCGGGTACATATCCAGGGTGAGGGCGCCAGCCCCTGGGTCGTTCCCATTGACCGCCTGCATGGGCAGGTGCAGGAACACTTCCTTGCCCGCCGCATGGCAGGCACTGGCGATGGGCACTGCGTGGGGTGTCCATGGCAGCACCGAACACACCACCGGAGCGGGTAACGCGACCACCCGCTCACCGGCGATGGACTGATCGCCGATGTCGTCGATGATCAGCGCGATCTTCGGCACGTCCGCCACGGCCAGCAACGGCACACAGAACAGGACAAGCGCGGCGGTGCGAATCACCGCTGCCGTTCACCCAGTATCGCCATGCCCTTCAGCAGGTTGAGGGCCTCGAACAGCGGATAATCGCTGGCAGCCAGCCCCGGGTCCGAGGCCGAGGTTTCGCCCTCGCCAGTACGCTCGTCAAGGTGACGGCTCAGATCCCGCTCGGCCACCCGCCCGGCGTCATTGCGCTCGCCCAGTTGTACGCTGAGCCCGTCAAGCTCCACGTCGGGGCGGATACCGTCGGCCTGAATGGATCGCCCATTGGGGGTGAAATAGCGGGCCGTGGTCAGTTTCACCGCGGCGCCGCTGTTCAGCGGGACCACCGACTGCACCGAGCCCTTGCCGAAGCTGCGGCTTCCCATGATCACCGCGCGACCATGATCCTGCAGCGCTCCCGCGACGATCTCCGAGGCGGACGCCGAACCGCCATTGATCAACACCACCAGCGGAGCACCATCGAGCACATCGGCGGGATTGGCGTCAAAGCTCATCTGCGCCTGCTGCACCCGCCCCTCGGTGTAGACGATCCGCCCTTCGCGGAGGAAGGCATCGGAGACGGACACCGCTGCCTGCAGCACACCGCCGGGGTTGTTGCGCAGGTCAAGCACCAGGCCCTTGAGCGGGCCATCCGACTCGGCCTTCAGCTTGTCGATGGCGTCGAGCAGGTTGGGCCCGGTGCGCGACTGGAACTGGCTGATACGCACGTAGCCGAAGCCCGGCTCGAGCACCCGGGAACGCACACTCTGAACGCGGATGATATCCCGCACCAGGGTCACGTCGAAGGGGGCGTCCTCACCGTCGCGCACGATGGTCAGCACGATCTCCTCGCCGGGCTCGCCACGCATCATCGAGACCGCCTCGCTCATGCCCATGCCCTTGGTGGTCTTGCCATCGAGCCGAATGATCAGATCACCCGGGCGGATGCCGGCACGCTGCGCTGGCGTGTCGTCAATGGGGGCAATGACCTTGAGAAAACCGTCCTCCTGGCCGACTTCGATACCCAGTCCACCAAACTGTCCCTGGGTGCCCTCCTGCAGGTCCCGAAACTCCGACGGCGACAGATAGGACGAATGCGGGTCCAGCCCCTGTAGCATGCCGCGGACCGCGGACTCCAGCAGCTCCTGATCGGAAACGTCCTCGACATAGTCGGCCTTGATTCGGGAGAACACCTCGGAAAGGGTACGGATATCCTCAAGCGGCAGGCGCTCTGCTCCGCGCTGCTCCGCACCAACTGGCGCCAGCGACAGGCCCAGGGTCAGGGCCGTGGCCAGGGAGACAACTACGATGCGGCGCAGTCCGGCGGTTCCTGTCATGCGTATCCACTCCTTGCGGGGTATCCCGGCGGCGTCCGCCGTCGGGGTCAGCTGCGTTGCCGCAACCAGGGCAGGGGGTCCTGCGGCTGGCCTGCAGCCCGAATCTCGAAGTAGACGCCGGTGCGATCACGCCCACCGCTGTTGCCAGCGGCCGCAATGAGCTGCCCCTCGTCCACCCAATCGCCGACATCGGCATAGAGACCATCGTTGTGGCCATACAGGGTCATGTAGCCATCCCCGTGGTCGATGATCAACAAAAGCCCGAAGCCACGCAACCAGTTGGCGAAGACCACCCGTCCATCAGAGACGGCGCGGATGGGCGTTCCGGCCTCGGCACCTATGGTCACGCCGCGCCATTCGCCATCGTGGCGCCCTTCGCGGCTGCCAAACCGGGTCAGGACGCGGCCCTCTGCCGGCCACGGCAATTCTCCCCGGCGGGCCTGGAAGGAAGGCCGCTCCAGGCCCTGCTCGGGGATATCGGCCAGAGCGCTACGCAAATCATCGAGCAGCGCTTGCAGGCCGGCCTCATCCTCGGCCAGCACGTCCAGCCGGCGACTGTCGTCGGCGATGGTGGATTGCAGGCTCGCCAGTACCTCGGCGCGCTCATCGCGCTGCCTCCCGAGGGTCTCGGCCTGGGCCCGCTGCTCGCGTTCGAGAGCCACCAGCGAGGCCCGCTGTTCCGCCAATGCCTGTTCGACCTCCGCCAGGCCGCGGAGTTGCTCCAGGGCTGTGGCGATCCGTTCCTGACGGGCCCGACCGAGATAGTCGAAGTACACCATGAGACGATCCACTGCGGCGGGATCGGTCTGGTTGAGAAGCACTTTCAGTAGCGGCTGGTTGCCCTGGGCATAGGCCTCGCGGATGGCGGCCCTGAGGTAATCCCGATGTTCCGCCACATCCACCTCCCGGGCGCGACGCTCCCGGTCGAGATCGGCGAGACGGCTTTGGTTCTCGGCCCGGGCCTCAGCCACCTCCTGGAGACGGCGAACGGTCTCGCCGATAGCCTGCTCCACAGCACCAAGCTCATTGCTGATACGATCGGCGCGCCCATGGCGTTCCTGCAAACGGCGCTCGATGGTCTGCATCTCGGCGCGCAGGGCTTCAAGCTCGCGCTGGCGATCCTGGTAGTCATTCGCTCCGGCAAGTGCCGTCAGGGCCAGCAGTAACAGGAACGCACATGCGTGGACAAAGCATTTCGAGATCATTCGGCAGCCGGAGGCGTGGCTCATTGCGCTTGGGGTTGGTCCGTCCCATTCACTCGACGGAAGGCGCCTGTATAATACGGGCTTCGTCGAGCGCAGGGCCAGCCGTCACCGGTATTGTCATAGCCGCCGGGGATGCCTGCCACGGGCCCCACCATTTGCCAATCAAGTGAGCATCATGGAACGTCTGCCAGAATTCATCGCCAATAACTGGGTACTTTTCCTTGCCCTGGCGGTCATTATCCTGTGGATACTGACCTCCGAAATGACACGCTTCACCTTCGGCCTCGCGCAGCTCGACCCGGGGGCAGCCACCGACAAGTACAACCGGGAAGACGCACTGTTCGTGGATCTTCGCGGCGAGGCGGATTTCCGCAAGGGCCATCTGCCGGGTGCCATGCATGTATTGCCAAGCGCCCTGGATCAGAAAAACCGCCGCCTGGAGAAGGCCAAGAAGAAGCCGGTGATCGTCTACTGCCAGAACGGCATGCAGTCGGCCAAGCCCGGCAAGCAACTCAAGGAACAGGGGTTCGAGCAGGTTTTCCTGCTGAAGGGCGGTTTCAGCGGCTGGGAAGCCGCCAACCTGCCTATCGAACGTAAGTAGACAACCACGGAGTCACGACATGGCCGAGGAGAATGGTGCCGCCGGCGCGGCCGGTGAGCAGAAATCAGGGCAGCAGTTCGCCATCCAGAAGATCTATCTCAAGGACAGTTCCTTCGAGACGCCCAATTCGCCGGAAGTATTCCGTGGCGAGTGGAAACCGAAAGTCAGCGTGGATCTCACTTCCGAGACTCGCAAGCTCGACGACAACACCTTCGAGACAGTGCTCAAGGTGACCGTCACCGCAAAGCTGGAGGAAAAGACCGCCTACCTTTGCGAGGTGCACCAGGCGGGGGTGTTCACGCTAAGCGGCTTCAGTGGCGAGACGCTGGAAGCCTTGCTGGGCAGCTACTGCCCCGCCAACCTGTTTCCCTATGCACGGGAGGTGGTGTCGGATCTGGTGTCCAAGGGCGGCTTCCCGCAGATGCTCCTCGGTCCCGTCAACTTCGACGCGCTGTACATGCAGCGCAAACAGAAGAAGGCGGCAGCGCAGGCGCCTGGGGAAAGTTGAGACAGTAGGCGCGAATCAGCGGAGGCCGTATGCAACGGCGTTTCGCAGTAATCGGTGCAGGGTCATGGGGTACCGCACTTGCCCTGGTGCTGGCGCGCAATGGGCATGCGGTGCGTCTGTGGGGGCATGATGCTCGGCATATGGCGGGCTTGATCCAGGCCCGGGAGAACTGTCGCCACCTGGCCGGATTCCGCTTTCCCGAGACGCTGACGCCGACTGCGGATCTGGATGCGGCCATGGACGATGTCAGGGATGTCGTGGTGGTGGTCCCGAGTCACGCATTCGCCGCCCAACTCCAGGCCCTGGGACGTTACCTGCCGCGGGATGGACGCATACTCTGGGGAACCAAGGGGCTGGATGCGGATTCCGGTGGTTTGCTGCACGGCCTGGTGGAGCGGCATTTGCCCGATCATCCCATGGCGGTGCTGTCGGGTCCGAGTTTTGCCCGGGAAGTTGCAGAAGAACTTCCCACGGCGGTGACCATTGCATCCCGGGATGCCGCCTTTGCCGCAGACATGGCGGCGGCCTTCCACGGCGCGGGGCTGCGCCCTTACACCAGCAACGACCTGGTCGGTGTGGAACTGGGCGGTGCGGTGAAGAACGTGTTGGCGGTGGCCACCGGCATTGCCGACGGGCTCGGGCTCGGCGCCAACACCCGGGCCGGGCTTATCACCCGCGGCCTGGCGGAACTGACGCGCCTTGGCATTGCACTGGGTGCCGAGCGCCAGACGTTCATGGGCTTATCCGGCGTGGGTGACTTGATCCTCACTTGTACCGACGACCAATCCCGTAATCGCCGCTTCGGTCTGGCACTGGGTCGGGGAACGACCATCGAGCAGGCCCTGACCGATATCGGGCAGACAGTCGAGGGCCTGCGCACGGCACGGGAAGTCCACGCCCTGGCAGAGCGTCTGCAAGTGGAAATGCCTATCTGCGAACAGGTCTATCAGGTGGTCGCCGGCCATCGTACGGCAAGCAAGGCATTGCAGATACTCATGGCTCGTACCCGCAAGTCGGAATTCTAGCGATCTCCGGGGTCAACTCGCAGCGCCGGGGAAGGCTAGCTGACGCCAGGCCTCGTAGACGGTCACCGCCACCGCGTTGGAGAGATTCAGGCTGCGGGATTCTGCGCGCATGGGCAGCCGCAGCCGTTGTTCATCGGGCAGCGTGTCAAGGACGGCCGTGGGCAGACCGCGGGTCTCCGGGCCGAACAGCAGGGCATCCTCCAGGGCAAATTTCGCATGGTAGACCGACCGGGTTGCCCGGGTGGTCAATGCATGAACACGGCCCCGGATCTGGGTCAGGCAATCGGTGAGCCCAGCGTGCACCTGCACGCTGGCCCATTCGTGGTAGTCGAGACCAGCGCGCCGAAGCAGGCGATCCTCAAGCGCAAAGCCAAGCGGCTCGATCAGGTGGAGCCGCGCCCCGGTGTTGGCGCACAAGCGGATGACATTGCCCGTATTCGGCGGTATCTCGGGCTGGTAGAGAATCACATGGAACATGCGTCGATCCGGCGTCGGCGAGTCGGGACTGTATCGTGGGCGGCACCCGGTATTCTATGCTCAAGACTGGCTGAAACCACCTTTCGGGAGAACCCGTGTCATCACCCCCACACGCGCCTGTCAGTTGTCATGCCCGTCGCCGTCGCGCCATCGGCGCCCTGCTTGCCGCATGTTTCACGGTGCTGTGCATGACCGCAGCCGAGGCCCGGGAGTGGTCGAGCCGTGGCGGGACTTATCCGGATGCCGGCTATCTCGGTCTGGCTGCCTGGAATGGTCTCGCCGGGGTTCAGGTCGAAGTAGCAAACCCGGTGGGGAGTGTTTTCATCATGGCTGGTGGCCATGCCGACACGGGCAGTGTCGATGATTGGGAAAAGGGTGATCGGTTCGGATTCATGGCCGGCCTGCGATTTCTTGCTGGTGACGGGCTCAGTAGCGGCTGGCACGGAACCCTGTTCGGCGGCACCCTGGCGGTGGAAACCCAGCGGGAGGACGGACGACGGGTCGCCTATCAGCGCCTGGGTGGTGGCGGCGGGCTAGGTTATCAACTCGTCCGGGAGCGACTCCGCGCGGGGTTTACCCTCGGCGTTGCGCAACTGGAAACCATCCGCACCCAGGACGGCGGGCGCGTCGGCAGCGAATTCATCCCCGTACTTGAGGCCAGTGCCGGTTTTCGCTTTTAGTATCCCATGCCGGAAGTTCGGCGCGTTTCTGCGCCCCGAAGGCCCGCCCATCAGCACTCCATATCGAGTTCCTTGATCTTTCGGGTCAATGTATTGCGCCCCCAGCCGAGCAGACGGGCCGCATCCTGGCGGCGGCCGCCAGTGGCGCGAATGGCGACCTTGATCATGATTCGCTCGAAATTGGGCAGCGCTGATTCCAGGATGGCCTGCTCGCCGCGAGCCAGGGCGCGTTCCGCCCACACGGCCAGGGATTCTTCCCAGTCCTCACCCTTGGACTCCTGGCGGCCATCGTCGCGCAATTCAGGGGGCAGATCAGCCAGGTGGATTTCCTTGCCATTGGCCATCACCGTGAGCCAGCGGCAAGTATTTTCGAGTTGACGGACATTGCCCTGCCAGGGCAGGCCCATCAGGTAGCGCTCCACTTCGGGGCGCAACTGCTTCTTGTCGACGTTGAGTTCCTCGGCGGCACGAACGAGGAAATGTGATGCGAGCTTGGCGATGTCCTCGCGCCGCTCGCGCAGCGCGGGCAAGTGAATGCGAATCACGTTGAGCCTGTGGAAGAGGTCTTCGCGAAACTGACCATCGTTGACCCGCGCCTCAAGGTTCTGGTGGGTCGCGGCGATGATGCGCACGTCCACCGATATCGGCGTATGCCCACCGACCCGATAAAACTGCCCATCGGCGAGCACGCGGAGCAAGCGGGTCTGCAGTTCCGGCGGCATATCGCCGATTTCATCCAGGAACAGGGTGCCATTGTTGGCTTGCTCGAACCGGCCCTGTCGACTCTGTTGCGCGCCGGTGAACGCTCCTTTTTCGTGCCCGAACAGCTCTGACTCCATGAGATCCCGGGGAATGGCGGCCATGTTGAGTGCGATGAAGGGCGCATCACGTCGCGGGCTGTGTCGGTGCAGGGCCCGCGCGACCAACTCCTTGCCGGTACCGGATTCGCCGTTGATGAGGACGTTGATGTTTGATGTGGAAAGTCGACCGATCGCACGGAAGACCTCCTGCATGGCAGGGGCCTCTCCAATGATCTCGGACACCTGGTCGGAATCTTCCGACGAAGGAGCCGACGGCTTGCGTCGATTGTCCAGGGCACGTTGGACCAGCCCCACGGCCTCGTCCACGTCGAACGGCTTCGGCAGGTATTCGAAGGCACCGCCCTGATAGGCGGAGACAGCGGCATCCAGATCGGAATGCGCCGTAATGACAATCACCGGCAGTTCCGGACAACGATGCTGGAGCTGGTTGAGCAGATCGAGGCCGTCGATTCCCGGCATGCGAACGTCGGTAATCAGTACGGCCGGCTCAGCGCTATCCAGCGCGCGCAGTGCGGCGTTGGCGCTGTCGAAACTGCGCACGCCATGACCCGCCTGCTGGATGGCTTTCTCCAGGACCCAGCGAATGGAGCGGTCATCATCGACCACCCAGATCTGATCTCTATCCCCCATGCTCGGCCTCCAATGGTAACCAGATGGTGAACACCGTCTCGCCGGGTTCGCTGCGGCACTCGATCAACCCGCCGTGCTGATTGACCAGGGTCTGCGCAATCGACAGGCCAAGCCCGGTGCCGGAAGGGCGGGACGTCACCATCGGAAAGAAGATGTGATCGAGGATCTCCGGCGGGATGCCCGGTCCGGTGTCCGTCACGTCTATACGGGCAACAAGCTTGTGCGGTATGTCGCCGATGGTGAACTGGCGTTGTGTGCGTGTGCGCAGGGTGATCCGGCCATGCTGGTCCACCGCCTGCAGGGCATTGCGCACGATATTCAGGGTGGCCTGGATCAGCTGATTTGGCTCGGCGAGCATATCCGGGATTGACGGGTCGTAGTCGCGTTCCACGGTGACACCGGTAGGGGCCTCCGCTTCCACGAGCTGGCGTACACGTTCCAGGATTTCATGAAGGTTCACCTGGCGCTTGTTTGGCCGTGTGTTCGGACCGAGTAGCCCATTAACCAGTGTGCGCAGTCGATCCGCCTCTTCGATGATCACCTGGGTGTATTCCCGCAGGGATTCATTGCCGAGCTCCCGCTCCAGTAACTGTGCCGCGCCGCGCAGACCGCCCAGTGGATTCTTGATCTCGTGGGCGAGGCCACGCAGGAGCTGCCGTGTGGCCTGATTCTGGGTAATCAGGTTCTGGTCTCGGGTGATACGAAGGCGCCGGTCCAGATGGTTTAGTTCGATCAGGACCTCGTCATGGGGCAAAGGCGCCATGGACAGATCCACAGTGATGTAGCGGCCTTCGGAGACCTCAAGGCGAAGCTCGCGCTCCGTGAATGCCGTTCCGCTTGCCAGGACTTGACCCGCAGAGCGCTCCAGCACGCGCCCGGCCGGCGTGAATCGACGCAGCGGGCTATCACTGACCTGCCGCGCACTGACCGCAAACATGGCCTGGGCGGCAGGATTGATAAAGCGCACGCGCAGTTCTTCGTCCAGCAGAATCACACCCAGAGACAGGTGCTCGACGACGCGATCGACAAGGCCGGATGCAGGTGCACGGATAGTCATGCTGCTTACCTAGCAAAAAGCGGTCCACACTCACCAAAAGAGGGCGGAGCGCGGTAAAAGGGTGCAGATCAAGCATGAGAGCGGTCGGGATTGGCTGCACTTGTAACCGGTGGTGCCCGACACAGACAAGTATGCACCAATATAGTGCATGGTGTGCTAAAAGAGGGCGTGGCGCTAGCGGGCCGGGCTCAGTCGGGATGCTTGGAGCATGTAAAAGGTGGACGATTCGGAGCGGGCAACCACGTCGTCACTGCGGTTGATGATCTCTACCTGCAGGCTGTATTCACCCCGATGGATGCCCTCAAGCTGGAAGCTGGCCTGTCGGCCGGCAGCTACTGCATCGCCGTTGAGCAACAGCCGATAGCGATGTCCATCATGCAGCGACGGCTCGGACTCGACACGCACGGTAACCAGACCCTGGTTGTCCCGAACGACGTCGTCATGGCCGGGTGATGCAATGGCGACCGTCCGGTAGCGTTCGGAGGCAGATTCAGCCTGTTGCGCGCTTTGTTGTTGCCGCCGCGGAGGTGTGCGGGGCTGATAGGTCGGCAGCGTATCGAGTTGTATTTCCTCGGCCCCGGGCCGGGGTTGATCGCTGAAGCTGACGTTACCCTGCTCATCCACATGCCTGTAGACCTGGCTCAGGGAAAGCGCCGGCAGCAACAACAGCAACAGTGGTAGGTAACGTCTCTCCATGCCTCCAGTCTAGCGCGTCAGCAATCTGCTGCCGGGTTGGCAAGACAGCCGGATGCGTTGGCAGGACGAGTGGACAAAAAAAGGGCCGCGCATGGCGGCCCCTGGTTTTCGAACGGTTTCGGTCCGTGTCAGACGCTGTAATACATGTCGAATTCCACCGGATGGGTGGTCATGCGCAGACGCTGCACTTCTTCCGTCTTCAATTCGATGTAGGCATCGATGGAATCGTCGGTGAAGACACCGCCAGCCTTCAGGAACTCGCGATCTTCGTCGAGGGCCTGCAGGGCTTCTTCCAGATCGAAGGCAACCTTCGGGATATCCTTTTCCTCTTCCGGCGGAAGATCGTAGAGGTCCTTGTCCATGGCGTCGCCAGGATGGATCTTGTTCTGAATCCCATCGAGGCCGGCCATCAGCAGGGCCGTGAACGCAAAGTAGGGGTTGCCGGTGGAATCCGGGAAACGCACCTCAATGCGACGCGCCTTGGGATTGGAAATCCACGGAATCCGGATAGATGCAGACCGGTTGCGGGCCGAGTAGGCCAGCAGCACAGGGGCCTCGAAACCGGGAACAAGGCGCTTGTAGCTGTTGGTCGACGCGTTGGTGAAGGCGTTGATGGCCTTGGCGTGCTTGATGATGCCGCCAATGTAGTAGAGCGCCGTTTCGCTCAGGCCGCCGTATTGATCGCCGGTGAAGACGTTCTCGCCGTTCTTGGAGAACGACTGGTGCACGTGCATACCGTTACCGTTATCGCCCACCAGTGGCTTGGGCATGAAGGTCGCGGTTTTGCCATAAGCGGAAGCGACGTTGTGCACGGCATACTTGAGCTTCTGCACTTCGTCGGCCTTCTTGACCAGCGTATTGAACTTCACGCCGATCTCACACTGACCTGCAGTGGCGACCTCGTGGTGATGCACTTCCACCTCGAGACCCAGCTCTTCCATTGCCTGGCACATGGCGGTGCGGATATCGTGCAGCGAATCCACCGGCGGAACCGGGAAGTAGCCGCCCTTCACACCAGGCCGGTGGCCCATATTGCCGTCTTCATAGACACGCTCGGAGTTCCAGCCTGCTTCCTCGGAGTCGATGCGATAGAAGCTGCCGGACATTTCGGCGCCCCAACGGACGTCATCGAAAATGAAGAACTCGGGCTCCGGGCCAAAGAACGCGGTGTCGCCCAAGCCTGTGGACTTGAGGTAGGCCTCGGCACGCTTGGCAATGGAGCGCGGATCACGCTCGTAGCCCTGCATGGTGTTCGGCTCGATGATATCGCAGGTGATGTTCACCGTGGGCTCATCGAAGAAAGGATCCAGCGTGGCGGTGTCAGGATCGGGCATGAGGATCATGTCGGATTCGTTGATCCCCTTCCAGCCGGCAATGGAGGAGCCGTCGAACATCTTTCCGTCTTCGAACAGATCCTCGTCGACCGTGGACGCAGGCACGGTGACATGCTGCTCTTTGCCCTTGGTATCCGTGAAGCGCAGGTCCACGTACTTCACGTTCTCTTCTTTGATCATCTTCAGTATGTCAGCACCGGTGCGGGACATGCGTTACCTCCAACATGGTCGTTGTATGTGGTCGCCGGAGCGAGTTCGGGCGCAAATGAAGCAGATTCTATGCCAGCACCAAAAGACAGCAGTTTACGGGCTCTACTGGTGCACAGTCAGCATTGGATCAGGAAACGGCGCACAAGAATAGTGCGGGGTGCGCCGAGTTTGCACCATAACAGTGCGCTGAGTCTGCGTTAGTGACGAAACTGTCCACTGTCCTGCCCGGGAATCCTGCCACCCTTGGTGAGTCCGGTACCAGGCTCTGCCGCAGCAGTGCGCTCCATTCTACGCAAGGCTTTGTCCAGCGAGGTGGCATTGTCATCCGGGTCTGCCCGCATGGCCTGCAAGACGTCACGCAGTTCAATGAAATGTTCAGCGAGGCTGGCATAGAGATCGCCCAGCGCCGGTGGGGCCGTGCGCTGCGCCTCATCGTAGGCACTGCGACCGAGGGCCACAAAGTAATCGCTGCGAACGCGACGTCGCACAGCCTGACCAGGAAACAGTCCCGACAGCATCAGGCACTGGTCACCCACATCACGCAAACGTTCACCCTGCAGGCGCCCGCTGGTCTGGAGGGCGTGTAGATAGCCCACGCCCATTGCCCTACGCAACAACTCCCGATTGCGGAGGTAGCGCATGAGGAGGAAGACCAGATAGCTCTCGCCATGTTCGTCGAGCCGGGTGTCGCAGGCAGCTTGCGCTTCTTTCACCAGACGATGCCACTGGGCGGTACTGGTGCTGTCCAGTATGAGGCGATTCATCGGCTACCCTCCACACAGCCCGGATTCGGGACGCACAGCGGAAAACCTTTGCTAATTCGGGGCTTCGAGTTGGCTTTCGCCTGTCAACGGCTTCGGCATGCCACTCTCGAAGGGGTATACTGCGCCCCTGTCCCGACTCCCCGAAAATGCAAGGGGAATCGCGGCTGTTCACGTTCCGATAACCATGGGTATATCACGGGGTGCGTCTTGGCTGAAGAGGCTGTTTACCGCAATGCGCCCGATGCGCGCACATTTCAGGGCCTGATTCTGGCTCTACAGACTTACTGGGCCCGTCATGGTTGCATAGTCATGCAGCCGCTGGACATGGAGGTGGGTGCCGGTACATTCCATCCCGCCACCTTCCTCCGCGCAGTGGGGCCAGAGCCCTGGAACGCGGCCTACGTGCAGCCATCGCGTCGCCCGACTGACGGTCGCTACGGCGAGAACCCCAATCGTCTGCAGCATTACTATCAGTTTCAGGTGGTGATGAAGCCCTCTCCAGCTGCGTTCCAGGAGCTTTTCCTTGGCTCTCTGAAGGAGCTTGGCATTGATCCCCTGGTGCATGACATCCGTTTCGTCGAAGACAACTGGGAATCGCCGACCCTGGGAGCCTGGGGCCTCGGCTGGGAAGTGTGGCTGAACGGCATGGAAATCACCCAGTTCACGTACTTTCAGCAGGTGGGTGGACTCGACTGTAAACCCGTCATGGGGGAAATCACCTATGGCCTCGAGCGCATCGCCATGTATCTGCAGGAGGTGGAGAGTGTCTACGATCTGGTCTGGACGGACGGACCAGCCGGCATCGTGACCTATGGTGATGTCTACCATCAGAACGAGGTCGAGCAGTCCACCTACAACTTCGAGCAGGCCGATACCGATTGGCTGTTCTCGGCTTTCGACGCCCATGAGCGGGAAAGCACGCGCCTGGCCGAGGCAGAATTGCCCCTGCCAGCCTATGAGCAATGTCTCAAGGCCTCCCATACCTTCAATCTGCTCGACGCACGCCACGCGCTGTCCGTGACCGAGCGCCAGCGCTATATCCTTCGCGTACGGACACTGGCCCGCAGCGCCGCCCATGGCTACTACGCCCGGCGCGAGGCCCTGGGCTTCCCGCTCTGCCAGGAAACGCGGGAGGTGGCCAATGGATGATCGAAGTGATCTGCTGATCGAGCTGGGCACGGAAGAGTTGCCACCGACTGCGCTGAGGCGCCTGCGCGACGATTTCAGTGCGCTAATTGTTGGCGGCTTGCGCGATGCCGGGCTGGAGCCCGGCACAACGAAATCTTTCGCCACGCCACGACGCCTGGCGGTGGCTATCCAGGGGCTGCGGATACAACAGCCGGAACAGGTTGTGGAGCGTCGGGGCCCCGCTGTGGCCGCAGCCTTCGATCAGGACGGACAGCCCACACGAGCCGCCATCGGCTTTGCCAGTTCCTGCGGCGCCGAGGTCTCCGACCTCGAGCGTGTCGAGACCGAAAAGGGCGCGTGGCTCTACTATCGTGGCCACAAGGCCGGGCGGCCGGCTTCAGAACTGATTGCGGCACTTTTGCCGGAGGTCATCCACAAGTTGCCGGTGCCAAAGCGCATGCGCTGGGGTGACCATGAACACAGCTTCGTGCGGCCGGTGCACTGGCTTGTGGTCCTGCTTGGCGATGAGGTTGTCGATGCCTCAGTACTTGGAGTTGCCAGTAGCCGGACCAGTCGGGGTCATCGCTTCCATGGCCCAGCGTCTCTGGAGATAGCCTCGGCAGCAAGCTATGAAAAACAGCTGCGCGAGAATGCGCACGTGATCGCCGATCTGGATGCCCGACGTCAGGAGGTTCTCCGACAGGTCGAAGCCGCGGCCAGGACCGCTGGCGGCGTCGCCATGATCGATGAAGCACTGCTGGAGGAAGTCACAGCGCTTGTGGAGTGGCCCGCCGCAATTATCGGCACTTTCGAGAAGCGCTTCCTGGACATTCCACCAGAGGTGCTTGTCTCAAGCATGCAGGGTCACCAGCGGTATTTCCCGGTTCGGGGTAGCGATGACCAGTTGCTGCCGAGCTTTGTCACCATCGCCAACCTGGAAAGCCGCAACCCGGATGAAGTTGCCCGGGGGAATCAGCGTGTCATTCGCCCACGGCTGGCCGACGCCGAGTTCTTCTGGCAACAGGATCGACGCGAACCGATCTCGCAACGCATTGAAAAACTAAAGGAAATTGTTTTCCAGAAGCGGTTGGGCAGCCTCTATGACAAGGCAGTTCGCGTTGCGGCACTGTCTCGGCAGCTTGCTCCTGAATTCGGTGTTGACCCAGCGACGGCAGAACGTGCGGCATTGCTCGGCAAATGCGATCTGTTAACAGAAATGGTCGGAGAGTTTCCGGAGTTGCAAGGAATCATGGGTCGTTACTACGCGGCCCACGAGGGTCTGGGCGATGGAATCCCCGAAGCGCTGGAGCAGCACTATCAGCCCCGCTTCGCCGGCGACCAGATTCCAACCTCGCCGCTCGGTCAGGTGCTGGCGGTGGCCGAACGGGCCGATACGCTCATCGGGATCTTCGCGATTGGCCAGGCGCCCAGCGGAGACAAGGATCCCTTCGCACTGCGGCGTGCGGGCCTCGGGCTCATGCGGATCCTGGTGGAATCGCAACGCCAGATCCCGCTGCTGGCCCTGTTTGGGCGTGCTGCAGATCATCTCCCCGAGGACGTCAAGGGCGATGCGGTGGTGGATGCAGTGTTCGAATTCTGCATGGACCGCCTGAAAGCCTACTATCTTGACCAGGGCTTGCTCCCAGAACTCTTCGAGGCCGTGCGGGATGTGCGTGTGAATGACGGTGAGCCGGTGGACGAGCCGGTCGATTTTGATCGGCGCATTCACGCTTGCTCGGCATTTCTTCAACTGGATGCGGCCAGAAGCCTCGCTGCGGCCAACAAGCGGGTCAACAACATCCTGCGCAAGGCTGACGGCGTTGATATCCCGGAGGTACCGTCAGCAGACCTTCTTCAGGTGGAGGCGGAAAAGACCTTGTATGCGGTGATCGAACCGTTGACCAAGAAGGTCGCAAACCTGGCAAGGCAAGGGGATTATCAGCAAGCGCTGGAACAATTGGCTACCGCGCGTGACGGTGTGGACGCATTCTTCGATCAGGTCATGGTGATGGACGAGGATATGGAAGTCCGGGGGAATCGCCTTGCACTTTTGCGTCAACTGTCACAGCTCTTCACCAGCGTCGCGGACATCTCCCGGCTACCAAGCCAGTGAACCTTCCGCTCGGCCCGCCCTGCGTCGGCAGGGCGGTCAAGGAGTTGCTCGAGTGCCAGCTATCATTCTCGACCGCGACGGCGTAATCAACGAAGACTCCTCAGAATTCATCAAGAGTGTGGATGAGTGGCGCGCCATCCCCGGGAGCCTGGAGGCGATCGCCGCCTTATCACAAGCAGGTTGGACGATCGCCATCTGCACCAATCAATCCGGAATCGCACGAGGTCTGCTGACACCAGAGAACCTGGAGCAGATTCACGACGCCATTCGACAGGGTGTGCAGAAACTCGGTGGGAATGTCCATGGCATTTATAGCTGCCCCCATGGGCCACTGGACGGCTGTGCATGCCGGAAGCCCAAACCCGGCTTGTACATACAGGCCGCTGAGGAGCTGGGATTCACTCTGAGAAATACACCGGTCGTTGGGGATGCCGCCAGGGATCTCGAGGCGGCAATCAAGGTGGATGCGCGTCCGATTCTGGTACGTACCGGCAAGGGCGTGGAAACAGCGGCCACCATCAGCAACCTCGGTTCAATAGAAATCCATGACGACCTGCAGGCGGTGGCAAGCGCTTTACTTGCCTGACCGGAGGAGATAGCC
The DNA here is from genome assembly GCF_024170285.1 of Natronocella acetinitrilica. Classification (NCBI taxonomy): domain Bacteria; kingdom Pseudomonadati; phylum Pseudomonadota; class Gammaproteobacteria; order Chromatiales; family Ectothiorhodospiraceae; genus Natronocella; species Natronocella acetinitrilica. Next base: position 479,918 of record NZ_JALJXV010000001.1, read on the forward strand.
CGCATGCCAATAGAGCGATTCAAGCAACCACTCCACACCCCCTCATGGTCAGCGAAAATACGGGCACTGCCTGGATCCATTGCATGGGCAGTGGGCGCCAGCTTGGCCACACTGCTTTTCGGGACCATCGGGCTTGCCATAGCTTTCGTACTGCCCTATCGCCGCCGCTACCAACTGTTCATTCAATGGAGCTTCTTTATTCTGTGGCTCGCGCGAGTCACCTGCGGCATAAGGCATGAAGTGACTGGTCTGGAGAATATTCCGGAACGGCCATGCGTCGTCATGTGCAAGCATCAGTCCGCCTGGGAAACCCTGGCAACACAATATTGGTTGAACCCGCAAACCTGGGTACTCAAGCGGGAACTGATGAAGATTCCTTTGATCGGCTGGGCGCTGGGTCTTTTGGCACCCATTGCTATTGATCGCTCGGCGAGGAAGCAGGCCATGCAGCAGATGCTTGAGCAGGGGCGACAGCGGCTGGCGGAGCATCGTTGGATTATCATTTACCCGGAAGGCACTCGTGTGGCGGCTGGCCGATGTGGTCGCTACCGCCGAGGGGGCGCCGTGCTTGCAGCAGAGACCGGCACGCCAATCCTGCCGATTGCTCACAACGCCGGCGAGTTTTGGCCGAGAAACTCGTTCTTGAAATACCCCGGCACAGTTCAGGTCCGTATCGGTGAACTCATCGAACCAGGTGGCAGGGACGCTGATACCTTACTCAAGGTGACCAAGGCGTGGATCGAGGAAAACACACGGGCTGTGAGTGCCCGCTACGAGCGAAGGGGGATGGATCAGGGGACCGGCAAAGAAGAGATGTGAATGTTCCACGTGGAACACATGGTTCCACGTGGAACATTCCGACTAGTCACACGTCGAGGTTCGTCGCCGCAAGCGCATTACGTTCAATAAACTCCCGACGTGGCTCAACGTGATCCCCCATCAACGTGGTAAACACATCATCAGCCGCCACGGCATCCTCTATCCGCACCTGCAACAGCCGACGCGTCTCCGGATTCATGGTTGTTTCCCAGAGTTGATCAGGATTCATCTCCCCAAGACCCTTGTAGCGCTGGACGCTCTGACCCCGCTTCGACTCCTCGAGTAGCCAATCCACCGCCTCGCCAAAACGCGTTATGGGCAGCACGCGCTCGCCCCTATGAACGGACGCACCCTCGCCAATCAACCCTGCCAATGTCTCACCCAAATCCCGAATGGCCTTGTATTCCGGAGACAGGAAAAACTCAGGCTTGAACCGGTAGTCCTGCCTGATACCGTGCTTCCGCTTGGACACCACACCTTCCTGAAAACCGCCATCCGGCCCGGAAACCACACGCCACTCGAAGCTCGTTCCGGTCGGCTGCACGCGATTGAGTCGCTCCACGAGCTCCGCGAACCAGCGCTCCAGCGACTGCCGCTCCACAAAATCGTTCTCACGAACGGAGGGCATCTCCAGCAATGACTCCAGGAGATCACGATCATAATTGCGCCGCGCCATATGGCCGATGATATCCAGCACCCGGAGGAACTGCCGTGTTAACGCCTCCAGCTGTTCACCCCGAATACCCGGTGCATCCGAACTCGGCACAAGCACCGCATTATTCAATGCCAAAGACAGGAGATACTCCGTCAGTTCCTTGTCGTCCTTGACGTAATGTTCCTGCTTTCCGCGCTTGATCTTGTAGAGCGGGGGCTGTGCAATGTAGACATGACCGCGCTCAACAAGCGTCAGCATCTGGCGATAGAAAAAGGTGAGAAGCAACGTGCGGATATGTGAGCCATCCACATCGGCGTCCGTCATGATGATGATGCGATGGTAACGAAGCTTGTCCGGGTCAAAGTCGTCCCGTCCAATCCCGCAGCCAAGTGCCGTGATTAACGTCCCGACCTCGGCAGACGACAGCATCTTGTCGAAACGGGCCTTTTCCACATTCAGGATCTTGCCCTTCAACGGTAAAATAGCCTGGGTACGACGATCGCGCCCCTGCTTCGCAGATCCACCCGCCGAGTCACCCTCAACAAGATAGAGCTCCGACAGACTGGGATCCCGCTCCTGGCAATCCGCCAGCTTGCCCGGCAAGCCGGCGATATCCAGCGCCCCTTTCCTACGAGTCATCTCACGTGCCTTCCGCGCGGCTTCACGGGCTCTGGCCGCATCCAGCACTTTTTCCACAATCGCCTTGGCATCCTGCGGATTCTCGTAAAGGAACGCGTTCAGCTCTTCCGCCACCGCGGATTCCACCGCCGCCTTCACCTCCGACGACACCAGCTTGTCCTTGGTCTGTGAACTGAACTTGGGATCCGGAACCTTCACCGACAACACTGCCGTAAGGCCCTCACGGACATCCTCCCCGGATGGACTGGCCTTGACCTTTTTCAGATAGCCTTCGGCTTCCATGTACTGATTAAGCGTACGAGTCAGCGCAGAGCGAAAACCGGCAAGGTGCGTCCCACCGTCCCGTTGCGGGATGTTGTTCGTGAAACAGAAAATGTTTTCCTGGTATGAATCATTCCACTGCATTGCCACGTCCACGCCCATTTCGTTACGGCGCGCATTGATGTAGACCACCTCCTTGTGCAAGGGCGTCTTGTTCTTGTTGAGATGCTCTACGAAGGCCTTGATTCCACCGGCATACTCGAACACGTCCGCCTTGTCCGATCGCTCGTCCTTGAGTTCGACTCGGACACCAGGATTGAGAAACGACAATTCCCGAAACCGCTTCGCAAGAATGTCGTAATGAAAATCGATATTGGTAAAGATCTGAGAACTGGGAAGGAAGGTGATGTACGTACCCGTCTGTTCCGTCTCGCCGATGACCTTGAGCGCCTCCACCGGCTCACCCATCCGAAACTCCTGGAGATGCACCTTTCCGTACTTGTGTACAGTCAGGACCAGTCGTTCCGACAAAGCATTAACAACCGACACACCGACACCGTGCAGCCCGCCGGACACCTTATAGGAGTTGTCGTCGAACTTACCCCCGGCATGAAGGACCGTCATGATGACTTCCGCCGCGGAGCGACCCTCTTCCGGATGAATATCTACCGGGATGCCACGACCGTTGTCTGACACCGTGATGGAATTATCCAGATGGATGACGATCTCGATGACACTGCAATGCCCGGCCAAGGCCTCATCGATGGAGTTGTCCACCACCTCGAACACCATGTGATGCAGACCCGTGCCATCATCTGTGTCGCCGATGTACATGCCCGGCCGCTTGCGTACGGCATCGAGACCACGTAAGACCTTGATATTCGCTGAATCGTAACTAGGCGTTGCACTCATATCGGTTCCTTACAGTTGAACCGATCTAGTATATCATTTCTGACACGCGGCCCTGCTCCACACGATATCCCCGTCCGTTCTGGAAGCCTTCCGGTAAATCCCCCGGCTCGATTGCCGTCATGATCCCCTGACAGCTAGTCTCTTTAAGCGCCTGGGCCACCTGTTCCCGCCTGCCGGCATCAAGCTCTGCAGCAAGATCATCAACCAGGATCAATGGAGACGCAGAATCACTTCTCATCAACTGCCGGCATTGCACCAGCATCAAACCAATCGCCACCAACTTCTGCTGGCCCCTGGACAGGGCAAACTGCGCCTCGACTCCATCAACCTTGAGCAACAAATCAGCCCGATGCGGCCCGAACAGGGTAAATCCGGCATCGAGTTCACGGAGCCTCCCGTCATCGAAACACTCCTGCAGGGTCGAGCCCGCCCGCCATCCACGGCGGTACTCCACCACCACTGCAACCTCGGGCATCCAACTGGACAACAACTCCTGCAATGCGACTGAGAGCCCGGCTACCAGATCGCGCCTGGCCTCATCCACCGCTTCACCCGAAGTAACCAGTTCCCCTTCCCAGACCCGTGCAAGCCGTCCATCCCCGGAACGCAGGGCAGCATTCCGTTGACGCAACGCCCGCTCGTGACGCTGCCAATCGGCATGATAATTCATGGATACGTGGAAACACCCCCAGTTGAGATAGAGTCGACGCCCCGCCGGCCCATCCTGAAGGATTCGTTGTGTTTCCGTATTGATGACTTGCACCGGCAGAATCTTGGCAAGCTGGGACAACAAGCGGACGTCTTCGCCATCCAGACGAACCCGGCATTGCCGTTGGCTGTATTCCAGCCCGAGCCGATGAGACCCATGCGTTGTCTCACAGACACCCACGACCCGCATCACGCTCTGCTCACGACCGATCACCTGATCAAGCCGTCGTGCCCGAAAACTACGCCCCCGGCCAAGTAGATGCACGGCCTCAAGCACACTGGTCTTGCCAGCAGCGTTGGCTCCGGTAACCACTGTGAACCCCGGCTCGAAGCTCAGACGACATGCCTGCAGATTGCGTACGCCCGTTACATCGAGCTCGCGCAGCATGACCTGCCTGACTTACAGTCGCATGGGCATGACAACGTACCGGAAATGATCCACCCCAACGGCACCGATCAGGCAACTGCTATTCGCGTCCACCAGACCAATCTGGACTGCATCACCGTCCAGAACTCCAAGTGCATCCAGTAGATAAGTCGCATTGAAACCCACCTCCAGGGGTGCACCCTGGTACTCCACGACAAGCTCCTCGTCGGCTTGTTCCTGCTCGGGGTTATTGGACTGAATTCGCAAAAGATCCGTTTCCAGGATGAAACGCACACCGCGGTATTTCTCATTGGAAAGAATCGAAGCGCGTACCAGGGCCTGCCGCAGGGTCTCGCGGTCGGCACGCAGGATGTTTGACTCCACCTGCGGAATAACCCGTTGATACTCGGGAAACCGACCATCGATCAGCTTTGAAGTAAACCGAAGGTTCTGCAACGTGATCCTGATGTGATTGCTGCCGAGTTCGAGCCGCAGTGACTCGTCACTCTCATCCAGCAGCCGTAACAGCTCCTGAACGCCCTTGCGTGGAACGATAACCTGCTGGTTGTTCGTTACTTCGACCTGGCCTTCGAGTTCACCTAGAGCCAGACGGTGCCCGTCTGTGGCAACGGCTCGCAAACGGCCCGGTTCCAGTTCCAGCAGCAAACCATTGAGATAGTACCTGACATCCTGCAAGGCCATGGAAAAGTGGGTCCGCTCGATCAGCTCCCGAAGACTTGCCTGGGGCAAAACCACAGGTTCCGTGGCGCCAATGTCTTCCACGGCAGGAAACTCCGAGGCCGGCAGCGTGGCCAGGGAGAAGCGGCTTCTTTCAGCTTGCAGGACTGCCCGTTCCTGATCGACAGCAAGCTTGATGACTGCGCCGTCGGGTAGGTTACGCACGATGTCCATGAGCTTCCGTGCCGGCACGGTGACCTGACCACCTTCCTCAACGGCAAGCTCGACCCTGGACACCAGCTCCACTTCGAGGTCGGTGGTTGTCAATGACAAACCTGCCTCGTCGGCGACTACCAGCACGTTAGCCAGTACTGGCAAGGTCTGACGACGCTCGACAACACCGATCACCGCCTGGAGAGCGGGCAAGAGCTGTTCCCGTGTGATCTGTATTTTCATGGGCTCCTACCAGTAATAGATAAGTAATCTTTTAAGAACTTATTATGTTTATTAAGTAATGACGTTTCTGTGTGTAACTTTGAAAGTTCCTTACTTAACAAAACGTTGTCGCGCAAAAACCTTGTATAAGTACCCCGGTAAGACTGCGGACTGACAGAGGATATCCTGTGGATAAAATAGCCTCTGTCCCTGACTCCCCGGTCGCTCACAACTTATCCACATCATGTTGTCAGGGTTCTCAACAGGTTTGCATAGTCTTCTGAAACCCGCGCATCGGCATCCTTGAGCTCTGCCACTTTCCTGCAGGCATGCAGCACCGTGGTGTGGTCCCGACCACCAAAGGCATCTCCGATCTCCGGCAGACTGTGACTGGTCAGTTCCTTGGCCAGGGCCATTGCCAGTTGTCGTGGCCGTGTGATGGATCGGCTGCGACGCTTGGACAGCAAGTCCGCCACACGAATCTTGTAATACTCCGCAACAGTCTTCTGGATGTTTTCCACGGTGATCAGCTTGTCCTGCAGCGCCAGCAGATCACGCAACGCTTCCTTGGTGAAATCCACCGTGATGGGCGCACCGGTGAAGCGGGCATTGGCCACGACGCGGCGCAACGCCCCCTCCAGCTCACGGATATTCGACCACACCCGTTTGGCAATGAAAAAGGCCACCTCATCAGGCAGATCAATCCCTTCCTGGACCGCCTTGCTCATGAGGATCGCGACCCGTGTCTCCAGTTCGGGGGGTTCGATGGCGACTGTCAGGCCCCAACCGAAACGCGACTTCAATCGCTCTTCCAGGCCATCGACTTCCTTCGGGTAGCGGTCGCAGGTGAGTACCACTTGTTGTTGGCCTTCCAGCAGCGCATTGAACGTGTGGAAGAATTCCTCCTGAGAACGTTCCTTGCCGGCGAAGAACTGGATATCGTCGATCAGCAATGCATCGGCGCCGCGATAATGGCGCTTGAACTCGTTGATGGCGTTGTGTTGAAGCGCCTTGACCATGTCGCCGACAAACCGCTCCGAATGCAGGTACAACACCCGTGCGCCGGGGTTGGCCGCAAGCATCAGATTGCCAATGGCATGCATGAGGTGGGTCTTGCCAAGACCGACCCCACCGTAAAGGAATAACGGGTTATATGATCCACCCGGATTCGCGGCCACCTGGCTGCAGGCGGCTCGTGCCAGCTGATTGGACTTGCCTTCCACGAAAGAGTCGAAGGTGAAGCGGGGATTGATGTTGGACCCCGATGAGGCCTGTGCTCGATGGCCCTGGCTGCGAGCCTGCACTGCCTGCGGCGGGGCCTTGGACTGACTTGTCTCGGGAACCGGATTCGGACTGCTCCCGACCTCGAGGCGCACCGGCAGGCCCTCTACAGGCTCGTGCTGCTGCACGAGTTCCTGAATTCTTTCGTAATAATGGTCGCGCACCCAATCCAGCACGAAGCGGTTGGGCGCGTAAAGGCACAGCTCGTGGTTGTGCTGAACGGCCTGCAGTGGCCGTATCCAGGTATTCAGCTGTTGCTCGGGGATTTCTCCCTCAAGACGCACCAGACAGCTGTGCCAGACAGAGTCGCCCACCAATGGACTCCCATTACCAGATTGCGTAACAGTTGCATGCGCGGTTGAACCGACGCGCGTTTGAGTGCGCCCGGTGGCACATCGGAGGCGGCGGCTTGCCGGAACCCGGAACAGGCTCAGTCTATACGTCGGCACCGGCGCTGACCACACCCGCACCATGGCCGATTACGATTGACAACAACTGCCCGGTGCAAGTATCTTCGCGGGCTGATTTCAGCGACGGCCCCTTGCCGTTCACCACACATATACGAGTGAGCACGTCATGAAGCGGACCTTTCAGCCCAGCGTCATCAAGCGCAAGCGGACTCACGGTTTTCGGGCACGCATGGCAACCAAGAACGGCCGCCGCGTCATCAAGGCTCGCCGTGCCAAGGGGCGCGCGCGCCTCTCTGCCTGATTTGCCCGCATCGTCGGGAGAGCGGTTCCCGTTTCCGCGGACGAACCGTCTCCTCCGGGCGCGAGACTTTCGCGCTGTATTCCAGAATGCCGAGCGTGTCTCCGACCGTCATTTCACGGTGCTCTTTTGCCGAGGATCGTCGATACACGCCCGCCTGGGGATGGCCGTTCCCAAACGTGCCGTTCCACGTGCAGTGGATCGCAATCGCATCAAGCGACAGGTTCGGGAATCTTTTCGGCTGAATCGCTCACGGTTGCCACCCATGGATGTGGTTGTTCTGGCTCGGGCAGCAGCCCGAAGCGCGACAGGACCGGATCTGAAACAGGCCTTGGGCCGACTCTGGCAGCGTGTACTGAAACGATGCGAAGGCCAATCATCCTGCTAATACGGCTTTACCAGTTGGTGCTCAGCCCGCTGCTGGGCCCATGCTGCCGTTTCTATCCGTCCTGCTCCCACTACACCATGGAGGCGGTCCAGGTGCATGGCCCTGTCCGTGGCCTGTGGTTGGGTCTGCGTCGCATACTCCGTTGCCACCCGTTGCATCCGGGTGGCATCGATCCCGTTCCCCAACCCCGGTCGAAATCACGCTGAATCCATGGATACGCAACGACTGATACAGTTCTTCGCCCTCGGCTTCATCCTGCTCTTGATCTGGAGCGCCTGGGAAACCGACTACGGCACACCGCGCCAGGCCATGGAGGAACGTGCCGAGCAGGAACAGGCACGGGAGCGCAGCGAAAATGGCGATGACGATGACGTCTTCGTGCCGGATGACCTTGATGCCGAAGGCCCCGGCTTCACCGATGTGGACGAGCGGCAGCGGACCGAGGAAGCTGACAGCGATGAGGAAGGCCGCGACATCCGCGTGCGTACCGATCTGCTGGACGTGGTGATCAACACCCGGGGTGGCGAAATTCAGCAGGTGGATCTGCTTCAACACGCCGTTTCCACCAATGATCCTACCCCTCTGCGACTGATGAGCACCGAACGGGACAGGCTGTTCACCGCCCGGGCTGGTGTTGTCACGGCCAACGGCGTGTCCGGCCCCGGAACACGGGGTGTCTACTCCGTTGACGCTGATGAGTTCGAGCTCAGTGATGGCGAAGATCGCATCGTGGTTCCCTTTGTCTGGGAAAGCGATGAGGGTCTGCGCGTCACAAAACGCTACATCTTCCACCGTGATTCCTACCTGATCGACGTTGAGCACGAGGTAGACAACGCCACCGGTGGGGACATGCGTGCGTCCCAGCAGGTGTTCCTGCGACGTAGCTCCGACTATGGCGATGGCACCTCCTGGTTCATTTACACCTACACCGGCGGTGTGCTGAACAGCCCGGATTCCCGCTATGAGAAGATCTCGTTCTCGGACATGGCTTCAAGCCCGGTGGATCGGAACATCTCCGACGGCTGGCTGGCCATCATCCAGCACTACTTCCTGGGCGCCTGGATTCCGCCGGAAGGCGAGGAGCGCCGTTACTGGAGCAGGGACCGCGGCAATAACGTGTTCGACTTCGGCATGAACACGTTCTGGCGGCCGGTGGCCGATGGCGAGAGCGTGGATTTCTCAAGCCAGCTGTTCGTGGGCCCCAAGGAACAGGATCGTCTGGCGGCTGCCGCCGAGCATCTCAACCTGACGGTGGACTACGGCTGGCTCACGATCATCTCCCGACCCCTGTTTATTGCCCTGAACTGGATCTACAGCGTGGTGGGCAACTGGGGTTTTGCCATCATCATCCTGACGCTGCTGATCAAGATCGTCTTCTACAAGCTCTCCGAGACCAGCTTCCGTTCCATGGCGCGGATGCGGAAGATGCAGCCCAAGATGCAGGCCCTGAAGGATCGCTATGGCGATGATCGCCAGGCTTTGAATCAGGCGCTGATGAAGATGTACAAGGAAGAGAAGATCAATCCGCTGGGGGGCTGTCTGCCAATCCTGGTGCAGATCCCGGTCTTCATCGCGCTCTACTGGGTGCTGCTCGAGAGCGTCGAATTGCGGCATGCACCGTTCATGCTCTGGATAAACGACCTCTCGTCGCCGGATCCCTTCTTCGTCCTGCCGCTGCTGATGGGTGCCACCATGTTCATCCAGCAGAAGCTGAACCCGGCGCCGCTGGACCCGATCCAGCAGAAGGTGATGATGGCGCTACCGTTTGCCTTCACCATTTTCTTCATGTTCTTCCCTGCCGGGCTGGTGCTCTACTGGGTGGTCAACAACGCACTCTCCATCGCCCAGCAGTACGTGATTACCAAGCGCATCGAGCGCGGCGAGGAGAAATAGCCACCGGTGCAGCCAGAGACGATTTGCGCGATTGCCACACCGCCGGGACGCGGCGGTGTTGGCATCGTGCGGGTCTCCGGACCTGATTCATCTACCCTCGCAGCCCGCCTCTGCACCTCGCTGCCTGCGCCACGGCACGCCGGTTATCGACGCTTCACGGATAGCACCGGCGAGATCATCGACGAAGGTCTGGTGCTCTACTTCCCCGCCCCTGGCTCTTTCACCGGTGAGGATGTGGTCGAACTGCAGGGCCATGGCGGTCCGATTCCCATGCAACGGCTGTTGCAGCGCCTGGTTGAGCTCGGTGCTCGCCTCGCCCGCCCCGGGGAATTCTCCGAGCGGGCCTTTCTCAATGGTCGGCTGGATCTCGCCCAGGCCGAGGCGGTGGCGGACCTCATTGCCGCTAGCTCCGAGGCGGGGGCGAATGCGGCCATGGCGTCTTTGCAGGGCGGTTTCTCCCGCGAAGTCCACGGGCTCACGGATGCCCTGGTGCGGTTGCGGGTCCATGTGGAATCCGCCATCGACTTTCCCGACGAGGAAATCGACTTCCTGAGCGACGGTGCCGTGGCGGCCCAGCTAGCAGCCGTGTGTGACCAACTTGCCCGGGTGAGAAAAGCCGCGGCCGGGGGAAGGCTGTTGCGCGACGGCATGACCGTGGTCATCGCCGGTCGCCCCAATGCCGGTAAGTCCAGCCTTCTGAACGCCCTTGCCGGTTACGAGGCTGCCATTGTGACGGATGTGGCCGGCACCACCCGCGACGTGCTGCGGGAGCACCTGCACATCGACGGCATGCCCCTGCATGTGGTGGATACCGCCGGGCTTCGGGACAGCGCTGATCGTGTGGAACAGGAGGGCATACGCCGTGCCCGCGATGCCCTGCAAACTGCTGATCGCATTCTGCTGGTGGTGGATGATTGCCCGGGCGAGGGCGAGGGCGACGGCGACGGCGCGGGCGAACAGGCAATCCGCGCGCAACTGCCCCCCGGCACACCGGTGACGGAGATTCGTACCAAGACGGATCTCAGTGGTGGCGTGGCGGGCGAGCGGCCGGACGCTGGCCATTCGGTGATCGGTGTCAGTGCAGTGACCGGTGCCGGCCTTGAAGCCCTGCGCGGGCATCTCGCCGCATCCATGGGTTACACCGGCGGCGAGGGCGTATTCAGTGCCCGGGCCCGCCACCTGGATGCCCTGGACCGGGCCGCCGAGGCGCTTGAGGCGGCCGCCGGGCAGCTTGAGATCGGCGCCGGGGAACTGGTGGCGGAGGAACTGCGCCGGGCCCAGCAGGCCCTCGCCGAAATCACAGGGGAATTCACCACCGAAGACCTGCTTGGCGAAATCTTTTCCAGTTTCTGTATCGGCAAGTGACAGTGGCCAACTGCAGCCTGAGAACGGGTTGCGGGAGGGAACGGCTGGCGGGCATGCCGCTCAGGGACACGCCGTGAATACGTCCTTGTAGGCTCGACAGCGACATCCCTGTCGCTGACGGTCCCTGAGCGGCACACCCGCCAGCCGTTTGTGCCCTCGGCCTATGCGCCGCTGTGGCCGCATTGTTATAAAGGCAGTCATCCACGCCTAAAGGGGTTATCCGTGGTCACGTCCAGCGACCAGCAGTATCGAGAGGCCATCAGGTCCTTGTCCGACCGGATCGTTGCTGCCCAGAAGCCCATCCGCATTCTCGATGCCATCCAGTGGACGGCCCCCGTACGCGAGGACTTCTTCGCCCGGGGCTGCCGCGAACAGCCGGCAGTTGATGCCGAGTACTACCGGCAGCGGCCGCTGGGTTTCGACCCTGCCGCCGTGCGTGGCGAGTTCCACGCCATCCAGCGGGATGCGGTCAAGACGCTGGGCCAGTTCAACCCGGTGGCCAAGGTCATGGCCCGTATCTGCAGGGAATACCAGATGGCGGTGCGGATGCTGGAGGCCCGGGGCAGTGCCGATTTCTCCCAGCTCTCCCAGGAGCTCTACGGCGCCGCCAGTGATGCGTTCCATGCCGGCGATCCATCGCTGGCGGACCTGGGCGCACTCATGGCCGACACCCTGGGCAACATCGATCGCTCCGAGGCGCTGCGCCCGGAGCCGAAGACCATCACCGCCGCCCAGGCCGTGGCCACCCTGCAACAGCGCCTGTCCGCCGTGTTCGCGGACAGCGGCGGTGGTGTAAGGGTGCTGCTGGATGACGGCATCGTTGCAGATGCCGCCGCCGGGGCCGACTACCTCAAGGTGCGTCGCGACGCCATGTTCAACGCCCGCGAGGTGCGCCTGTTGGAGGTCCACGAGGGCTGGGTGCACCTGGGCACCACGCTGAATGGCCAGGCGCAGTCCGTATGCACTTTCCTATCCAAGGGGCCGCCGTCTGCGACCGTGACTCAGGAGGGGCTGGCCATCCTGATGGAGATCATCGCCTTCGCCTCCTATCCGGCCCGGCTGCGCAAGCTCGGCAACCGGGTGCGGGCCATTGCCATGGCCGAGGATGGCGCCACCTTTCTCGACTGCTTCGGCTTTTTTCGCGAACAGGGCTTCAGCGACGACGAGGCCTACAATCACACCGCGCGGATCTTCCGCGGCAGCGCTCCGGAGCTAGGCCCCTTCACCAAGGACCTGAGCTACAATCGTGGCTTCATCCTGCTCTATAACTTCCTGCAACTGGCGGTACGCCGCGGTCGGCTGGAGCGCATTCCGCTGCTGTTCTGCGGCAAGGTAACGCTTGAGGATATCCCCGTGCTTGCCCAGTTACAGGAGGAGGGCATCGTGGAGCCGCCCCGCTTCCTGCCACCACAAATCGCCGACCTCAATGGGCTGGTTTCCTGGATGGCCTATGGCAACTTCCTGGGCCGTCTGAATCTCGATCGTATCGAGGCCGACTACGCACATTTGGTGTGATCACTTGCTGCGCGGCGACCATGCTCCTAAGATACCGGTCCTCGCCTGACGAAGCCCCCGGGAGTGATGAAGGTGGATTATCCAGAGCGCTTCGATGTAATCGTGGTTGGCGGCGGACACGCCGGGACCGAGGCTGCGCTGGCGGCGGCGCGCTCCGGTGCGCGCACGCTATTGCTCAGCCACAGCATTGAAACCATCGGCCAGATGAGCTGCAACCCGGCCATCGGTGGTATCGGCAAGGGCCATCTTGTGCGCGAGATCGACGCCCTGGGCGGGCTCATGGCCCGAGCCGCCGACCTGGGCGGTATCCAGTTCCGTACCCTCAACGCCCGCAAGGGGCCGGCAGTTCGTGCTACCCGTGCCCAGGCTGATCGTGCCCTCTACCGCGCCGCGGTGCGCGAGGCCGTGGAGAACCAGCCGGGCCTGCGTCTGTTCCAGCAGGCCGTGGATGACATCATCATTGAGGGGGATCGCATCACAGGGGTGGTGACCCAGATGGGCCTGAGGTTTTACGCCTCCGCCGTGGTGCTCACCGTGGGCACCTTTCTCGGTGGGCGCATTCACATCGGCATGCAGAACCACGAAGGCGGCCGGGCCGGTGACCCGCCCTCCAACGCCCTGGCGCGCAAGCTGCGGGAGCGACCCTTTACCGTGGGCCGGCTCAAGACCGGTACGCCGCCGCGCATCGACGGCAAGACCATCGACTACAGCCGCCTCTCCGAGCAGCCGGGGGACAGCCCCGAGCCGGTTTTTTCTTTCCTGGGAGATCGTGGTCAGCACCCCCGGCAGGTGAGCTGCTGGATTACCCACACCAACAGCCGCACCCACGACATCATCCGCGGCGGGCTTGATCGCTCACCCATGTACGCCGGCGAGATCGAGGGCGTGGGTCCGCGCTATTGCCCGTCAGTGGAAGACAAGGTGGTCCGCTTTGCCGACAAGGACTCCCACCAGATCTTCATCGAGCCTGAGGGTCTGGGCACCAATGAGGTCTACCCCAACGGCATCTCCACCAGCCTGCCCTTCGATGTGCAGCTGGAGCTGGTTCGCAGCTGTGTCGGCCTGGAGCAGGCGCATATCACCCGGCCGGGCTACGCCATCGAATACGACTACTTCGACCCCCGGGGTCTGCGCCCCAGTCTGGAGACCCGCCATGTGGCCGGGCTATATTTCGCCGGCCAGATCAACGGCACCACCGGCTATGAAGAGGCGGCTGCCCAGGGTCTGCTGGCGGGAATCAATGCCGCCCGCGCCAGCCGCGATGAAGCCCCGTGGTGCCCGCGCCGCGATGAAGCCTACCTGGGGGTGCTGGTGGATGACCTCATCACCCGCGGCACCCAGGAGCCCTATCGCATGTTCACCAGCCGCGCCGAGTATCGGCTGATGCTGCGCGAGGACAACGCCGATCTCCGCCTAACGCCCATGGGCCGTGACCTGGGCCTGGTGGATGACCACCGCTGGGCTGCCTTCGAGGCAAAGCGCGAAGCCGTCGAGCGGGAACAGCAGCGGCTCCGTGACACCCTCATACGCCCCGGTGATCTGGGTGGCGCGGAGGCCGAACGCGTGCTCGGTGGCCCGATGCGGCGCGAGCAGCACCTGGATGACCTGCTGCGCCGCCCGGAGGTGGACTACCGCAGCCTGGTCAGCCTGTCGGCGGTTGATGATCCCGGGCTTGCCGCCGACGTGATCGAACAAGTGGAGATCCAGGCCAAGTACGCCGGCTACCTGGAGCGCCAGCGCGAGGACGTGGCGCGCAACCAGCGCCATGAATCCATGGCCATCCCGGATGATCTGGACTACGACGCCGTATCGGGCCTGTCCAGCGAGGTTCGCCAGAAGCTGATCGCCGCCCGGCCGGCCACCGTGGGTCAGGCAGCACGGCTCTCGGGCGTTACGCCGGCGGCGGTGTCGCTGCTGCTGGTGCACCTGCGCCGCGGCGACCCCGCCACACAACGCCGGCGGGCATGACGGCATTCCCCCGCGAGGCACTCGGCGGGCTGCTTGATCGGGGCATGGCCGAACTGCCGGACGTGCCCCCGGAAGCCCGGGAGCTCCTGCTGGACTATCTCGCCCTGCTGCACCGCTGGAACCGGGTCTACAACCTCTCGGCTGTTCGAGATCCTGCCGCCATGGTGACGCTCCATGTGCTGGACAGTCTTGTTGTCCTGCCCTGGCTGCGTGGCCAGAGACTGCTAGACGTGGGCAGTGGTGCCGGACTGCCGGGCCTGCCTCTCGCCATCTGCCGGCCCGAGCTCGCGGTGACTCTTCTGGACAGCAACAGCAAGAAAACCCGGTTTCTGCGCCAGTGCGTGGCCGACCTGGGCCTTGCCAACGTCGACGTGGTGCATGCCCGTGTCGAGGATTACCGCCCTGATGCGCTGTTCGACTGCATCATCTCCCGCGCCTTTGCCCGGACTGATACCTTCGTGAACAGTAGTGCCGGGCTAATGGCTGCCGGCGGTTGCCTGCTTGCCATGAAGGGCCGCCCCGATGACGATGATCCGGGGGGCAAAGCCTGGCAGAGCAAGACCATGGCGCTTGCAGTGCCGGGGCTTGATGCGGCTCGCACTCTGGTGCGGATCGAAGCCGCCACGATTTGATATGCTACTGTGCTGCGTCAAAACGCCCGGTTAGGGCGTCATCATTCAGCGGAGCGGTCATGGCCAGGATCATCGCAATCGCCAATCAGAAAGGGGGCGTCGGCAAGACCACCACCTGCGTGAATCTTGCAGCTGCGCTGGCCATGAACCGCCGTCGGATCCTGCTTGTGGACCTGGACCCCCAGGGTAACGCGACCGTGGGTTGCGGTGTCGACAAGGACAGCGATCGGCCCACCGGCTACGAAGTCCTGATGGACCAGGTGAACATACGCGAGGCCATCGTCACCGTGGAGGAGTGCGGGTTTGACCTGCTGCCGGGTAATGGTGATCTGACGGCGGCGGAGGTGGCGTTGATGGACGCCCAGGGCCGTGAGCAGCACCTGCGGCGCCAGCTGGCGCGGATTCGCCAGGATTACGATTACATCCTGATCGACTGTCCCCCTTCCCTCAACATACTGACGATCAACGCCCTGGTCGCCGCACATGGGGTGCTCATCCCGATTCAGTGCGAGTACTACGCACTGGAAGGCCTGACTGCCCTGTTGAACACCATCAGCCGCGTGCAGCAGAGCGCCAATCGTGAACTGCAGATCCAGGGTCTGCTGCGCACCATGTTCGATCCGCGCAACAACCTCGCCAACCAGGTCGGCGCGCAGTTGCTGCGGCATTTCCCGAAACAGGTCTACAGTACGCAGATACCACGCAACGTGCGGCTTGCCGAGGCGCCCAGCCACGGCCAGCCGGCAATCCAGTACGACCGCTATTCCCGTGGCTCCCTGGCCTACATGGCGTTGGCCAGCGAGCTGATCCGCAAGGACATGCAGGTCACGGCGGCAAGTGCATGATAATGGGCGGACTGTGATGAGCAAGAAGCGAGGACTGGGCAAGGGTCTGGATGCACTGCTGGGCAGCGCCACCAGCGCCAACCCGGATGACGGCGGTACCCTGCGACGCCTGCCTGTGGATCTGCTGCAACGTGGCCGCTACCAGCCCCGCCGTGACATGGACCCGGCGGCGCTGCAGGAACTGGCCGACTCCATTCGCAGCCAGGGTATCCTGCAACCGCTGGTGGTCCGGGCGATTGACGAGGAGCGCTACGAGATCGTCGCCGGTGAACGGCGCTGGCGTGCCGCCCAGCTGGCCGGTCTAGACCGGGTGCCGGCCATCGTCCGGGAAATCCCCGATGAGGTGGCCCTTGCCGTTGGCCTGATCGAGAACATCCAGCGGGAGGACCTGAATCCCCTGGAAGAGGCATTCGCCCTGGAGCGCCTGATCGACGAGTTCGGCATGACGCACCAGGCCGTCTCGGAGGCCGTCGGTCGCTCACGGGCCGCCGTCTCGAACCTCCTGCGCCTGCTTGAGCTGAACGACGACGTCAAGCGACTGGTCGCCGAGGGGCGGCTCGAAATGGGCCATGCCCGCGCCCTGGCGGCTCTCAAGGGCGGTGTGCAGAGTGAGGTTGCCGCCCGAGTGGTCGCCAGGGCACTGTCGGTGCGGGCCACGGAAAGCATTGTTCGAAAATTGCTTGAAAGTGAGCGCCCTGGTCGCCGTCCGCAGAAGCTCGACCCGGATATCCGTCGTCTTCAGGATGATCTCACCGACCGCCTCGGGGCGAGCGTTCAGATCCAGCAGAGTCGTGGTGGCGCTGGCAAGCTCGTGATCCAGTACACCAGTCTGGATGAACTCGATGGCATTCTGGGGCGCATCCGCTAGCCGGGTAATCGCCGCAGTGGCGGCGTTGACCGAATAGGGTCGAGTCTTTATACTCCGCACCTCAATGCTGTCGGGCCACGGGGAAAAGTGACCTAGACATGAGCATTTAGAGCTGTTTACCAGCAGCATTCCGGGACCCGGACCAGCCAAGCAGGGCGCTTGCTGGGGCCGGCATTCGCGCGACCGTGAATCATGGAAACGAAGCGAGTTCTCGGAGTTCTGTTTTCCACCCAGGCGAGCGTAACCGTATTGGGAGCGGCTGTCTGGTGGGCGCTGGTAGATAGCTGGCACGGGCTGGCGGCCGTGGGTGGTGGCATCGCTGTGATGTTCCCCACGCTGATTTTTGCAGCCATCGTGTTTTCGGTTTCTCCGGATGCTCCGCCCAAGCGCATTCTCGGGGCGTTCTACCGGGGGGAAGCGATCAAGATCGGGGCCACGGTCCTGATGCTGGTGGTCCTGCTGCAGTGGTTCAGTACCACGCCGCTCCCCCTTCTGACGACGTACATATTGGCGATCCTCCTGTATTGGCCAGCGCTCCTCGTGGGTGTGGGCCGACGACCACGGTGAGAGCGAGATGAACGACGACGGCCCAGACGTTAGTGGCTACATTGGTCACCACCTTACGAACTGGCAGATTGGCGAAGGCTTCTGGGCCATCCATGCCGACGCCCTGATCGTCTCTTCCCTGCTCGGCGCCCTCTTCTGTTTCGTGTTCTGGCTGGCGGCCCGGCACGCCACCGCCGGTGTGCCCGGCGGTCTGCAGAATTTTGTCGAGATGATGCTCGAGCTGATCGGGGGTCTCGTCAAGGAGACCTTCCACCACAAGAACAAGCTGGTGGCTCCCCTGGCGTTGACCATCTTCGTGTGGGTGTTCCTCATGAACCTCATGGATCTGGTTCCCATCGACGTGGCACCAGATACCATGCATGCCCTTGGCTGGGACTACTTCAAGATCCTGCCCACCGCGAACATGAACGTGACCTTTGGGCTGTCGCTGGCGGTGCTCGGGCTCATTATCGTATTCAGCTTCAAGTACAAGGGTGCTGGCGGCTTTGCCAAGGAGCTGCTGACCCATCCGTTCGGTCCGTGGATGGCCCCGTTCAACCTGGTGCTGAACTTCGTCGAGCTGCTGGCCAAGCCCATCTCGCTGTCGCTGCGACTATTCGGCAACCTCTACGCGGCCGAGCTGATCTTCATACTCATTGCCACACTGACTCTCGGTTTCGGCACGGCGTGGGTGGATATGCTCACCAGCGTCGGAGGTCTTTCGCTACTGTTCGGCCAGATCGTGCTCGCCGCCGCGTGGGCGATCTACCACATTCTTGTTATCCCGCTGCAGGCGTTCATTTTCATGATGCTCACCATCGTGTATCTGAACATGGCCGCGGAACACCATTAATCGCATCATCAACTTAACGTCCTGACTCGACTCGGAGGTAGAACATGGAACTCGCAAGCCTGGTAGCCAACGTCCAGGGGTTGACCGCCATCGCGGTGGCCATCATTTTCGCCGGTGGCGCGTTCGGTACCGCGCTCGGCTTCGGCCTGATGGGCGGCAAGTTTCTCGAGAGCGTGGCTCGTCAGCCTGAATTGGCCCCCATGCTGCAAGGCCGCATGTTCCTGATCGCCGGTCTCCTCGACGCCGTGACCATGATCGGCGTTGCCGTGGCCCTGATCTTCACCTTCGCCAACCCGTTCCTGGGTCCGGTGCAGGCGGCGGCTGGCGCCTGAGGTCCGGCCTCGCCGGTAAATTCCAGGTTTCGGCATCGGAGGGGATGGCATGGGTATCAATGCCACGCTCTTAGGCCAGATGATTGCCTTCGGCATCTTCGTCTGGTTCACCATGAAGTTCGTATGGCCAGTGCTTACGCAGGCCATGCAGGAACGGCAGCAGAAGATCAGTGACGGGCTTGCCGCCGCGGAGCGCGGCCGCAAGGACCTCGAAGACGCGGAAGCCCAAAAGGCTGAGCTGTTGAAAGAGGCCCGCGCCAAGGCCAATGAAATGCTCGATCAGGCCAACAAGCGTGCCAACGAACTGGTTGAAGAAGCTCGCGAGACTGCCCGCAAGGAAGGCGAGCGCCAGCTGGCTCAGGCCCAGGCGCAAATCGAGCAGGAGCTCAACAAGGTCAAGCGCGAACTGCGCGAACAGGTGGTCACACTCGCCATCACCGGGGCTTCCCGTGTGCTGGAGCGCGAGGTGGACGCCAAGTCGCACAATGACCTGCTGACCGATCTGGCCAAGCAACTCTGAGGCGGACACGATGGCTGAATTGACCACCATCGCCCGGCCGTACGCGCAGGCAGTCTTCAAGCATGCCAAGGAGCACAAGCAGCTCGGCCCCTGGTCCGAGACGCTGCAGTTGCTCGGGCTGATTGCGGCCGATGAGCGCATGCAACCCGTGCTCTCCAGCCCGCGTCCGTCGGCGGACGAACTGGTAGGCCTGTTTTCAGACCTCTGCGGCGACCGGCTTAGCGAAGCGGGGCGGAACCTGATTCGACTACTCGCCGAGAACCGCCGGCTGATGGCGCTGCCGGCTCTGGTGAAGCAGTTCGAAGAGCTTCGTGCCGCCGAGGAAGGGACGCTCCAGGCTCTGCTGACGTCGGCGCTGCCGGTGGAAGACAAGGTGCGGGATGAGCTGGCCAAAGCCCTGGGCAACCGCTTGCAACGCAAAGTCTCCCTGGAGACGGCGGTGGACGAGCGACTGCTCGGTGGCGCCATCATTCGTGCAGGGGATTTGGTTATCGATGGTTCGGTGCGTGGGCGCTTGCAGCGCATGGCCACGCAGCTGAGCCGCTAAGGGGACGACTCCAATGCAACTCAAAGCGTCGGAAATCAGTGATCTCATCAAGCAGCGCCTCGAAAATTTCGAGGGCGCGTCCGAGGCCCGTAATGAAGGCACCGCCGTATCGGTGCAGGACGGTATCGTCCGCATTGCCGGCCTCGCCGATGTCATGCAGGGGGAGATGCTCGAGTTCCCCGACAACACGTTCGGCATGGCATTGAACCTGGAACGGGATTCCGTGGGTGCGGTTATTCTCGGTGACTACCGGCACATTACCGAAGGTGCCTCGGTCAAATGCACCGGCCGCATTCTGGAAGTGCCCACGGGCGAGGCCCTGCTGGGTCGCGTGGTTGATGCCCTGGGCAACCCCATCGACGGCAAGGGCCCAATCGACACCAAGACCACCGCTCCGGTGGAGAAGGTTGCGCCGGGCGTTATCGCACGGCAGTCGGTGGACCAGCCGGTGCAGACCGGTCTCAAGGCCATCGACGCCATGGTGCCCATTGGCCGCGGCCAGCGCGAGTTGATCATCGGTGACCGCCAGACTGGCAAGACCGCTGTCGCGATTGACGCGATCATCAACCAGAAGGGTAGTGGCATCAAGTGCGTCTACGTCGCGGTGGGCCAGAAGGCTTCCTCCATCGCCAACGTGGTGCGCAAGCTCGAGGAGCATGGCGCTCTCGAGCACACCATCGTCGTGGCTGCAGCCGCCTCCGAGTCGGCGGCCATGCAGTTCATCGCGCCCTATGCCGGGTGCACCATGGGTGAGTACTTCCGCGATCGCGGCGAAGATGCCCTGATCGTCTATGATGACCTCTCCAAGCAGGCGGTGGCCTATCGGCAGGTTTCCCTGTTGCTGCGCCGTCCGCCCGGCCGCGAAGCCTACCCCGGTGACGTCTTCTACCTGCACTCCCGGTTGCTGGAGCGGGCCGCGCGGATCAATGCCGAGTACGTCGAGAAGATCACTAACGGCGAGGTGAAGGGCAAGACGGGTTCTCTCACCGCACTGCCGATCATCGAGACTCAGGCCGGTGACGTGTCGGCATTCGTACCAACCAACGTGATCTCCATCACCGACGGTCAGATCTTCCTGGAAACGGACCTCTTCAACTCCGGTATCCGCCCGGCCATCAACGCCGGTATTTCGGTGTCCCGAGTCGGTGGTGCGGCCCAGACCAAGATCATCAAGAAGCTCGGTGGTGGTATCCGTCTGGCGCTGGCTCAGTATCGGGAGCTGGCGGCCTTCGCGCAGTTTGCATCGGATCTGGACGAAGCCACCCGTAAGCAGCTTGAGCGGGGTCAGCGCGTGACCGAGCTGATGAAGCAGCGCCAGTACTCGCCGCTGTCCATCGCCGAGATCGCAATCTCGCTGTATGCCGCCAACGAAGGCTACCTGGACGACCTGGAGATGAAGCAGGTGGGCCCGTTCGAGGACGGACTGCACGCGCACCTGAACGGCAATCACGCCGAGCTTGCCAAGAAGGTGAACGATACCGGCAACTTCGATGACGCCATCGAGAAAGGCTTCAAGAAGGCTGTCGAGGAGTTCAAGTCGCAGGGCACCTGGTAACCGGATAGGGGCAGACGCATGGCCGGCGCAAAAGAGATTCGCACGCAGATCAAGAGCGTCCAGAGTACGCAGAAGATCACCAGTGCCATGGAAATGGTGGCGGCGAGCAAGATGCGTTCAGCGCAACAGCGCATGCAGCGTGCTCGTCCGTATTCCGACAAGATTCGCAACGTGATTGCGCATCTGGCGAAAGCCGACCCGGAATACCGCCATCCGTTTCTCGTGGAGCGCGAAGTCAAGCGCGTGGGATTCATCGTCGTCACGTCCGATCGCGGGCTCTGTGGTGGCCTGAACGCCAATCTGTTTCGCAAGCTATTGCCGCAACTCGCGACCTGTCAGCAGAAAGGGCTGGACGTCGATGTCTGCGCCATCGGTAACAAGGGGCTGCAGTTCTTCTCGCGGCTCAACGCGAACCTGGTTGCCAATGTGACGCACCTTGGCGATACGCCGCGTATCGCCGATCTGCTGGGCTCCATCAAGGTCATGCTGGACGCCTATCGGGAAGGTGAGCTTGACCAGATCGTCCTGGTGTATAACCGCTTCATCAACACCATGACCCAGGAACCCCGGCTCGAGACACTGCTGCCGTTGCAGCCGGTCGAGGCGGACGACGAGGAAGAGCAGCAGTACGGCTGGGACTACATCTACGAGCCCGACGCCGTGGAAGTGCTTGATCACCTGCTCGAGCGATACGTGGAATCCCTGGTCTATCAGGCCGTGGTAGACAACATTGCCAGTGAACAGGCGGCGCGCATGGTTGCCATGAAGAGCGCCTCCGATAACGCTGAGTCACTGATCGACGAATTGCAGCTGGTCTACAACAAGGCGCGTCAGGCGGCGATCACCACTGAGTTGAGTGAAATCGTCTCCGGGGCGGCAGCAGTCTAGACCGGTACCGCAGCCCACGGGGCTGACGCCGTTTTCAAGAATCGAATCTAGAGGAACTGGGGTATGAGCTCGGGAAAGATTGTCCAGATCATCGGTGCGGTCGTCGACGTGGAGTTTCCCCGCGATTCCGTGCCTAGGGTCTACGATGCTCTGAACGTCGACGAAGGCGGTCTGGTGCTGGAAGTGCAGCAGCAGATTGGTGACGGCGTCGTACGCTGCATCGCGATGGGGACCACAGACGGTCTGAAGCGGGGTATCTCCGTGGTGAGCACCGGCAAGGCCATTTCCGTGCCGGTGGGTCAGAAGACCCTGGGCCGGATCATGGATGTGCTCGGTAACCCCATCGATGAGGCCGGCGAAATCGGCAACGAGGAAAGCTGGGGTATCCACCGCTCGGCGCCGAAGTTCGACGAACAGGCCGCCAGCCAGGAGCTGCTCGAAACCGGCATCAAGGTTATTGACCTCATGTGCCCCTTCGCCAAGGGCGGCAAGGTCGGCCTCTTCGGTGGCGCCGGTGTGGGCAAGACCGTCAACATGATGGAGCTCATCCGTAACATCGCCATCGAGCACAGTGGGTTCTCCGTGTTCGCCGGTGTTGGCGAGCGTACTCGTGAAGGGAACGACTTCTATCACGAGATGAAAGACTCCAACGTGCTCGACAAGGTGGCTCTGGTTTACGGCCAGATGAACGAGCCTCCTGGCAACCGTCTGCGTGTCGCACTGACCGGCCTGACCATGGCCGAGTACTTCCGTGACGAAGGCCGCGACGTGCTGCTGTTCGTCGACAACATTTACCGTTACACCCTGGCGGGCACCGAGGTGTCGGCGCTGCTCGGCCGTATGCCCTCCGCGGTGGGCTACCAGCCGACCCTGGCCGAGGAAATGGGTGTGCTGCAGGAGCGCATCACCTCCACCAAGACGGGTTCAATCACCTCAATCCAGGCCGTGTACGTGCCTGCGGATGACCTGACTGACCCGTCCCCGGCCACCACCTTCGCCCACCTGGACGCCACCGTGGTGTTGTCCCGTGACATCGCGTCCCTGGGTATCTATCCGGCTGTGGACCCGCTGGATTCCACCAGCCGTCAGCTCGACCCGTTGGTGATTGGTGATGAGCACTACGACGTGGCGCGCTCGGTTCAGGGCACGCTGCAGCGCTATAAGGAATTGAAGGACATCATCGCGATTCTGGGCATGGACGAGCTGTCCGAAGAGGACAAGCTCACCGTCTCCCGGGCGCGGAAGATCCAGCGCTTCCTGTCCCAGCCCTTCTTCGTGGCGGAAGTGTTCACTGGCGCTCCCGGCAAGTACGTCTCCCTGAAAGACACGATTCGTGGCTTCAAGGGCATCGTGGCCGGTGAATACGATGATCTGCCTGAACAGGCCTTCTACATGGTCGGCACCATCGAGGAAGCCGTCGAGAAGGCGAAGAACCTCTAACCGAAAGGTAGCCACATGGCCAGCACCATGCACCTGGACGTCGTCAGCGCCGAAGAGGAGATCTTCTCCGGCGAGGTGGAATTCGTGGTCGCCCGCGCCACGGAGGGTGAGCTCGGTATCATGCCGCGTCATGCCCCGTTGCTTGCCCGGCTGCAGCCCGGTGAAGTGCGAGTCCGGCTGTCCGGCGACGAAGAGCAGTATTTTTATGTCTCCGGCGGGATGATCGAAGTGCAGCCCAAGGTCGTCACCATCCTGGCCGACACCGCTGCGCGGGCCAAGGATCTCGACGAGGCCGCCGCCGAAGAGGCCAAGAAACGGGCCGAAGAGGCGATCCGTAACCGCACCGGCGAAATGGACTACGCCAGGGCGCAGACCGAGTTGGCTGCAGCCGCGGCGCAGCTGCGGGCCATCCAGAGCCTGCGCAAGAAGCGGGGCAAGAAGTAGCCTTTTCGTCTTGCGCCCCTCGGGTATGTGATACTGAACCGCCGCCTCGCTTCAGCGACGCGGCGGTTTTCTTTTGGAGACCTGGAACATGGCCGCAAAACCGCCATTGCACGTCGTAATCCTTGCTGCCGGTCAGGGCACCCGCATGCGCTCGGCCCTGCCGAAGGTGCTACACCCCGTCGCCGGCCGGCCCATGCTTGCCCATGTCATCGACACGGCCCGCAATCTCGCGCCCCAGGCGATTCACCTGGTCCATGGCCATGGCGGTGCGACCCTGCAGCAGGTGATTCGCGACGACGATCTGCACTGGGTGGCCCAGGAACAACAGCTCGGCACCGGCCATGCCGTCCGGCAAGCGCTGCCCGGTATCCCCGACGATGCCATGGTTCTGGTGCTCTACGGCGACGTTCCCCTGGTGCGCGAAGCCACCTTGCAGCCCCTCTGCGAGGCGGCGACGGAAACGGTCGCCGTACTCACCGTGGAACTGGTCGACCCCACCGGTTATGGGCGCATTCAACGCGGCCCAGAAGGCGCGGTCGTCGGCATCGTCGAGGAAAAGGACGCCACCCTTGAGCAGCGCCGAATCACCGAGACCAATACCGGCATGATGGCCGCTCCGGCTGCCTTGCTCCACACCCTGCTTGCCCGTTGCACCAACGACAATGCCCAGGGTGAGTACTACCTTACCGACGTGGTCGCCCTGCGGGCTGGCGACGGCGGCACGGTCAACGCCGTGCGTGCTTCGGATGCGCTGGAGGTGGCTGGCGTCAACAACCGGGTTCAACTGGCCACCTGTGAGCGCGCCTTGCAGCAACGTATTGCCGAATCCCTCATGCGCAACGGGGTGACTATTGTCGATCCGGCCCGTCTCGACGTCCGCGGCAAGCTGCACTGTGCCACGGATGTTACCATCGACATCAACTGCATCTTTGAAGGAAATGTGGAGATCGGCGCCGGCAGCGTCATCGGCGCCGGCGCGGTCTTACGTGATTGTCGCCTGGGTGAAAACGTCCACGTGGAGCCCTACAGCCTGATTGATGGAGCCACCGTGGCCGCGGATGCCCACATCGGCCCGTTTGCCCGCTTGCGACCTGGTACGGTTCTGGAACAGGGAGCGAAGGCCGGTAATTTCGTCGAGCTGAAAAAGGCGAGCCTTGGCCCGGGCACCAAGGTGAACCACCTGAGCTATGTCGGCGATGCCGTGCTTGGCGCCGGCGTGAATGTTGGCGCTGGCACGATTACCTGCAATTACGACGGAACCAACAAGCACGAAACCCGCATCGGCGACGGGAGCTTCATCGGCTCGGATACTCAACTCGTGGCGCCGGTCACCGTTGGTGCAGGCTGCGTGGTGGCCGCTGGAACCACGGTAACCCGTGATGCGCCCGACCATTGTCTGGTCATCAGCCGGACCGAGCAGGCCAATATCGAGGGTTGGCCGCAACGACGAGACACCAAAAAACGCGACTGACACCGTTGACGGGGGGACCATCGCCGTCGATGCTTTTATTAGAGCGAACTGATGGAGTCGCTCGGTATCTCCCGCGGTTGGAACAGGAGTTCTCCCATGTTCGAGCATGTCGTTGTCGCAGCCCACTTCGCCTCTGCCTCCTCGCCCCTGCTGGCCAGTCTTGAGGAATTGCGCGCACGAGGCGCCCGGGAACTCACGCTGGTGGATGTGCTCCGCTCCCACCACGTCGAGGAGCAGTCGGCGGAACATCGCGAGGAGACACATCGACGCCTGGAAGAACAGCGTACCGTGCTCGAGGAAGCGGGCTTCAAGGTGAATCTTGAGGTGCGAACCGGGCAACCGGCCCACGAGTTCGCACACCTGGCGCGGCTCCGCGGCGCATCCCTGATCCTCGTGGGCTCCCGGGGGGAACAGTATTTCCGCGAATTCATGCGCGGCTCCACCATACTGCAACTGATTCGCAAGACCTCGGTCCCCACCCTGATCGAACCCATCGAGGGCGAGTCGCGGCAGGTCCGCGGCAGGGGTTTCGATCATCTTCTGCTGGCGACGGATTTCTCGGGTACGGCTGCGGACGCCGAGCAGATGGCCGTGGACCTCGCCGGCCAGGCCCGTCGGCTGGTGCTGGTGCATGTGATGGAAGATGATGAGGTGGACGCCTTTGGCGAAGAAGGTGCCCGGGAGCGTGCCCAATCCACCATGCAGGCTCTGGTTGACCGCTTGCCCAATATGCAGCAACCACCGGTGGTTCGCATCGTGGAAGGCACCGCCTCTTCCGAAATTCGCCGTATTGCCGAGGACGAAGGCAGCTCCATGATCATCATGGGCAAGCGGGGCCACAGCCCGATCAGGGAATTGCTGCTAGGCAGTACCATTCAGAACGTGGTGCGATACGCCAACTGCTCAGTGCTGATGGTCCCGCACCGTTCGGGCCTGGACTGAAGAACGCATCCGACACCGCTGATCCGTAACCGAACTGGGAGAACTTGTATGTGCGGTATCGTTGGCGCCGTCGCCGAGCGCGATGTGTCCCGTATCCTGTTGGAAGGCCTGCGCCGACTGGAATACCGTGGTTACGACTCTGCCGGCATGGCCATACTCGACCAGGAGTGCGTGATTCGGCGCCAGCGTGCTGCGGGAAAGGTGGAGCGGCTGGAGAGCGCCCTGGAGGAAACCCCCCTCACCGGGCGGTTGGGTATCGCCCACACCCGATGGGCAACCCACGGCAAGCCGACAGACAACAACGCCCACCCACATGTGGCCCGCGACGCCGTCGCCATCGTGCATAACGGGATCATCGAAAACTACGCCGCACTCCGGTCCCGCTTGCAGGCCGACGGCTACAGCTTCAGTTCCGAGACCGACACCGAAGTGGTGGTCAATCTCATCCACCACAACATGGGTCAGGGCGGTGAACTTTTCGAGGCGGTGCGAACCAGTCTCACCGAACTCGAGGGCGCCTATGCCTTCGGCGTCATCTGCAGCGCCGAGCCCGACCGACTGATCGCCGCCCGCCGGGGATCGCCCCTGGTGATCGGCGTGGGTATCGGCGAGCACTTCATTGCCTCGGACGTCTCTGCCCTGTTGCCGGTGACCCAGGAGTTCATTTTTCTGGAAGAAGGCGACATCGCGCTCATTACCCGCGATGCCGTGATCATCCATGACGCCAGGGGCAAGGTGGTCGAGCGCCCGGTGAAGCGTTCACAACTCTCGGCGACAGCGGCGGACAAGGGCAGCTATCGCCACTACATGCTGAAGGAGATCTACGAGCAGCCGCGGGTTCTGGCAGAAACCCTGGAAGGGCGGCTTTCCCGTGATCGGGTGTTGCCGGAAGTCTTCGGGCCGGACGCTGGTGCCGTGTTCGACCAGGTCCAGCGAATCCAGATCGTTGCCTGCGGTACCAGCAATCATGCGGGCATGATTGCCCGTTACTGGTTCGAAAGCCTGGCAGGGCTACCCTGCGACGTGGAAGTGGCCAGCGAGTATCGCTATCGGCCCCATGTGGTGAGCCCCGGCACCCTGTTCGTGACCATCTCCCAGTCCGGCGAGACGGCCGACAGCCTCGCCGCACTGCGTGAAGTGAAGTCCCAGGCGAAGCACCTAGCCACGCTCGCCATTTGCAACGTAGCGGAGAGTTCGCTGGTGCGGGAATCCGACCTGGTGCTGATGACGCGTGCCGGCCCCGAGATCGGTGTTGCCTCCACCAAGGCCTTCACAACCCAGTTGGCCGCATTGCTCCTGCTGGTCATTGCCCTGGGGCGCCGGCACGCCATGACTGCGGATACCGAAGCCCGGCTAGTGGAGGGCTTGCACGCCCTGCCGGCGCTGATCGACCGCGTTCTGCAGATGGATGCGGACATCGCGAAACTGTCCGAAGCGTTCGCCGACAAGCACCACAGCCTGTTTCTGGGCCGTGGGCCGCTCTACCCGGTGGCGATGGAAGGCGCGCTGAAGCTGAAGGAAATCTCATACATCCATGCCGAGGCATACCCGGCTGGCGAACTCAAACACGGCCCCCTGGCCCTGGTAGATGCCGAGATGCCCGTGGTCGCCGTTGCCCCCAATGACGAACTCATGGAAAAGCTCAAGTCGAACCTGCAGGAAGTGCAGGCCCGGGGTGGTCAGTTATTTGTCTTCGCCGACGAACGCACCACCTTCGAAGACAGCCCGGGGCTGCGCCTCGTGAGTGTTCCCGCCGTGGATGACGCGTTGGCAGCCGTGGTGTATACGGTGCCTCTGCAACTGCTCGCCTACCATGTAGCCCTGCTGAAGGGCACCGACGTGGATAAGCCCCGAAATCTGGCGAAGTCGGTGACGGTGGAGTAAGTGAGCGGCCCAGGATAAGTGTCTTTGTCTTCTTCGAATTCAAACGCGGACAATTGGAATGGTTTCGTACAATCTCCGCTAGTTTGCGAACTAGTTGAGAACATTGTTTAGCTAGAGCTTTTGCGCCTAGAGGTTTCGTGCCTTCTTGGCCAGTTCACTCGAAAAGGAGTGGTACTGGCCATGCGACCGGACCGAAGCCGCAGGCATCGACGCACGCAGGGGGGGATGGTGCGTGCTGCCTTGGGACACCCTCCGACTTGGGGTAACAGACCGCGTTCCGCAGCCCGGGCGGGCTTTCTTGTCCACTCGCTGAATCCACCATTTGGTGGTTCGTCAGACCAGTCAACGCCACATGGGCCAAGTGCAGCCGCAAGCCTACGTGCGCTGGATGTGGGTGAAGATCTGAAGATGGCCGATCAGTAACGTGCTGGTAACCGGTGGTGCGACTCCAGAGCGGCCAGTCGATGCTAGTGAAGGACTCCTTCTGGAGTCTGAACCGCCCCGCTTTTCGCGGAGGCTCGTTGGTTTAGTCAGGCTGCGATGGCGGCCTGACTGGAGATCTGCCTTAAATGGTTTGCCTCAGCTTCTGCAAGGGGAATATACCCCGGGGGTTCCATCAGCCTTTGATGGTCTCTGCCAACGCGTTGACGTCGCTGTCGCCTCGGTTGCCGACAGATGGCTCCAGGCCAGCTTCAGCCAAACTTTCCGTATAGCGAATCGAGACATAGGCCCAGCCGCTGCCAGTATTGGTGCACGCTTGCTTGGCGTGCCCGCTAATGGTGCGCATGCAGTTGCATATGTCTTGCCGGAGCTCGAATCCAGGTCATCGCATCAGGACGTGGTTTACCGCAACGCTGCCAAATGCGCCTCTGTGTGCTCCAGCACCGCCAACGCGAACCTATACTAGAAGACATTCTGGGCGGCAGTCCCCCACAGTGATGCATCTGGCCCGATACGTGCTTTGGCATTGGCTCACTGTTGGTCGATGCGAAAATCTCATCAGAAGATTCGCATGCGCAGGTCTCAGCGGGAAGCAAGGTTTCGATGAATATACAGACGTTGGACCGCCGTGCTGGGCAACGCCGTAGCGAGCAAATGGACTCCACTGCCCTGGCCTACTTCCAGGTTGCGGCGGAATCCGGATCTATTCGCGGCGCATCGCAGGTATTACATGTGTCTGCATCGGCGATAAGTCGGCAAATTACTCGTCTCGAGAGTCAACTTGGTGTGCCGTTGTTCGAGCGCCTAGCCCACGGGCTCGCTCTTACCAGTGCCGGGGAGTTGCTGCTCTTTCATGTCCGTCGAACAACGCGAGAATTGCAATCTGCCCAGAGAGAGATCCGTGACCTGGCGGGACAACAGTCTGGTCATGTTCGCATCGTCATCGTTGAGAGCGCGGCCAGAGCACTGCTGGTTCCGGCGATGGACAGTTTCTGGCGCGACCACCCTCACGTAAAGGTTTCCTTGCATGTGGCCGGGAATAGTCAGGTGCTGGAGATGATAGAGCAGGGTGAGGCAGACATTGGCGTGGCGTTCAATGTGCCTGCCCAGAGCGAGCAATATGTCTATGAGACGGCGCATCTGAACCTGGGCGCCGTCATGGCTGCCAATCATCCTTTGGCGTCGGCGGACCGCTTGCGGATTCGAGATCTGGTGGACTACCCCATTTTCCTGCCGGATCGGTCTCTGATGCTGCATAAAGCGGTGAGTGAGGTCGATGGTGAGTGGCCACTGAAAGTTCATCTGGTCACGAACAGCATCGCGGCCATGAGTTTGCTTGCGAGTTGCAGTTTAGGCGTTGCGCTGAAGACCAGGCTCGGCCTCTCCGACGAGATGGAGAGCGGAAAGCTGGCGTTCGTCCGTCTTCATGATCGACGGTTGTCCGTGCAGCGCTTGACCTTGCTTGTGCAGCACCGCCTGCCGTTTCCGGTTCTGGCGACTCGCATTGGGCAGGCCCTACGCTCGGTAAACGAGGCATGAGAAACCGAAATTCGGTACGTGATTTACGCTGTACGGTCGAGCAGATCGAGCCCTGTTTGGCGATAGCGTCCCATCAAGCCGCAACCTTGCTTGGATACAAGTTCTCCGTCTCGAGCGACCATGCGGCCATTGACGAAAACAAGCGAGGTGTCTGAACCGCGTGCCGCATGAACCAGGTTGGTTACCACGGTATCCGGGACCATGGGCAGGAGGTGATAGCCGTCCGTGCGGACGGTAATGAAGTCCGCCGTCATGCCAGGGGCTATACGACCAAGGAAAGGATTCTGTATCGCCTTGGCAGCGCCATGTGTTGCCATATCGAGGACCACATTGGCAGGCATTACGCGGGGATCCTGTTTAATGCCCTTGTGCAACAGGGAGGCGAATTTCATCACGTCGAACATGTCCAGCCGGTTATTGGCTTTCGCGCCATCTGTTCCCAGGCAGATATTGATCCCCTGCTCCAGCATCGCGGGCACTGGTGCAAACCCTGATCCCAGTTTGAGATTTGCATGGGGGCAGTGGGTCACATGGGTGCCATTTTCCCGAAGTAGACGCTGGTCCGCTTCATCCGCCCACACGCAGTGCGCGAGCAGGGTGCGGTCCGTAAGCGCGCATAGCTCTCCGAGTTGTTGGATCGGGGTTCGCCCCGTGCGACCTCGGGTTGCCTCGACAGAGAACCGGGACTCGGAACAGTGCATATGCAGTCCAGTGCAGTACTTCTTGGCAAGCGCGGCCGCGACCTGAATCTGATCATCGCTGCAACTCTCCAGATCGTGCGCGCCAACCCAGACCTGGACCGGATCTGTCTGGTTCGACGTGGCTTGAAGCAATTCCTCTGTCAGCTCAAGAGGTGGTGAAAACGGTTTGGTGTCGGCAGCGTAGGGCGCGATGATGGCGCGAATGCCGATATCCCGCGCCGCCGCAATTGCCGCGCGCGGTTTCAGGCACATGTCGAGGATTGTTGTTGTGCCAGAGAGCACTGCTTCAGCGTACGTTGCCAAGGCCCCGGTATACGCATCCTCTTCGGTGAGTATCTGCTGTTCGCGCTCTACCATCGTCAGCCAGTCCTCCAGGCTGGCGCCCTCTGCGCTGCCACGCGTCAGGCTGGAGTGGGAGTGCGCGTGAAGGTTCATTAGCCCCGGTAGCAAGACGTCTCCGTTTCCCTCAATCACCTCTCCTGAAAATTCCCGTTTGGGCGAACCTTGTCCCATGTCTGCGAACTTGCCGTCCCGCACTTCGACCCACCCGTAGTACGGCAGGGGTGCGCCCACACCTCCCGGAACAATCAGCACGTCACGTATGCACAATGAATCTCTGCTCATCTCGTAGCCTCAGCTTGCTGACCTCGCAGCGCCCGATTCTCGAGCCAGGCGAAGAAAAAGAAAGCGGTAACGCCCAGGGCCGCCAGAATCGCGACAGCGACAAAGAGTAAATCGGTCCGTAACTGGGTCGCCGCGGTAATGATGAGAAAGCCGAGCCCCCGGTCCGAGCTGTAGAACTCCGCTACCACGGCTCCCACAAGGCTCAAAGATGCCGCGATCTTGAAGCCCGCGAAGATTGAGGGCAGTGCGCTTGGCAGCTGTACTTTCGTGAGAATCTCAAGGCGGGTCGCGTTGATGGAGCGCATGAATTCCAGTGCCCGCGGGTCGGCAGACTTCAACCCTTGGGTCGTGTTGGTAACAATCGGAAAGAAGGTGATGATCATGCAGATCATGACCCGTGGCGCCATGCCGAATCCGAACCAGATCGTCAGTAGCGGGATGATTGCGATGATAGGAATGGCGTTAGAGATGATGATATACGGCAGCAGCCCTCGTTCCAGGAACTTGGAATGGACGATAGCCGATGCCAGAAAAATGGCCAGCACAGCGGAAATGAGAAATCCCGATCCTGCTTCCAGTACCGTGATTCCCGTGTGGTAGGCGAGATTCGATGTCTGGAAGAAACGTTGCACGATGTCGGTCGGAGCAGGCAGCAACCAAAGAGGAATATCGAGTAGTCGAACTACCGTCTGCCACCCAGCCAGTACCGTCACCAGAATCAGCACTGGGGGAAGGAATCGGGTCCAGTAACGCTCTTTGGCGGCGGACGGGTCGGTAACAGTCAAACTGTGAGCTCCTCTCTCGCCTCGCGCACATGGCGCAGGAACTCCATCGTCTCCCTGATGTTCTCCGCCCGAGGCCTCGGAAGCTCAACGGGAAGGATGCGTCGGATTCGTCCGGGATGACTGGATAGCACGACAACGCGATCAGCCAGATACACTGCTTCGCTGATATTGTGAGTAACAAACAGCACGGTTTTTCGCTCGGATTCCCACAGCTCCAACAGGTCTTCCTGAAGTTGTCCCTTGGTAATCTCATCCAGTGCGCTGAAGGGCTCGTCCATTAATAGAATGGATGGTCGCCAGCTCAGAGCCCTGATGATGGCAATCCGCTGCTTCATGCCACCAGAGAGTTCGTGCGGATAGGCGTCCTTGAATTTGAGGAGGTTCACAGATTCCAGGAGTTCTTCGCACCGGCTCTGTCGCTGATCCGCCGGAAAGCCGACGACCTCCAAGGGAAGACGTACGTTGTCCAATGCAGTTCTCCAGGGCAGCAAAGCTGGTTCCTGGAAAACAAAACCGAAATCGTTGGCTTGCCGCGCCACTGAGGGAGGCTTTCCTCGGATCGTCACAGTTCCTGCAGTGGGTTTAAGGAGATCAGAGACCACACGCAGCATGGAGCTCTTGCCGCAACCGGTGGGCCCGAGGAGAGCGACGAACTCGCCCTCTCCTATGCTCAGGTTGATGTCTTGAAGGGCTGTGGTTTGCCCGTTGCCAGTGAAGAACGTGAGTTCGAGGTTCTGTACATTGATACAGGGCTGCGTCCCTGCAGCACGTTCGACTCCCCCTGGCGCTGATGCCGCACTGCTATCTGAAGCCGCGGGCGTGCCGATAGAAATGCCGGACACCGCGCTAATCGCCAATGAACTGCTGGGTGTAGATGACGGCCGGATCGATGGGGCGATCGATGAGTCCAAGTTCCAGCGCCACATCAATCGTGCGGGCCCAACGCTCGTCAGTCTGTCGGCCTATCGACTCCTCCTCGCCGTCGTCCCCTAGCCAATAATCGAGGGTGATTTCGAGCTTTCTGCGCTCTAGCTCTTCGTCAAGCTCTTCCACATTGGCCATGACGCTGGCAATCGCTGCGGCCGGATCTTCCATTGAGGCTCGCAGACCGCGGAGCGTCGCCCGCACAAAACCCTGGACAAGATCTGGATCAGACTCTATCCATTGTGGGTTTGTTACCAGCGTGAGGCCGTAACTTTCCACACCGTGATCCGAAATCGGCATGCTGTGGATAGGCATCCCCGCTAATTCCGCCTCCACCGGCTGGTTCTGGGCGAAACCCATCATCGCATCCACCTGGCCGGCGAGCAGTGGTTCAACTCCGAATCCGATCGGAATTAGAGTGAGGTCTTCCATGGCAATGTTGTTTGCTGCCAGCATCGCGGTCAGTCCCTGTCCAGTCGCACTGCCTCGATTGTGTCCGAGTCGTACCTGGTTGAGGAGGTCACTTGGCTCGCGCACCGGGTTTTCTTGTGGACTCATGACGACGATCGGCGTTCTCTGGTAGTAGCCGCCGATGGCGATGATGGGCACTCCCCGGTCGATTGCCTGGGATATCACCAAGGCGTCCGCGAGGCCGAACTCCACCGCCCTGGACCCCACCTGCGTCACGACGTCAGAAGAGCCAGATCCTGTGATGATGCGCAGATCAATTCCTTCCTCTTCGTAATAGCCCAGAGCACGGCCATGGAAGAATGGTGAATGTTGGGTACCGGGCCGCCAGTCCAGTCGCACCGAAACGGATTTGAGATCAGCGGCAGCCGCTATGGATGGGCCAACAGCAACAACGAGAGCCATAAGGGACGCAGTGACTAACTGCCGAAGCGTGAAATGAGCTTTCATGAATCCGACCTCCCTAACATTGGATAATCTGCCAATTGCCTTCATTGACGGTTCATGCTGATCAGTAACTGTTTTGCTGCCGCTATGGCGGCGTCCGGCACTTTTGCTCGTTCCACATCCCATGCCAGTGGTGCCGTCGCGTCCAGGCCCAACTTCGCGGATGTGCCGTTGCGCGAGGATGGGTCGAGTTGATTGCAGAAGCCGTTCGGGATTACGAAAAGGTCCGTGTCCGCCTGGAAGCGGGTCGCTAGTGCCCAAAGGACCTCCTGCTCGTCGAATACGTCTATGTCGTCATCAACGGCCACCGCAAACTTCACGTAGGGGTCAAGGCCCATCAACAGGGTTAACGCATGATTCGCCTGGCCCTCTGCCGTCTTCTTGATCGAGACATAGGCATGGAAATGCGTGCCAGACCGGGGGTAATTGATTGAGTGGATTGCTGGAAGCATCTCCTTCATTCGCATGAAGACGTGCGCTTCGCGGGGGCTACGGCTTAGTAGCAAATGCTCGGATGAGTAGCCGGGTACGATGTCATGGTAAACAGGGTTCGACCGGTGCGTGATCGCTTTCACAACGAAAACGTTTTTGGTCGAGCGAGAGGTTGAGTAGCCGGTGTACTCCCCAAACGGGCCTTCTGGCTCTGCGGTATCAGCTAGAAGCTCCCCCTCCAGCACATACTCGGCATAGGCTGGAACCTCCAAGTCAATGGTCTGGCACCTGACTAATTCGATACTGTGGCCAAGCAGGCCACAGGCGAGGTCAAGTTCGTCCACTTCTTTGGCTACTTTTGCGGCCGCTGCCAGATTAATCGCGGGGTGCACGCCAATGACTACAGCAACCTCCAGGTTGCGTCCCAGTTCCTCCGATCGCTTCAGGTGTTCCCAGATGTGCCCACGGGAATGCAGGCTCGCTCCAAATCGCCTTGAGTCCTTGAGCTGAAGGCGTTGGTAGCTCAGGTTGCGCACGCCTGAATCCGGATCCTTGCAGACCAGAATGCCCGAGCCGACGTAACGCCCAGCGTCCGCTTCGAAGTGTCGGCTGATTGGTAAGTCGCCGGATTCCACGGCATTCCCAACCAACACGTTTTCCTGAACGGGGCCAGACTCGACGATCACGGGTTTTTCGGCTCTCTTCGACGCTTGAACCCAGGCTTCGTTGAATCCACCAAGCTCAGCGCCCACCATGCGAGCAATTCGATCCCGGGAGGCGAAGAGGTTCAGCACAACCGGAGAGTTGAAAGGATCAGCAGCATCAAACCAGACCACAGGTGTTTGTTGTTTTTTCTCTAGTTCGAGTACCAGAGCGGTGGGTACGTAGTCGGCCGGAGTGGAGCCTTCGATACGTAATAGATCGCTGTCCGGCAGGTCCGCAAGGAAAGTGCGCAGGGACGGAGGCTCATGATCGCAATTCAGCCGAATGGGCATAGTTGGTGCGCGATTCTCTTTGTCGTTTTCGTCTAGAGAACGGTAAGGCCTGCTTGCGAAGTGGTAAATTAGCGAAACTGCAACGATCCGTTGCCGGCTAGGCAACAGATCGTTGGCCATGAGTAAAGTAGTGATCAACGGCCCTTTGCTTTTGCTCGACGGAGTACTTCGGCTTTGGGGAGACCGTTCCGGCAACCCCGTGTTTCGACGTGGGTGAGGCACCACCGCTGGAGATTCTTCCGTACTAAATGGAGAGCTTTACTGCCCTGAGGCGATCTTCATATGAATACATGAACGATCTCCCATGTAGTCCGAGATTTCGTCCGCATCTCCTGTTGCGGGCGCGGTGAGACTCGAAAATCTGGCAGATCGCGGCCCGGTACAATGTGACGGCTTCGCATGGTTCAATGCCTATGGCTAACCAGCACAGTCGCGCGGCGTCTTCCGGACGGACGCCTGCGCCGGCCCGCATGGCGAGGAAACAGTCTTGCCCAGCAACGCCTCCACTCCTGACGGCGCGATCGTGAACCGCTTCGCCCAGATTTTCCTGCCGTTTGCGGCGGGGTATTTTCTGTCCTACCTATTCCGCAGCGTCAACGCCGTGATCGCCGGCGACCTTGAGACGGACGTTGGGGTGGGAGCGAGCGAGCTTGGACTGCTCACTGCCAGCTATCTGCTAGCCTTCGCGCTTTTCCAGTTGCCCTTGGGCATCCTGCTGGACCGGCTGGGCCCACGTCGCGTCGAAAGCGTATTGCTGCTGATCGCCGGGGCTGGCGCACTGGTGTTTGCTCTGGGGCAGGGATTACTGAGTCTCACGGTGGGGCGGGCTCTCATCGGCCTCGGGGTCTCCGCCTGCCTGATGGCGAGCCTGAAGGCGTTTGCACTCTGGTACAGAAGCGATCAGTTGCCGGCGATCAATGGCTACCTGCTGGCCTTCGGTGGACTGGGGGCGATCACGGCAACGGCGCCGGTCGAGGCAATGTTGGGCATAACCACCTGGCGCGTGCTCTTCATCGGCCTGGCGGCAGGCTGCTTGCTTACCGCTGCCGCCCTGTGGCTTGCCGTTCCGGAGCGCGGCAGAAGTATCCCCGTGGAGCCGTTGGCGCACCAGATCGCAGGGCTCGTCTTTATCCTGCGCAGCAGGCGCTTCTGGCGAGTCGCACCGGCGGCAATGCTCTTCCCCGGAGGTCTGATGGCCATTCAGGGGCTCTGGGCGGGCCCCTGGTTACGGGATGTGGCGGGGTTTGACCGCGGAATGGTAGCCCATTACCTCCTGATGCTGGCCGTTGCTACCACCGTGGGGTTCGCCGCCTGGGGGCACCTGACCAGCCGTCTAGCCCGGCAAGGCGTCGACATGCTCCGGGTGATCAGCGTGGGGCTGGTGTTGTTCTGTGTCACGCTTGCCCTGCTAGCCTCGCACCCGGGATACGGACTGCTGGCCATCTGGCTGGTGATGGGGTTTGCCTCCACGTCCGGTGCACTTTTTTACGCAGCGCTGTCCCGGCAGTTCGAGCCGGAGTTGATGGGGCGGGTGGTTACTGCGCTCAACCTGATGGTGTTTCTGGGAGCTTTCGGCCTGCAATGGGGAATGGGGATCATCATCGAACTGCCCGACGAGGCCGCCGGGGAGGGATATGCGCAGGGGTATCAGATCGCCTTTGGCTTGACGGCGGCGCTGCAGGCCGCGGCGTTACTCTGGTTGTTGTGGCCGGTGCGCGGGCACGAACAGCCGATGCGGCGATAAGCAAACCAATGCGTAAATATCGGATTCATTGAACCGCCACGGCTTCCGTCGAGGCTTTCGGTTCTAAGCAGCCGCCCATCGAGTACGTACCCAGAAATGCTGGGCTCCAAGTACTCCTTGTCTATTTCTCGGGAATGGTACTCAGGGCGCAGCGCGATCGGCCCCGAAAAAACGGGGGCAGGAGGCACCTTACGGGTCGCTAAGAACTACATCCCCAGGTAGCTCTTCGCAATGCGCGGGTCATCCCGCAACGTGTCACTGACATCTGCCATCACGATGCGGCCATACTCGAGTACGTAAGTTCGTTCCGAATTCTCCAACGCCACGCGCACGTTTTGCTCTGAGAAGAACGTAGTGAGTCCGTCTCGATTGAGCTCTTTGATTGCAGAGAAGATTCGGTCGACGATAATCGGTGCAATCCCGAATGAAGGTTCGTCGAGTATTAGCAGGCGGGGGCGTGTCATCAGCGCACGCCCAATGGCAAGCATTTGTTGCTCGCCTCCGCTCATGGTTCGCGCCATCTGGGACTTTCTTTCCTGGAGAACTGGGAACAGGTCGTATACGCGCTTGAGGTCCTTCGAGATCTGAGGGTGGTCGCGACGCCTGAAAGCGCCGAGTTTGAGGTTATCCTCGACTGGCATGTCGGGAAACAAAAGGCGCCCTTCGGGACTGTGGCCGATTCCGATTGCGCTGACGTCGTGAGCGGACAGCTTTGTAAGATCCTGGCCGTCGAACCAGATCTCGCCAGTTGATCGAACGAGTCGGGAGATTGATCTCAGGAGTGTGGTTTTACCGGCGCCGTTTGGCCCAATTAGCGCGACCAGTTCCCCTTCGTTGATCTCAAGTGAGACCTCGTGCAGAGCCTGTACGCGTTCATAATAGCTGTCGAGATTGTTAACTTGCAGTAGCACTCAGAGACCCTCCGCTCCGACCGAGATATGCCTCAATGACATCCGGGTTCTTGACGATTTCTTCGGGCGTACCTTTGGCCAGAACTGCGCCGAAATTGATTGCCATCACCGTGGATACGAGTCTCATCAGTTCCCGCAGGCGGTGCTCGATAATGACGATCGTGACACCATCGTCGCGAAGGGAGGTGAGTAGCGCCGAAAGCCGGTCAGATGCCTCACCGCCCAAGCCGGAGAATGGTTCGTCGAGGAAAAGCGCCTGGGGTTCGGTTGCAAGAGCGCGGCCAATGTCGACAAGCCGCAAGTCACCCTGGGTCAGCTCGTCCACGAGCATGTCCGCCTTATCTTCAAGACCTAGTC
The DNA here is from genome assembly GCF_024170285.1 of Natronocella acetinitrilica. Lineage (NCBI taxonomy): Bacteria > Pseudomonadati > Pseudomonadota > Gammaproteobacteria > Chromatiales > Ectothiorhodospiraceae > Natronocella > Natronocella acetinitrilica. Next base: position 518,645 of record NZ_JALJXV010000001.1, read on the forward strand.
GTGCGAGTAGGTCCATGTTCATCCTGTTGATAATGGCGGCATCACTGTAGCGGGATCGGACGCGCTTGCATTGCCTGGATACTTGCAACGTCTCCCAGACTGTCATCTCGTAATACGGCTTCATCACTTGGAAGGTGCGGGCAATTCCTAGCTCTACTACTTGGTGAGGCTTGAGCCGGTTTACCTCGCGACCATCGAAGGTGATTGTTCCGGAGTTGGCCGAGAGAAACCCAGTAAGCATATTGAACAATGTCGTCTTGCCAGCCCCGTTTGGACCGATGATGCCAAATATGGTCCCTGACTCGACCTCGAACGAGCAGTCGTCGATAGCTATTAACCCACCAAACGACTTGTGCAGGTTCTGTACATTCAGTATCGCGCGTGCCATTAGTCTCTCCCGAGCAACAGTCGCCGAATCGAGGGTGCACGTTTTAACCACGGCGCATTAGCCAGGCCCTTTGGATAGAGATAAATCAGAGCGACCAGCGTCCCCATAAACAGGACCATCCGGTACTCTTCGACAATTCGGAGCCACTGGTTGAAATAGGCGAGAAGCGCGGCAATCAGAATCGGCCCAACTAGCGTACCGGCGCCACCAATGGTCGCCATCAGGACCACCAGTACGGACAGGCCGCCTGCCGCCATGCCCGGCGTGATTTGCATGTGAGTGTGGGTATACAGTGCGCCGGCGATACCGGCGAAAAACGCACTTACGGCAAAGCCGACGATCTTGTAGTACGCAGTATTGATTCCGGAAGCTTGGGCCGCCTCCTCGTTATGCCGCGTAGTCCGTAGAATCAGACCATAATGTGAGCGCGCAAATGCACTTAGCAGGATCACGGAAACAAGAAACACGGAGACTGTAATCTGGAGGTCGCCTTCCACCGAGAACGTGAAAGGATCTACCCCAGTCAATCCTTCGTCGCCACCAGTAGTCGGTCGCTGGATGTAGATTAACCGATAGAAAGCGGCAGAAAAAGCAATAGTAGCCAATGCGAAATATGGTCCACGAAGGCGAAGCGTCAGTACGCCAATGAAAGCGCCAAGGACGGCAACAATTGAAGCTGACAGAGGCACCGTAACCCAGGGTGAAAAATCGAAGTTACGGTTGAGTATCGCAGCGATATAACCAGCGCCGCCGATAAAGAGTGCATGGCCAAAGCTAGGTTGGTCCGTGTAACCGCACAATATGTCCCAGCTTGCGGCGAATAGTGCGAATAATATCGCGATGACCACCAGCTCCATCAGGTAGAAATCCGATGTAACGAACGGGAGCATGAATGATCCGACTGCGAACAGATATACGAGCGGTGATAAGCCCGTGACTGTGTGGACCATGTGCATTGCTGAACTCCGGAGCTTCGTAAGCATGATTCCTCCAGGCAGAGCTATATGCGCCTTGTTCCCATCAAGCCAGACGGCTTGAACACGAGGATGGCGACAATTATTCCCAATGCGACGAGGTCGGCGTATTGTTCGCTAGTCAACGTAAAAGTGACTACTTCCGCAAAGCTTAAGAGAAATGCGGCAATGATGGCGCCATAGATACTTCCGAGGCCGCCGACGATGGCAATCGCGAAGGCCTTGATGAGCCAGAACACCCACATATCCGGCACCACGGTGTACAGGGAAGAGACGAGAGTCCCGGCTAGGGCAGCCAGCGCGGCAGAAATGAAGATGGTTAATCCCAATATGTATGCCGAGTTGATTCCAACCAACCTCGCTCCTTCCTGATTTTGCGCGACAGCAGTAATGGCTTTTCCAATTTTGGTGTAGTGCAGAAAAACCAAAAGTCCCACAAGCACAAAGGCGCAGATCGGCAGAATCAGCAATTCCTGGTTCAGAACACGCGTGCCCAGCACGATCTGACTTCCACGAATAATTGGCGGCACGGATGTTCCGGTTACGCCATACAACAAGGACATGACCTCTGAAACAAGCAGCGCAATGGCTAAAGAGATGACCATCACGTAGGAGATCGATTCGATGCGCCTCTGGTATAGGTACCGGTAGATAAGTACGGCGAAGAGCGCGACCGTAACGATCGCCAGAACCATGGAGAGAAGTAGCGCCATGAGGTTGGGTTGGCCGATCACTTCGGCATAGTAGATATAGGTGAAGTACGCGCCCAGCATGAAGAATGTACCGTGGGCTAGATTGAGGATTCCGCCAACCGAAAAAATAAGGACAAAGCCCACGGCAACGAGCGCATATACGGCTCCCCGTGTCAGGCTAAACATCAGGATATCCATCATTGTTCGTTCCCCCGCTATGATGCTTTAGGTATCAGGGCGCTGCGTCTGGCCGCAGGGCGGAAAGTGCGGAGAAAAGTTCGTTCCGCGCATCGGGTTCGAGTGGCACCAGCGGTAGTCGCGGTGGGCCGGCAGCTAGGCCGAGATAGTCACACCAGGCCTTCAGGGCCGGAACCGGGGATTGGCCGGCACGCAGGGGCTGCATGATCATGCGGTCGTAAAGTGCACGGATCGGCCGGAGGCTTTCGCTGATCCGTGTCGCCGCATCGACATCTTTTGCGAGGAAAGCCTCGTAGTACGACTGAATTGGCAGCCAGTTGGCGTTCTGGAAGAGATATGGCTCGGGATCCGCATACAGCACATCCATATCGAACTCGACCAAGTTCGCTAGCCAGTTACATTCGCAGGGGTCTGTAATGACCAAGTCTTCGCCGTGTGTGTTCGAGAGTTCGGATACACGGTCTCGGGTGCTGCCGACTTTGATCGCTGATACCAACGTCGGACGGGAAGCGAGGTGTTGCAGGGTTGCTATGCCGAACCCGCCAGAGGAGGCCTCAACAATCACTATGGGCAGTGAAACTGAATCGCGGATTGTCGCCACGTATCGATGGATGGCAACTGCGTCGTAGTCGCCAGGTGGCGGCGAAATGATGATGTGATCGGCGCCGACTTCTTCCGCGTGTCTCGCGAGGCGGATCGTTTCTTTCAGAGACCCCGCCGTTACCACCACACCGACCCTCAGTGAGGCATCGAAAGTGGCGGACACCGTGATTTCGGCTGTCCGCATGCGCTCCTCGAGGGTAAGCGACCAGCCTTCTCCCATGATGCCGTTGCAGTAGATGCCAGTTAGTTGAAGGACGCGTGAATAGTGCTTCACGTTTGCCGACAGACCTGCCGGATCCAACTCCCCGGTCGCACTGAACGGGGTCGGCACCGATGCCCAGATGCCACTCAACCAGCGATTCTGCCGACCTTGATGCTCCTTATCCCCTGAAGTCATGCGATCCCCCTCACGCAGCTCAGCTTCTGAGACCTGGGCAAATGTGTAGAGCCTTGTCGTCCCGATCAGTGCGAACTTGTTCTAGGTTGCTGACCTAGTGGAATTTCTTGGTTTCTTTCTGTCCCGCCTCGTCGCGTGAGTGTCTGAATCTTGACTGTGCTCAGCGGCGTTAGTAACGTTTAAAAACTATTATAATATTTGCATCGTTACGATGATAAAAAATACGATGAATGTAAAGCAGACGCAAGAGACTACTGGCGGATGACGGAATCGAAATCCATAAGCGGTAGCCGCATTCCACGAGTCCGGCGGACCGATCAGGTCGTAGAAGTCATCAAGGGATGGGTTGTGCGACACGATCTCGAGACGGGTGACCGCCTTCCTCGGGAAAGTGAACTGATCGCGATGCTTGGTTGCAGCCGCGGGACGATCCGTGAAGCTCTCAAGATACTTGAGTATCAAGGTATCGTGAGAATCGTTCCCGGTGCCGGCGGTGGAGCCCAGGTTGGCGCGGTTTCCTACGAGCACGCTAACGAGTTTTTAAGGCATTACTTCTACTTCCAGCCCATTACTTGGGAGAGCGTCTACCAGATTCGGGAACAGTTGGAGCCTCTCGTGGCGGAGAAGGCAGTAGGCATACTGTCTGAGGACGAGATTCAGGCGCTTGAGAAGACCGTAGAGCTATGCGAGGACGGGGTCGCCGGCAGGATTCCGCCCTCGGAACATCGCGCAGCTGAACTGGAGTTTCACTCCGTCCTGGCACGCGCGTGCCCAGACCCGATGTTGGGATTCTTCGCTGGGTTCATCAACGACCTCTTGCGTGATTTCGCGGAGCACAGAAACGTAATCGAACCGCAGAACAGCGAGTTCGCGGCAGCCGCGCTCCGATACCACAGACAACTCCTGCAGGCCTATAAGGACAAGGATGCGAAGCGTGTTCGTGACCTTATGAGTGCGCATATCCATGATGCGCGCTGCATAGTGAACGCGCGCGACGGTCAAGTGAGTGGCGATTTCTTGCTCCAGCGAAACCATGGGTGAGCTGAGGGCGACGACGAACCGGGAGCAACCAAGGGGACTTTTCCGGAATGAAGGTGGTGGTACACGTATCAGTCGATTCTGACTGACTATCCATAATACGCAGAATAGATGCGTGGAGGGTAAAGCTATGCAACCTAGAATCCCGACTCGATTTCTTGGGGGGTTGTCCCTCGTGCTGGGGATGGTGTTCAATCCTGCGTTCGGCCAAGACCCGATTAAGCTGGGCATAATTGCGCCATTCGATACACCGCCCGGAGAAGGCTTGATCAATGCCGCACGAATGGCGGCGGACGACATAAATGCCGAAGGTGGCATCGACGGTCGCCAAGTCGAGCTTGTCATTCGCAACGATCAGTATGACGCCAGTGAGGGGGTTGACGCCTACCGTCGCCTCGCGTTGCGTGACGAGGTTGCAGTGGTGCTCGGAACGGCATCGAGCGGTGTATCCATGGCTATCACCGATCACATGGCACGTAATCGCGTACCCTTCATCTCGACAGGTGCTGCAAGTCTGGAGCTTTCGGCAAAAGTCGCAGAGAACTATGACCGGTACAAGTACTGGTTTCGGGTGATGCATACGAGCGATGACATCGCCGAGTCCGTCGCCGATTGGGCTGTGAACTTCCTTCACGGGGAACTTGGATATACCAAGGGCGCAATCCTGTCAGAGGATGCTCTGTGGACGGACGGCGTGATTCCAATCGTGCGTGAACTCCTGGAAGAGGCGGGCGTCGAGATCGTCGCAGAAGAGCACTTCGATCTCGATACGCGTGATTTTCGTCCGATACTTTCTCGAATTGAGAGTAGAGGAGCCGAATTTATCCTCGACTTTTCCTCACACGTCGATGGGTCGACGTACGTCCGCCAGTGGGGACAGTTGGAGGGGCCCGTTATGGGGGGGCTGAATGCCTCTGGTACGTCATCTCGCTTCTGGAACGATACAGAAGGCGGGGCGCGTGGTCATGCCGATCTGATTCAGGGTGGTTACCGCGTCGAGCTGACCCCGAAGACCATCGAATGGTTCGATCGGTATACCGAGCGCTTCGAGGTCTCTCCGGACTACACGACGGGCTATACGTACGATGCCATGTTTATCGTGAAGGAAGCCATTGAACGCGCTGGTTCTACAGATCCGGATGCCTTCGTGGAAGCGATGGAATCCACTGATTATACGGGCGTCGCTGGGCGGTGGGTCTTCGATGAGAAGCATGATCCCAAGTTCGGTCCCGACTATCGCGTGATGGGCATGACCCAGTGGCAGGAGGACGGCACCCGGGAAGTCGTGTGGCCTGAAGACGTCAAGACTGGGGAATTCCTGCTTCTTGACTGGCAACGGTAGTGATTTGAGCGCTGGTGTCGGTGGCGGGTGGCAGTTGCAGGGCTTCCTCGGCACCGGCGCCGGCGTCTCTTCTTGGAGCCGGGAATGAACATGAACCGCTTGCATGTCAGAAGGATCGTCACCGTCAGGGAAGAACTCCCCGCCAATGGCGATGGCCGCTCGGGAGACTCTCTCGTACGCACGGCGGGCATCGTCATCATCGAGAATCCATTCTTAGGTATGAAGAAGGGTGACGATCTGTCGGACTATTTCCCGCTCGGGGAAACAATCGGCAACCTCGTTATTCACGACATGGTGGAGATGCTTCCGTCTTCGGCCTGTGCTTACGGCAAGGCGACACTGGTTGGGCAGTCGGGCAATCCGGAGCACGGAGCTGCACTCATGCATCCAACGCTTGGCAAGCCGATTCGGGCGGCTCTCAATGGAGGCAAGGCGATCATACCGTCCAACGTCAAGGTGGGGCCCATGGGTGCGTCAATAGATGTTCCCCTGTCGCATAAGGATGACGCATGGTCATTCGATCATCTCGACACAATCACTGTCTCCGTATCGGGCTCTCCCCGGGCTGACGAGATCATGGTGATCGTCGCACTTAGCACGGGGACGCGGGCCACTGTTTGCCAGAACTGACTGTACCGCGCTCACCAGTCTGTCGGAGAACCGCGTTATGACGCCGAAAGGAAGTCCAGCCCAAAAGACGGCAGTCGAATTGTTGCAACTCTACAAGGCGAAGGAGCTGTCGCCGGTCGAAGTTGTGTCGGATGCCATCGCGAGAATTCGGTCCTTGAATCCGTACGTGAATGCTTACTGCCATGTCGACGAAGATGGTGCGCTTGAGCAGGCAAAAGCATCCGAGGACCGGTGGTTCCGTGGTGAACCACTGGGCCAGATTGACGGTGTTCCATGCTCGATCAAGGACCTCGTGTTAGTGAGAGGCATGCCAACCCGCAAGGGGTCGCTAACGACGCCGTCTGATGCCCCTCAAGACGTGGACGCACCCGTCACGGCTCATCTGCGTGAGGCCGGCGGCATCATCCTTGGCAAGACGACAACCTGCGAATTCGGTTGGAAGGGTGTGACCGATAGTCCGCTGACGGGTATTACGAGGAATCCCTGGAATCTCGAGATGACGCCTGGTGGCTCCAGCGGAGGTGCGGCGGCTGCGGCTGCGTTGAATCTTGGCGTGCTGCATGTTGGCAGTGACGCTGGTGGTTCGATTCGAATTCCCTGTGCATTTACCGGAACTTTCGGAATCAAACCGTCGTTCGGCTATGTGCCGCAGTGGCCGACGAGTGCAATGGGGACGTTGTCACACCTCGGGCCGATGACCCGTACCGTTTCTGATTCGGCGCTCATGATGTCGGTTATTGGTCGTGGTGATGTGCATGACTTTTACTGCTCTGAACCGCGCTCTCGTGATTGGACCGCGACGCTCGATCTCGGCGTCAAGGGGTTGCGAATTGCTTACAGTCCGACTCTTGGGTACGCCGAGGTCGATCCGGACGTTCAGGCGCTTACCGCAAAATGCGCCAGGGTGCTGGAGGAAAACGGAGCTACGGTCGACATCGTGGACCCGGGATTCGCGGACCCCACCAATGATTTCGAAACGCTGTGGTACTCCGGTGCTGCTAATGCCATATTCAAGCTTAGTCCGGAGGCTCGAGGTGAGCTTGACGAGGGGCTTCTGCGGGTGGCCGAACTTGGGCGTCGTATCGATATCTTGGATTATCTGCGCGCTGTTGACCGGCGCATCGAACTGGCTGAGCAAATGGTTGAATTCCATTCGCGTTGGGACCTTCTGCTTACCCCGACCCTGCCGATTACCGCATTTCCCGTGGGCTCGAATGTGCCTGCGAATTGGCCTTCGGACAATTGGGTGACGTGGTCGCCGTACTGCCATCCATTCAATATGACACAACAGCCGGCAGCGTCGATTCCATTCGGGTTCGCGAGCGACGGACTTCCAGTGGGTGTCCAGTTAGTGGGACCCAAGTTTCGGGATGACCTGGTTTACCGCGGCGCGCAAGCGATCAGTGATGCATTTGCCGCGACATTTCCAACCGACCAAGCGGTGCTTGCGGGCGCGTGATCCCTTTATCGACGCCACCGAGTTCGTTTAGAGTCATCGATCTTAATGACCCGATGCCGCTCTGCGCAACGCCTGGGCTCAACGACGGGACGTACTGAAGTGAGAGATTCAGTACGCCCCATGTAGGGCCTACGGTGCTGACAAGGTTTGATGGTGGCTGGCGGAACGCATCAATGAGGTGAGGACGGTGACCGGGCGGAAGGTGAATGATTTGGGAGGGCTTGATGGCGCTGCGATTGATCGTCACGAGACCCCGAAAACGTTGTTCGAGCAGCGCGTGGATGCCTTGGTGATGCTGTTAATTCATCCGGAAATCGGCGCTTTCAAGGTCGATGCCTTACGCCGCATGGTCGAGCAGAACAGCGTCGAAGACTATGCGACGCTCGGCTACTACCAGAAGTGGGTTCGCGCAGTCCGGGATTTGCTGATCGAGCAGGAGGTCCTGACGTCCGAGGAAATTCGGGGAAAACTTGTGGAGGTCCGCGCTCGGTTTGCGGAAGGAGGTTCAGAGCGATGAGCGGTTCACGCGATCCGCTGCCCAAGGGGGCCCATGTGACGGTGCGTACCGATCCAGCCGAGGCCCATTGTAGAACCCCTACCTATCTTCGTGGCAAGCAGGGTGTAGTAATGGAATTGCTCGGCGTCTACCGGAATCCATCGCAACTTGCATTCAACAAGCCAGGCCTCCCTCGTCGGCGGCTTTATCGGGTACTGTTTTCAAAACAGACACTCTGGCCGCAGACCCCGGAAGTAGGCGCTGATAGCGTGGTCGCCGATCTCTATGAGCACTGGCTAATTGCGAGCGAGGACAATGCGAATGGCTGACAAGCATCATCATCACGACGATGCCCATGCCCCGATCGAGGAACCGCAGGGTCCCCCTGGTGAGGACGAGCTCCTTGAAGTCGCGCTCCGTGAATTGTTGGTTGAACGAGGAGTCTTGTCGGCCGGCGCCGTGGATCAGCAGATTGACGTGATCGAGAGCCGGAACCCGGCGCTCGGCGCACAAGTCGTCGCACGTGCCTGGACCGATCCGGCGTTTCATCAAGCTTTGCTGTCCAATCCGCTCGATACACTTGAGAAAGCGTTCCAACTTCCAATGAGTGGGCCTGTACCAGTAGACCTGAAGGTCCTGGAAAACACGCCTGCGGTACACAACGTCGTCGTGTGTACACTTTGCTCCTGCTACCCTCGAATGCTACTGGGTCCACCTCCAGCCTGGTACAGAGCCTCAGCCTACCGTTCGCGCGTCGTTCGAGAGCCCCGTGCCGTGTTGCGCGAATTCGGGCTCGAGTTACCTGACAGTGTCGAAGTGCGCGTTTCCGACTCAACGGCCGACATGCGCTATCTCGTCCTGCCGCGTCGCCCGGAGGGAACTGACGGATGGAGCCTGGAGGCACTGTCGGGTTTGGTGACCCGAGATTGCATGATAGGCACGGCGGTTCCGCGTGATCCGAGCATCGAAGCCCACGGCCTCACGACTTGCGAGGACGCCGGAGATGAGCCCTGACATTCCGCTGAGTCGGTATTTTCGGGTGGCACGCTGGTCGTCTTCACTCGGTAATGCCACCAACAGGCCAACGAATTAGCAGCAGGGCGGCTGCGTCGGGGTATAGAAAATGGGGTACGACCGTTCTTCCATTTGACCTGCGTCGAGTAAGACTTTATGCCGGATTCTCAGGATATTGCGGTTGCGCGTCAGGTGCGAATGCCGGATGCTCGGATAATGGCGGATGCGTGCGTTTTTACCTAGTGTCTACGAGAAGGTTGTGCCTGGTCGGTCGTCGAAACATGGAGCCGACGCGAATTAGGGGCGTAGTCGCGGCGGAGGGGGCCGCACCCTGCAAGACATGCTCACGTACCTGACGGATCCCACATTCGCCAGACCGGGTACCTGACCGGGCACACGCCGCAAGATAACAATAACGGCCCTACCCCGCGATCAGATAACGGGGACGGCCGAGACGGATGATGGAGGAGTCATGCCAGTAGAGATCGGTCCCGCCGGGTCACCGGGGCGAGCGGCTGGGGCGAGCCATGATCGCTGCCGCCAGGCTAGCAATCCGGCGCCTGCCCCTATCCGACGTCATTCCACAACCACGCGCCCCTGCACCGGATGCGTATGAGTAGTCTTGTGGCAGGCCGGGAGGGGATCACATGAGCAAGTACGTCGCCGACATCGTCTTCGCGGTGGCACTGCTGATCGGCTCAGTCTATCTCTGGTTCGTCGCCGACGCACTGCCCCGTTTTGCCCGCTACCAGTACGTAGACAGCGACTTCTGGCCCAAGGCGTTGCTGGTGCTGATCGGGCTGTTGGCGCTCGGCATTCTGTATCAGAACGTCCAGCGCCTGCTGCTCTATCGCCGGCAGCAGCAGATGGAAGAAAAGCCGGAGGTTTCACTTAGCGAGGACACCTCCTACTTCAACTGGGGCAAGTTTTTGTTGGCGGCGGTACTTACGGTGGGGTACTTCATTGCCTTGCGCTATACCGGGTTCCTCATTGCCACTGCTGTATTCATGTCCATAGCGGTGCATATCACCCCTTACCAGCGTTGGTGGCTGAAGGTGGTCTTTCCGTTTGTCTTCACGGCACTGGTTGCGCTGCTGTTCGTCCTGGTGCTTTCACTGCCGTTGCCCAGAGGAGTGGGCGCGTTCTACCAGTTCAATCTTTTCTTCTACTGAGCGACCGCGGTCTGAACGGTAAACGGTTGCGCCGAAACCACGGGGAGACCACGGATCATGGTTGAGGGGTTTGTTTCAGCGCTGAGCTACATGGTGAGCAACCCGATCTCCTTTCTTCTGATCGTCTTCGGGATGGTCTGGGGAATCGCGTTCGGTTCCATGCCCGGGCTCACCGGTGTGGTGGCGGTGGCGCTGCTGATACCGTTCACCTTCGTCTTTGGGCCCATCGAAGGGCTGCTGCTGCTGGGCTCAGTCTATGTGGGGGCGACCTTCGGCGGATCCATCGCCGCAATTCTGTTTAACACCCCCGGCAGCCCGGAGGCCGCCTGTACCGGGCTGGACGGCTATCCCCTCGCCAAGCAGGGACATGCCGGCAAAGCGCTAGGGATGGCGCTTGCATCCTCCGCGCTAGGCGGCATATTCGGGACCATCGTGCTGGCGATGCTGGCGCCGCCACTGGCCCGCATAGCACTCACCTTCGGCCCATCGGAATACTTTGCGCTGGCGGTCCTGGGGATTACCGCAATCGCTTCCATCGGCACCACGTCGGTATTCAAGGCACTCATGTCCGGGGCGCTGGGGCTTGCAATTGCCACCATCGGGATGGACCCCCTGACCGGCACCGGGCGCTTCACCTTCGATGTCAGCATGCTACTGTCGGGGGTGAGCTTCATTCCCGCCATTATCGGCATGTTCGCCCTGACGGAGGTGCTGACCCGGCTCAGCGAGTCCCGACCCATCGGCGAGAAAGTCATCGCCGTCTCCACCACGCTGCCGAAGCTCAAGGAATTCCTGGCTCTGAAGTACACGCTGCTGCGCTCCGCCGGTATCGGCACCGTCATTGGCACCTTGCCCGGCGTGGGCGCTACCACCGCCGCCTTCCTTAGTTACAGCGAGGCGGTGCGCTGGTCGAAGAATCCGGAACGTTTCGGGAAGGGTGCCTACGAGGGCATTGCAGCCCCGGAGGCGGCCAACAACGCCGCCGTCGGCGGCTCCATGGTGCCATTGCTGGCCCTCGGGATACCCGGCAGCGCCACCACGGCAATCATGATCGGGGGCCTCACAATTCACGGCATCGTACCGGGGCCGATGCTACTGGTGCAGAACAAGGAACTGGTTTACTCGGTGTTCATCGGCATGCTGGCCGCCAACCTGCTGATGATCTTCTTCGGTCTGAAGGCGGCAAGGTACTTCGCCAAGATCCTGGATGCGCCTTACGCCCTTGTGGGGCCGAGCATCATCGTGCTCTGCATGACCGGCGTCTATGCCCTGCGGAACAACATTATGGATCTGGTCGTCATGCTGGTCTTCGGCGCCCTGGGCTTCATCCTGCGGCGGCTGGACTATCCTATTGCGCCGCTGATCATCGGCCTGGTACTTGGCCCCATTGCGGAAATCAGCTTGCGTCGCGCGATGCTTATGAACAATTTCGACATTATCGCCGTGATCTCGCGGCCGATCACCGCAACGTTGCTGATCCTGGCCCTGGCGTCACTGCTCTATGGGCTCTACGGCCAGTTCCGTCGCAACGCCGAGATCAAGAAACGGGCGCTGACGGCAACGTGACACCCAAGGCGTCCATGGGCGAGCGGAAGGAGGTATTAGGCTTGCCGGCTCGCCCACCGGGCCGCGCCGGCGGCACTGCGGAAATCCTCGAACGAGCGCGCCGGCACGTGCGGGAAACGACCCTGAACCATCCGCGCCAGCGCCCGGCCGGGACCAATCTCCAGCACCGCGGTGGCGCCGTGCTCGACCACGCACTCCAGGCATCGGCCCCAGTCCAGGCGCTCTCCGATCTGGCGGGAGAGCAGGCTCACCATGACCGGCTTCTCGCGCACCGGGCGCCCATCGAGCCCGGAGAGCACCGCGTACTGCGGCATTCGCCAGTCCGCCTCGCGCAGCACGCCTGCGAACGGTTCCACGGCGGTATCGATAAAGTGGGTATGCGATGCGACCTGCACGGGAAGTCGTTTTACATGGCGTGCGCCAAGTTCCGGTGCCAGATCCACAATATCCTGAACCGCTCCGGCAGGACCGCCGAGCACCACGTGATCCGGTCCGTTTATGATGGCCACCTCGCATCCGTGTTCCGCAGCCAGGCGCTCCACACGCGGGATGCTCAGGCCGACCAGTGCCGCCATGCTGAGGGGTGTCGCCGCCGCGTCGCAGGCTGTGTCCATCAGCGCTGCGCGTTGCGACGTGACGTCGATGGCAGTGGAGGCAGACCAGGACCCCGCACAACAGTGCGCGGCCAACTCGCCGACGCTGTAGCCCGCACAGACGGTCGGCTCTACGCCGCAATCGGCGAGTGCAGCTGCGGCACCCAAGGCATGGGTGACGACCAGTAACTGCGCCATCCGGTTGGTGGTGAGGTCGTCCCCGGAGGCGCTGTCTGCCAGCTCCCGCAGGTCCAGCCCGGCGGCTTGGGAACCGAGTTCCAGTGCCTGTGAGGCGGCAGGCTCTGCCGCCAGGCGCTGAAACATTGCCGGATGCTGTGAGCCCTGACCGGCGCAGAGCAGTGCCAGGCCCATGCTAGTGTGCCCTCCCACTCGTCACTTGCGTTTCTGACAGGCTGAAACGGGACACTAGAATGCTTCCTGCTCCCAGGCGACGACGAACAGCGTAGCGGCCAACAGGTCCGCGGCACCACCGGGGCTGAGATTGTAGGCAACGAACCGTCGGTGGATCGCGTCCGCCTGCGCATGTCCGTCCTTCTGTATCATGCCGCCCCGGGAGAGAAAACCCGATGCGGCCGTGCGCGCGTAGTCAAGCCCTTCGGGGCCAGCTCGGTAGAGGAGATTGTTGTCCTCCAGTGCCGCCATGATCGCGAACAGCGCATGTACCGCGGCAGCGCTGGGGTTGCTTGCCTGCTCCCTGACTTGCCGGTAGGCCGGCAGGGCATGCTCCCTAACCGTCGGAAAGCCGGCAGCGGCCTGATCTCGCGCGCCGTTCGCACCGTAGCGGCGACGCACTAGGTCACCGTGACTGGTATCTTTCGCGGTCCGAGCAACGGCGAGGATTTCCTCGCCCCAGCGTCGTCCGACGACCTCGCAAACCCCGGAACCGGCGCCCTTCTGGGTCCGGGTCCGCCGGCCCGCTGCCCCGGCGAGCAGCCCGAGGCTGAACACGGCACCGCGATGGGTATTTCGGCCGCCGGTGGCGTCGAACATGCGTGCCTCAGCAGTGCGTCCAATGACGTTCAGTTCTCTGAACGAGGCGTCATCGGCGCCCGCTGCCGCCATTTGCGCGAAGTAGCCGCGCAACGCCTCGATACTGCGCAGGAACGTTGCAGCACTCATGTCATCGTGGCTGCCGGAATCGACGAAGCTCACCAGTCCCGGCTTCGGGTAGCACGCCAGTTCGTCCAGTAGGGCGTTGATCGCGCAGCGGTCGATGACCCGAAAGCGCTCCGTGGCAGGGCTGGTGACCAGGGCCGGCGCGTTCATGCCAGAGTCCCTAGGGGCAATGCGGCACGCTGGCGCAGGCTAGCGCCGCCAGCGGTCTTCACCAGAACGTCGCGGGAGTCGCCCAGCAATTCACGCCAGGCGACGAAAGCGCCGTCCCCTAGGACTAGCTCACCGTCGAGACGTGGCTTTCGCACCGCGGCCATGTCCCGCAGCACCGCATGCCCACGACCCGGGTGCCAGAGTGCATCTGGGACGATAAGCACGTCGACGTCGGAGTCGGATCGCAGGTACGCTTCCCCCGTAAGCCACTGCCAGGCAACGGAGCCGTATACCAAGGCCCGGGCCCCACAGTCATCAATGCGGTCGGCAATCTCGCGCACGATCCTCCGCGCCTGCTCCGGCAGCACGTCGGCGGCGAGCGCGAGAGGCGGCGGCGGCTCCAGTCGGAGCAGGGCATCCGGCGGGGCCCGCAGTGCCAGTCGCTGGCGCCCCAGCCTGTTCGGCAATGGCAGGCCAAGCACAAGCTCGCCCGCCGGTTCCCCGGGAAGTCGCCGACGCACTATCAGCGGCCGTCGCTGTTGCAGCCAAGATCGCACGATGGGCGTCCAGGCGGACTCCACCACATGGACCTGGGCATCGGGCACCAGCCATGCCAGGTGGTGACGAGGCGGGGACTGCATGCTCGTGCACGGTTCCACTAGAGCTCGCGCCCTGCGCGAGAAATGGCCGCGACCTCCGCGGCATGGGTCCGTCCCCCCCGCTCCGCGCCAAGTCGTCGACGCGGATCGGGATCCGGATCGGTCTGTTGCAGGGCCTCGACAATGCTTGCCCGCAGGTCGCCGTCGAGGACTCCGTGCAGTCCCCCGATGCGGACGAAGTTATCCACTCCGGGACCGAGTGTCGCGGATGTCCGGAATAGCTCTTGCAATTGCTCCTCCGGAATGCCTGTCACCCGGGACATGGCGCTCGTCGCCATCACTCGCACTTCTGCTCCGGGCAGCGCGTAACAGGCCTCCGTTGCCATACCAGTCGCCATGAATCCCCCGCTCACAGCCAGTTCATGTACCAGGCCCACCACCCGGTGCTGTCGCCGCCGGGCAAGATCCAGGCATTTGGTCAGGTGCGCGATGCAGCCGTTATTGCCCATGAGCTCGTCCCAAAGGCTGAGGCGTTGCCCGGAGTTGTCCACGATAAGCACTATCGGCCTGCCCGGGGTATCGCGGACGACATCCAGCACATGCCCGGCGAGGGCGAGCGCGATTCGGGCACCGATATGCACCTGGCCGGTGGTCCCGATCACAGCAACGTCACGTCCGTCCAGTTTGGCGTGCCCACTCACCAAGGGAGCGTCCACCACAACACCATGTCCGGATCCGAAGAGTTCGTCCAGCAGGTGGGCGGTGCGTGCCGCACTGTCGTTGTTCATCGTTCACGCTCCTCGACGCCGGCAATTAGCGCATTGAAGGCGTCGGCATCCAACTCGGGGATTTCCTCGGGGTGTTCCATGCCCAACTCGCGCCAGACATCCAGGCCATCATAGCACTCGCCGAAACGCCGCAGGCGCGCAACCAGCCGATGGTGCTCGGCCTCGATGTCCTCCAACTCAAGCGGCCGGGACTGCCCCAGCCAACCGGTCACCGTAGAACGAAACGCCTCGATGCTATTGTCCACCAGGGCATCCACCTCGCCCAACAGGCGGCGGTGCTTACCGCCCATAGTCCGCCACACCAAGGCCCTGTCCTGGGCATCGAACTCCTCGATACCTTCCACTGCCTCGATCACCTCGGGGCCAGAGATGGAAAGTCGTCCCTGCTCACTGGCGACGATCCAGTCGCAGGAACGGGCAACGATGGACATGCCGCCGTAGCAGCCGTTGCGTCCGCCTATGGCGACGATCACCGGGATACCTACGGCACGCACCCGGAATACTGCGCGCTGGATTTCACCCATCGCAATGAGGCCAGCATTGGCTTCCTGCAGACGCACGCCACCTGAGTCTAGAAGCAGGATCACAGCCGCCGGCTCGACATCCAGGGCCCGTTCCAGCAGCCCAGTCAACTTGGCGCCGTGGACCTCCCCCACAGACCCACCCATGAACCCGCCCTCCTGCGCGCCGATCAGTACGGGTCGTCCGTCGAGGTAGCCCTCGCCGACCACCACGCCATCATCGAAGGATACGGGCAGACCCAAGGCGGAAAGATGGGGGCTGGTGCGGCGGGCGGTGGGGCCACAAAATTCCCGGAAAGATTTCGAATCCAGCAGGCCAGCCACGCGACCTCGGGCTGTGGCCTCGTCATAGCTGCGTCGCACGGGTCTCATAAGCGGTCTTCCTTTATTTCCGCTGCCGCCTGATCCAGCCGGAGCGTGACCACTGCTGGTGTTGCGCCGCCGTCATTGACGCTGATGCGTACGTCTGCGAGCCCGTGGCGGTTAACAAAGTCCGTGAGCACCCGCTGCCAGAGCGTGTCGAAACCGCGGATGGAGGTATCAACCACCGCTTGGCAGTTGCCGGCCAACTCGGCGCGCTCCAGCAGAACTTCCAGGTTTCCAGACCCCACCACCCCGACCAGGGCATGGCTGCGCCGCGGTGGATTGCCGTGGCCCACGAAATCAAACTCCAGATGATCCATAACGCACCTCACCAGTTGCGGAATCGCGTCGGCGGCTGGTACAGCCCGCCGGACCAGTGGACCAGGTCCTTGATGGAACGGGCTGCAAGAAGGTCACGGTTGGCCAGGCGCTTGTCGACACCGAGGTCTTCGGGGTAGGCGATCGCACCCTTCTCGCGCAGGCGATCGACCACCGCTCGGTCCCTGGCGAGCCCAACCGGCGTATAACCGGCAATGCCGCGGATAGCCTGTTCGCGTTCGGACAGGTCATCACACAGCAGCAGGTTGGCGATCCCCTCCTCGGTGACGATGTGGGTGATGTCGTCACCGTAAGCCATGACTGGGGGCAATGGCAGATCGAAGGACTGCTGCAGTTCCCAGGCGTCGAGCCGCTCGACGAAGGTGGGTTCCAGACCCTCGCGGAAGGTTTCCACTATTTGCACCACCAGCTTGCGGCCCCGGGGCATGTGTCGACCCCGGTTTGCTTCCTCACCCGCCTGCAGCCAGCTCTTGCTGCCATGCCGCCTGCCGCGCGATTCAGAACCGAAGTTCGGCGCGCCGCCGAAGCCGGTGATGCGATTCAGGGTCGCTGTGGACGAATTACCCTCGAGGTCGATCTGCAGGGTGGATCCGATGAACAGGTCCGCGTAGTGCCCCGCCAATTGACAAAAAATGCGGTTGGAACGCATGGTGCCGTCCCGACCGATGAAGAATACGTCTGCACGGTTGGCCACGTAGCGTTCCATGCCGAGTTCCGAGCCGGCACAGTGGATCCCCTCGACAAAACCGGACTCAATGGCCGGAATCAGGGTCGGGCAGGGATTTACCGACATATACTGGCAGATCTCGCCCCGAAGCCCCAACTCGGCTGCATAGGTCGGCAGGATCAACTCGATGGCCGCCGTGTCGAATCCGATCCCATGATTTAGGCGGGTCACCCCGTATTTCTGGTAGATCCCGCGGATCACCATCATTGCCATGAGGATCTGGACCTCGGTGATGGCCGCCGGATCGCGCGTGAATATTGGCTCGATGTAGTAGGGCTTCGGCGCCTCCACGACATAGCTCACCCAGTCTCCGGGAACGTCGACACGGGGCACTTCGTCAACGATCCGGTTGACCTGTGCGATCAGGATTCCGGACTTAAATGCGGTCGCCTCCACAATTGCTGGCGTGTCCTCGGTGTTCTCGCCAGTGTAGAGATTACCAGCGGCGTCGGCGGCGTCGGCGGCAATTAAGCTCACCCTAGGGGTCAGGTCAGAAAAATAGCGACTGTAGAGCTCCAGGTAGGTATGTATGGCGCCCACCCGGACACGACCCTCGGCCACTAGCCGCCCCAGTCGCAGCCCCTGCGGCCCGGAATAGCAGAAGTCTAGCCTGTCGGCGATACCACGCTCGAAGACATCCAGGTGAGCAGGCAGGGCCAGGTTAGACTGGACGATGTGCAACCCGTGCACCTGATCAGAAGACACTCGGGCCAGGCTGGCCGCGAGGAAATCGGCATGCTTCTGGTTGTTGCCTTCGATGCACAACCGATCACCCGGTTCGAGCACCGACTCCAGCAATTTTACGGCATCATCTGCTGCCACCACCTTGCCGTCGGCAAGACGTCTGCTCCGTTCCATCCTGGCGCGGTAACTACGTTGGATTGTGTCCCAGCCAGGTGATTCGTCGCCTTCGGTCCTCATATGCCTCCACAACTCCCGAGACCGTGCGCGGCAAGCGCCAGTAGTCGGGGCGCGCACCAGTTGGAGTGGTTTGCCCCCTTGATACGTGTGGCCTGTGGCTCGCGTGATCCGAGGTCACTGGCTTGACACCCCGAAAGTTGACTGGGGTAGGAAGCAGTGCCTACGCTCTTTTTGAATAATTGTGACTAATATAAACACGAACAGCACTGCCATGCACGACGCTCCGAGCCAGTGGATGCCGTGGCTTCTTGGCCATGACATCTCCGATTGTCGGATGGGGGAGCAGGCAGTTCGTCAATCAGGGAAATGACAGCGGGTTAGCCACCGCCGTTATACGCGGCGGACAGGGATTGATGGTTGCAAAACAACGGCGCCGCGAATGGTGTCGACAACAATGATCGAGCGAGAGGAGTACTAAATGAACAATCAGCTACTGAAAGTGGGCCTGGCCGTTGGCCTCGGGCTTGGTCTGGCGGTGCCCACTGCGGCGATCTCCAGCGACAATTATCCGGAGCGCACCGTCGAGGTGATCAACCAGTTCGGCCCGGGTGGCGGCACCGATCTCTTCATTCGGGCAATCGGCATTCCATTCTCCCAGATCACCCGGCAATCCATGGTGGGCATCTCCGTGACCGGGGGGGGTGGCGTCCCGGCCTATATCGAGTTCACTAGCCGACCGGCGGATGGTCACAACATGATGGCCGTGGGCCCAGAGGAGATCATCAACCATGTACTCGGCCGCATCGACATCACCCAACTGCAGGGCGTGAGCCGGGTGCAGTGGGATCAGGGCGTCTTCTACGCTCCCGAGGGCAGCCAGTTCGAGAACATCGAGCAGGTCATCGAATATGCCAGGGAGAACCCGGGGGGCCTCACCATCGCCGGGACCGGCGCAGCGGGCTACGATGAGACTCTCGTGGGTCTGTGGGGCCTGCGCTCTGGCGCCGAGCTCAACTACATTCCTTTCAACTCGGCGGCGGAAGCATTCTCGGCGGTGTTGGGTGGACACACCGACCTTCTCTTCGAGGAGTACGGCCCCGCCCGCTCGTTGGTCGAGGCCGGAGAGATCAATCCCTTGGTCGTCTTCATGGAGGAGCGCCTGCCAGTGCTACCCGATGTCCCCACCGCGGAGGAGCTTGGCTTTGAGGTCAACATCGGCCGCTGGAGGGGTTTCGCGATGCATGCCGACGATGATCCGGACCACGCAGAAGCGATGTACGACATCCTGGCGGAGGCGGCCAAGCAGGACGTGTACAAAAACATTGAGGAGCAGAATGCGTTGCAGTTCCGTTCCGTGGTGATTGGTCCGGAGGAGTTCCAGGAATTCCTCGAAGGGGAAATCGAAATATACGAAGAGGTACTGGGGGCGCTGGGCCACCTGTAAGTCCGGCGCTTCGCGGCCCCGCAACGAGTGGCGGTGGCAACGACAGCGGATTCATCATGGTGCGGGTTGGGGGGCTGGCGTCTCCCCCGGCCCGTTTTTTGAGTTGGACTAGCTGTTCTCCAGCGTCACGCGCCTGATAGCCTCCCGCCTCGTAGGCGCTATCGTTGCTATAATCAGGCACCCTTGCCATGCTAATCCGTCGCCGTGACCCCGGAGCCTGAGTAGTACTGAGTAGTACAAGGGGTCTACGACCGTGGCGGCCACCTCAGCTGTTAGGTGTTTGCCTGGGGGCAGCAACGGCTACGGCAGCCTCCACTAGCGAGGATTGTAAGCCCATGTTTTTTCAATTTTTTCTGAATGATTCGAAGACTGTCTCTGTTTCCGTTTAAAAAACGTCTCCTAAACACCGTGCCAACCATGCGCCCTAGCCATCGACAAAGTCTTCATCTGAATTCAGTGATTACAACGGTCTTTTTCCACACTTCAATTATCCGCCAGCCAGCCGGAACACGGGGATCAGTCCGAACCACAGCACATAGCCGAGCGACGCAACCATCAGGCCGTCGATTCGCCCGGGCGAACTGTCTGAGCGAAGCTGCCGGGACAACAACCAGGTCAGCAGTGCAGCGTGGGGAACGACCACCAGGGCGATCCCGGCGAAGGCGCCGCCAGCCAGCCCCATGAGCTGCCATGCAACGGCGACAATGGCGGCCAGCACAGTGAAGACCAGTGCCACCACCAACGCGCCCGTCGGTGCCAGGCGTACGGCCAGCGTGCGCTTGCGCACGGCTTGGTCGGCCTCGTAGTCCGGAATGCCGGACAGGGTGATGGACGGAATAATGGCCAACAGCAGTGGCAGGCTCAACAGCCACGGTAGCGGGTCGCTCCAGGCGCCCCCGAGGAACACATAGCCGCATAACAGGACGCCAATGCTGTGTGTGACCGCGACGTCCAGTTCGCCCAGCCCACGATAGCTGAGCTTCAGGGGCGGCGCCGTGTAGCCGATTGCCAGAACAGCAAGAATGCCCAGGACGGTGACAACGGACGCCGACTCCGCCGGCGTCACCGCAAGCAGCCAGAGTGAAGTGCCCAGAAAGCCGAGGAACGCGGCGATGGCGCCGGCCCGGACTTCACGCGTACTCAGCATTCCCTCCACCAGCACACGCGATCCGCCCGTGAACGGACTGAAGTACCGATTGTTGCGATCGCTTGGGAAGTCCACCAGCTCATTGATCAGCACCGTGGTCACCTCAAGCAGGAACAGACAGAGGTAGCCTATCCAGAACACCGAATTGCCCCTTACGGAGCCGTCTGGGGAGATGGCAAGGGCCCCGAGCAGGTACGCCAACCAGGTCATGGGATAGAACTGGAGCCGCAGGCCCCGCAGCCAGGCACCGCCTTTCTGCCGCAGCCGTTCCGACGTGGTGATCCGGCCCCGCTCTAGCCGCTTCCCCTGCCGTTCCGCGCGGGCCAGCCATTGTGACCGCTGCCGCGCCTGGGCGTCTCTGACCGAGCCGAACATCAACGAGCGCACGGGATCAATGCCGCAGAACCCCAGCGTCGCCCGCGCCATGGCATTCCTGCCCGGCTGCCGATAGAGGAGCCTATGGATGAGCGGAGGGGTGTCCATCGTGGTGATGAGCTCGGCGGATCGGCCGTGCAACAGCCCCTGATAACCGATTCCGCCCTCGCAGGTCCGGAACGCGAATCCCGGGGTCAGGATGCGATCCAGGAAACCCTTGAGCAGCGCAGGCATGGTCCCCCACCAGGTGGGGTAGACGAACACCAGATGATCTGCCCAGACCAGGAGATCCCGCGCCTCGCGCAGGCCCTCCTCGAGAGGCTGCTCATTGGGTGATGGCGTCCGCACGTGTAAATCGAAATCCAGCGCCGAGAGATCCAGCCTGCGCAGTTGCACGCCCGCTGCGCGCGCGCCGTCGCAAATGCGTCCGCCAATGCGCCGCAAAGGCTGTCCGCGCGCGGATGCCCGAGGATGACAAGCACGTTCATGGACATCTCGTTCTTCCTGCGTATCGACGGATTCGTGTGCCAGGCATGCGCCTTAGCCTGCCTGAACGCTTGCCAGCACGATCACGATCAGCAGCAACAGCACCGACACCGCGATTCCGGCTCGAAGGGCATAGACATGGAGCATGGAGTCACTCCTTATAATATAGGTCGAAGCGATCGGAGTAGAGTCGCGTAGGGGAAGCGCCGCGGCTTAACAGGGCCTTCTCGGCGACATCCATTAGCGGAGGTGGTCCGCAGATGAAATACTCCACGTCCTTGCTGTCCGCCGGCAGGCAGCGCTCAAGCAACTCCTCGTCGACAAAGCCTGTCTCGCCGCTCCAGTGTTCTGGTGGACTATCCAGCACATGGATGAGCTGCAGCGGAAGTCTGTTGGTGAGCGCATCGAGTTCCTCCCGAAAGGTGGCACTCTCCCAGTCTTCGTTGGCGTAGATGAGCCACAGCGGCGTGCGCACGCCGCGCTCTGCAAAGGTGCGCAGTATGCTCATGATCGGTGTGATTCCAATGCCGCCCGCGATCAGAACGATAGTCCCCGCGCGATCGCTGTCGGGAACGAAGGCGCCGTAGGGGCCCTCAATCCAGGCCCGTGTACCGGGCTCCACACTCGGCAGCGTGGCCGTGAAGTCGCCAAGTCGTTTGGCCGTAAAGGCGATTGCCTGCGGTTCTGTCGCCGAGGAAGCCAGCGAGAACGGGTGCTGCTGTAGCGAAAACGGTGTCTCGCCCAATGTCACCCAAATGAACTGGCCGGGCGCGAATACCAGACCCTCGTGGCCAACGGGCTCGAGGCGGATGGTGGTTGAATCGCCGCGCTCGGGCTGTGTTGCCGCGACACGCCAGGGCCGTCGGCGCATTCGCAGCGGCCGCAGCAAGCGGGTATCCACCAGAAACCCGAGCGGAATCAGCACCAGGCCGGCAAGCATTCCTTTCGTTGCCGCCCCGGCGGTGTAATGGTCGACCATCAAGGCATGGCCCAGGCCGCCAATGACAATGAACAGCGCAAGCCCGCCGTGGAGAACTCGCCACCATTCATTGGGCAAGCCGATGGTGACCCGCCAAAGGGAGGTGCACACCACGATAATCACGCTGATCACGACCAAAGTGAGTGAAACTGCACGCAGGATGTCTTCCCGGGGGTCCAGGTACGTCAGGTTCTCCGGCTCGGCGAGGATCAACGTTACGGGATGGGCGAGTACGAGCAGCATGGCGAAAATGCCGACCTGCCGATGGAACTGCAACGTGTTGTCCAGGCCAATTTCTGGGGCGAACCACCGATGGCGGCCGGTGATCAGCATCTGCACGGCAAGCACCCCGAGGCCGAGAAAACCGAGCATCGCACCCAACTCCACCCAGAACGCTCTCGCCTCGGCAGGCTGATGGACGAGGGCCACGCCGAGGGGAATCAGGGCCAATACGACGTAAGCAGACAACCACAGAAGGGCGCGTGGGATCATGTCGCTGAGAGTCTCCGCATACAAAAGTACGGAAATGGCGATTCACGGACGGTGTCCGCGGCCTACACGGCCCGGCGTCCGTGGCTGACAAAGTCACTGATATAGAGAATTACATCTGTGCGTTGCCGAACTCGTTCAGGCTGTGCAGCATCGTTGCGTAGGAGATACCGTCATGCAAAACCGACTGCTCGTTCTGCTCCTGCTGTGCTTGCTTCTTCCCTCGCCGCCTGAGTGATTGGCCCGTCCTACGTTACATACGCAAACATCTTGAACGTGGCATCGATGATAATCGTCGGCATTCTGATTGCTGCCGCGCCGCCGCTGCCGTGGTCCGCCTGTTATGCACTTTCAGTGCTCTTTGGCATGAGCCATGGACTCGCCAACAGCGTCACCCTGATCAACTCGACAAACTTTCACGAATTCATCCCCGGACTCCTCACGGGCGCGTCCCTCGCAATGCTGGGTGGAGATGAGCGAAACAAGTTCCTCCGCCCTCTTCGGCTGGCCGAATGATGTGATACCAGGAGCGGGCAAAGGCATCCGCATAAGGCTGTTGCTCATTCAGTATGCCTGGGTTCATGGGGCGTTTTGTCTCTCTTGGGTGCGCCACCGAACTGACGGGGCTTTCGCTTGCCCCCACCCTGAGGTGGCATCTACTTGCCGATCCAGGAGGGTCCGGCAGACCGCCGTTGAACAGATGAGGAACAGTGATGAGTAAAGAAGCCGCTAACCAGATGCATAGCCAGATAGAGAGCACCGTTGCCGGTCCGGCGCGCACTTACGCCAACCTGATGCTGGATCATATTCAGCAGCTTACAAGCCTGCAGCTCGAGGCTGCCAGGGCCTATGCCGATACCGGTCTGCAACAGGCTCGCGCCGCACTGGAGGTGAAAGACCCATCCGATCTTCACAGCTACGTCGAGAACCAACAGAAGGTCGCCCAGGCGTTGAGCGAGCGCTTCAAGAGCGATATCGAAAAGGTCACGTCCCTGAACCAGACTTTCGCCCAGAAGGCACAGAAGATTGCGCAGGACAGTGCCCGGGAGATGTCCAGTGCCGCCGAGGAAGGCACCGAGAGGGCAGCTCAGGCCTTGGAGAAAGGCACCAGGAAATCGACTCAGGCTCAAGCAAAAGGTCAGTAAGTATTCGCCCTTTGCTTGGTCGTCAGTAAGCCGCATTTCCGGATTCGTCCGGGCGGGTGGTCTCGTTATGGAACGTCCGGATCCGTCAAGTCGCTCCGAGCGGAACGCCGCCCGAATCTGCTTGACGTAACTGAGCTGCCTGACTTTATCGGACCACTGATTCCTGGAATCTGGCCTTGGGTTGATAGTGGCCTCTCAAGGTAGCCTTGTACTCGTACGGTGTCCGATAACCCAGGCTGGAATGCGGCAGGACGCGAGCACAAGGTTGCCTGAGGCTCATGGGTAGCAGCGCAGCGGTTTGCGTACGTCCGCCTTCCCTACATTGAACTCGCATTAATAAAGTGTTGACTCTCTTGATCGCAGACGGTCCATTGCGTCGTCCAGCCGGTCATTTCCCCAGAACATTTCGTCACCGACGAAAAACGTCGGTGCTCCGAAAATCCCCCTTGCCAGGGCTTCGTCGGTCTGCTGGCGCAGGTGTTCCTTGTTTGACGGTGACTCGGCGGTCTCGATGATCTCCCGGGCTGGTAATCCCAATGCCGTCAGCATGGCGGTAGTGGTTGATGCGATCCAGCCATTCTGCCAAATCCTGAAAGCAGAATGCCGGAGACCTTGACAGGGGTCTCCGGCGAGAGGGGAGAGGTGATCTTGACGTGATCAGGCGCCGCCCTTGAAGGCGTTGCCCCGGTGATCGGTCATACCGGTCACGGTGATCTCGTGGACGGAGGGTGAACGCTCGGCGATGCCCAGTGTGAAGTAGACATCCGGCGCCACCGGAGCCGTGCGCTGCCCCAGAGTCAGACCGGCTGAACTATCGCCCGCGAGGCCGGCACCGAGGTTGCCGTAGACGTCGGGCTGGGTGTCGTTCGCCAGCGCATGACCGGAGAACACGGTGGCAAAGCCGATGACAGTTGCAGTGATGATGGTACGCATGATTGAAACTCCTTCGCTTCATTGGTTGAGTTTTGCGCCGCCGGTATCCCCGTTGGCTTGAGGTGCATATTGGCCAAAGAGCGGCAGGTGTTGTATTCGCGAAGTTACGGAGAGGGGTTCTGCTTATCGGGGAAATACCTATGGGGCATGTCAACCCGGCGTCGCCGATAAAAGGGGGTTGTTTCTCTCTGCGACGACCTCACGTCACGCAGTAGGTATCAAACAACGGGAGAGCCACATGGCGAATTGGATCTGCCGGCTAGACGACGAGTCCCTCGCCCTTCTGCGTACCGAATTCGGTCTGGGAGACATCGCTAACAGTGTTCGCATTCCGGCGGAGCACGACATTCCGAAGAGCCATCTTCGGCAGGTGGCGATCGACGCTTTCCACGTGCTGGCGCGGCAGGAGAACCCCAACATGGAGGCAGCGCGCTTCGTCTCGATCATGGACGGTCTGACGGTGCACTGCGAGCCAGCCCGTGACTGATAGGTTCCGCTGCCGGTGACAATGGATCGGAATAACGTCAGCGCTTACTCAGCCGCTGGCAAGTGCCTCTCGCAACAACTCAAGCCGATCCTGGCCCCAGTACGGTTCATCGCGGTAGATGTACCAGGGGACACCGAAGCAGCCGTCGGCCAGCGCCTGCTCGCAGGACTGGTGAAGTAGCGCTTCAGCTTTGTCTTCCTTGCTTGCGGCGAGCAGGGCGCTGCCATCCAGCCCCACGCTGTCGGCGATGGCTGCCAGCGTTTCCTCGTCTGCCAGTTGCCGCTCCTCGATCCAGCAGGCCCGCATCAGCGCGCCGGAGAGTGCCGCGATGTCGTGGCCCTCGGCCTTTGCCGTCAAGGCCAGGCGGGCTGCCGGCTGGTCGTCGGTGGGAAAGTGCCTTGGTTCCAGGTTCAGCGGTACGCCGCGCTTGCGCGACCAGCGCCTGAGTTCAGTCATACGGTAGGCTTGCCGTTCCGGTGGCCGCTGCGCCACCGGAACGCCCCCGGTCTTCGGGAAAATGCGCCGGGTGGACACGGGTCGGTAATCGATATCGCAACCCATCTCGGCTGCCAGTTGCGCCAACGGGGCGTGGCCCATGAAGCTCCACGGTGACACGTGGCTGTAGTAATAGATGATGGTGTCGGACATGGGCGTTCTCCCGGCAGCAAAGCGATCATCGTGCCACGATTTCCCGATACTCGCCCTGGAGACTGGCCACCAGGACCGGGTCTCAGAACTCCGCCCGCAGGCCGATGGCGGCACTGCGCTGGCGCAGGTAGTCGTGGCGGAAGGTTGTTCGCAGCGCGGCGAAGGCGCTGATGCCGTAGGGCAGTACTGCGGTTACCGCGACCTGGGCCAGGTAGTAGTCACGGTCCGGTGGCTGGTCGTTGTAGCGGAGGATCACCGGATCATCCCGCCGATCCTCGGCGAAGCGGGCGGTCAGGGTCTGCTGGTCGTCGCGGAATTCATGGATCCAGTTCACTTCCAGCTGAGGAACCAGCACCGCCTTGGGCAGGGAGAAGGCTGCGCTGGCGTAGAGCCCGATCATGCTCTGCACGGACTGTTGTGTCCGATCGTCGTAGGTCAATGTCAGCGGCGTCTCGCCGCGTTCCCGGTAGGCGTCCATGCGCGTTCGTCTGAGTTGCAGCGAGGCGCGGGGCCCGACCACGTAACGCCCGCTCGTGAAGTCGGTGCCGACGCCAAGGGCTGCGTGTACCGAGGAACCATCCGTGGTGCCGCGGACAACGGTGGGGGGAATATCAATCTGCGGGTCGCTATCAGGATCGCCCTCGATGATCTCCCGCAAGGTGCGGCGGCGTTGCTCCATGTCCTGTCGACTCACGCCCAGGCTGAGGTCAATGAAGGTGCCGCGCTGATCCGGCAGAAACGATCCATAGAGGGTCAGCCCCTGGCTATCAATCGTGAAGTCGCCACCATTGCGCGGCGAACCTTCCACTCTGCGTATGTCGGCGGCAATGCCCAGCAGGACGTTTGCCGATAGCCACCGGTCAGCGCCGATGAGCACTGCCTGCCCACGGCTGTCGTGACCATCTTCGAGCCGGGTTTGCTGCTGCTCCTCACGCTCCCGCTCCAGTGTGAGGTAGGCGGACCAGGGTGTTTGTCCTTCCAGATAGAACTCGCTGCTCCCACCACCCAGGGCGCGGTCCAGCTGACGCCAGTGCAGGGCCATGCCATTGTCCTGCTCCTCCTCGTCTTCCGGCGGTGGCGCTCGCCGCCTGAGCTCGCTGCCCGCACGGCGTCCGATCCTGTTGCTGGTGGCGCCGGTGCCGGGAGCACTGAAGGTCGGCGTCGGGTCCGGAGGTACGATGATCCCCGGGGGCGCACCGGGATCTGGTGGAGGCGGCGGCGGTGGCAAGGAACAATAAGCTGCGAGGTTCGGACCGGCCTGCTCCGGCGGGACCTGATTGTTGGCGTCCCGCTCAAAGCCCATGGCGGCGCAATCGTCACCGAGGTAGAAGTCAATCTCCGCAGCCAGACGGCGGGCTTCCAGCGGGCTCAACGTACCCACCCAGACGGTCAATCCGGCCACCGCCAACCATGCGGTCCTGATGCGTGCTCCGTGCAACTTGCCCACCAGTTCTTCTTTTCGGCTTGTCTGATCATACTGCGGGTTGATGAGCGTTTCTGGAACCCCCTTCCCGCCTAGTCCATCCCTGGCGCTACAATGGACCAACGGGCGAGGGCCCGCGCTTCCGGAGAGGCCGTGGACTTCCGAACCCTGGAAACCTTTGTCTGGATCGCCCGCCTGGGCAGCTTTCGCGCGGCCGCAGAACGCGTCTACACCACCCAGCCATCGGTCTCCTCACGCATCGCCAATCTCGAATCCGAACTCGGCGTGCGCTTGTTCGACCGTCGCGGCCGCCAGGTGTCCCTCACCGCGAAAGGGCGGGAGTTGCTGGATTACGCCGAGCGACTCATCAGTCTGCGCGGTGACATGCTGCAGGCGGTGGCCAACCGGGACGCGATTCGCGGAAGCATTCGCCTGGGTGTGGCGGAGACCATCGTCTACACCTGGCTGCCGCGACTGATAGAGCGACTGAACGTCGCCTATCCTGCGGTTAACATCGAGCTAGATGTAGACATCTCCGTACATCTTGCAGAAAAAATCATGTCCCATGAGCTTGATCTCGCCTTTCTCATGGGAACGGTCAACCAGCCCGATGTGGCGAACCTTCCCCTGTGCCGTTACCCGCTGAGCTGGGTAGCGAGCCCACGCCTCGACATCCCTGACGAGCCGGTGCCGCTTGCCGCGTTGTCTCGCTGGCCGATCATCACCTATCCCCGCCTGAGCAAACCCCACGCCGATATCCGCGGCATGCTGGAGCAATCCGGCGAGCGAGTGCGTATCCATGCGAGTTCTTCGCTGGCCACCATCATCCGCATGACCGTGGACGGCATCGGTGTCAGCGCATTGCCTACACAGATCCTTGAGCAGGAGATCGCCAGTGGCAATCTGCGGGTGTTTCAGGTTGCCGCCCCGGACCTGAGCCTCGACTTCAGCGTGTCATACGGCATCAACCCGGAGTCGCAGGTGGCCCGCGCCATCGCCGAACTGGCTCTGGACAGTGTTCCCCGCTGAGAACCGGCATGACTGATAAAGATTTCCTATCGGAATTGATACCAAATATCGATTTGTGTGAATCATAGTCCTGATCTATTGCTATAAGTGTCCATGACAACTACGAGATCAAGGCATGGTATCGACGGTGGAGCGGTGGGCGCAGGCAAGCGCCGTCGACGTGCGCAGGGCGGCGCGAGCAGGAGAGCTGACAGCATCCACGGCGGGTATGGCCGGCGGATTCGTGCAGGTCAATCTGGTGATTCTTCCGGCCCGTGACGCCGCCGACTTCCTGCGGTTCTGTCAGGGCAACCCCAAGCCGTGCCCCCTGCTGGCAGTCAGTGAGCCCGGCGAGCGCGGCCTGCCGCGGCTCGGCGCGGATCTCGATATCGCCACGGATGTTCCCCGCTACCGCGTGTTCCGCCATGGCCAGGCCGTCGCCGACCCCACCGATATCGTCGAACTCTGGCAGGACGACCTGGTGACCTTCGCCCTTGGTTGCTCGTTCACCTTCGACCATGTGCTGAGCCAGGCGGACATCGCGCTCCGCCATGTCGAGCAGGGCTGCAACGTCAGCATGTACGACACGAGCCTGCCGCTGGCGAGATCCGGACCATTCGGCGGCAACATGGTGGTGAGCATGCGGCCCCTGAACGCCGCCGATGCCATTCGAGCCATTCAGATTTCCACACGCTTTCCACTGGTGCATGGCGCGCCCGTCCACCTCGGCGACCCCGACCGGATCGGGATACGCGATATCGCAGCGCCCGAGTACGGCGAGCCGGTGGCCATCAGGGATGGAGAACTACCTGTGTTCTGGGCCTGCGGTGTGACGCCGCAGCGCGCGCTGGTGGATGCCGGCCTGCCGCTGGCCATGACCCACAGCCCGGGGCACATGCTGGTAACCGACCTGCGGGAGCACGAAATTGCCGTGTGTTGACGGCCATTTCGTGCATGACAACAAGAGAGCAGTCCAGGAGGACAACAATTCAGACTCAGGGGAGAGGCGATGGTGCCCTGCCGGGAAACCCGCAGACAGCGGCGGACACCGTCACCAGCGCGCAGCGCAACCATTAACGAAACATGTCGGGAGAACGATGATGAAGCAGTCGACTCAGCTTTTGGCAGCCGCCGTCATGGGTGGCGGGCTTGCCCTCACCGCAGGGAACCTCCAGGCCATGGAGAACGCCAGTTTCAACTACGTGGGCAGTTGGAGCAGTCTGTCCCTGTACCAGAACTTCGAGCGGCCTTTCTGGGAGGACCACCTGCCCGAGGCCTCCGATGGCGCGGTCAGCACCCAGGTAACCACTTTTGACCAGATGGGACTGGGTGGCGGTGAAGTCTACCGGCTCATGGGCCGTGGCGTGCTCGAGGTGGTATCCACCGTGGCCGGTTATGCCGTGCAGGACGCACCGGAGCTGGAAGGGCTGGATATGCCCATGATCGCACCGGATCTGGACCTGGCGCGGCAACTGGCTGACGCCTACAAGCCGGTGATGGCCGATGCGATGGCCGAGCGCTTCGACGGTGCCCAGTTGCTGGCTATTGTGCCCTACCCCTCGCAGATGGTGTTCTGCAATGCCGAGATCTCCGGCCTCGATGATCTTGCCGGCAAGAAGATTCGTGCCAGTGGCCGTACCACCGCCGAGTTCCTGGAAGCGCTGGGGGCCGAGGGCATCACCCTCAACTTCAGTGAAGTGCCCGGTGCCCTGCAGCGCGGCGTCATCGACTGCGCCGTGACCGGCTCCCTTTCCGGTTACAGCTCCGGCTGGCACGAAGTGTCCACCCACCTCTACCCGCTGCCCGTGGGTGGCTGGGATCACGTCGTTACCGCCATCAATGGCGACAAGTGGAACGGCCTGTCCGCCGAAATGCAGGAATGGCTGATGGACGAAGTTGCCACCAACTACGAGAACGCCGTCTGGGAAGCCGCGGTGGAAGAAACCCGCGAAGGTATCGCCTGCCTGACCGGCACCGGCGAATGCGGTCGCGGTGACGCCGGCTCAATGGTGCTGGTCGAGGCTTCCGACGACGACTTCACCAATGCCACCCGCCATCTGGAAGAAACCGTGATTCCCCGCTGGGCCGCTCGTGTCAGCCAGCAGTGGGTCGACCGCTGGAACGAGACCATCGGTGAAATCACTGGTATCACCGCTTCACGCTGAAGGTGAATGTCTCCGGGGTGGCATGAGGCTGCCCCGGAGGCTCTGAACGGAGGCTCATCCCCATGCTCGATCGCCTCGCCAAATGGCTGGACACGGCCCTTTTCTGGGTCGACCGTGGTTCGCTCTGGCTTGCACGTGGCGGTGGCGTGCTGATTCTGCTCACCGTTGCCATGGTGACGGTAGAGATCCTCTCGCGGCGTTTCATCGGTCGTTCCGCGGTCCATGCCACGGAACTCACCGGTTACATCATGGCTATCAGCGCGAGCTGGGCGTTTGCCTACACGCTGTTTCGCAAGGCCCATATCCGGATAGACGCTCTTTACCTGCAGTTGCCGGTGTCCGTGCGCAGTATTCTCGACCTGCTGGCGCTGGCAACCCTGGGGCTGTTCTGCGTACTGGTGGTGGGTGCCGCGCTGGATGTGGCCATGTCGTCGTTCAATCGCGGTTCGACCGCCAACACGCCCCTGCAGACGCCCATGTGGATCCCCCAGTTTCTCTGGGCCTTCGGCTTGTGCTGGTTCGCCTTTGCCGTGGGTCTGTTGCTGCTTCGGGTTCTGGTCGGGCTGGCAGCGCTGGATGTGAAGGCGGTGCAGCGGGTGGCCGGCAGTCCCACCCTGGATGATCAGATCAGCGCCGAAGTGAGGGAAGAACAATGATCGGCATGATCCTGTTCGTCCTGTTGCTGCTGCTGATTCTCAGTGTACCGGTGGCCGCAACCCTCATTGCACTGGCGCTGTTTCTCGACGAATTCTATTCGCCGTTCCCGCTGGTGCGGGCACTGGGAGACGTGCTCTGGTCGGCGTCCGACAGCTTTCTGCTGATCGCCATACCGCTGTTCATCCTGCTCGGCGAAATCCTGGTGCGCACGGGTATCGCCCGGGGCACTTACGAGGCCTTGGAGTCCTGGCTGTCCTGGCTGCCCGGTGGCCTGCTTCATGCCAATATCGGAACGGCGACCATGTTCTCCGCCACCTCCGGATCCAGCGTCGCCACTGCCGCCACCATCGGCACCGTGGCCCTGCCCCAGGGCGAGAAGCTGGGCTACAATCCGCGGCTTTTCACCGGCTCCATCGCCGCCGGGGGAACGCTCGGCATCATGATCCCGCCTTCCATCAACCTGATCGTCTACGGCTTTCTCACCGAGACGTCGATCCCGCGGCTGTTTGCCGCCGGCCTCATTCCCGGCCTGATGCTGGCGCTGCTGTTCATCATCGGCACCGCGCTGTTGTGCTACTGGCGGCCGGCCATGGGCGGGCCGCGGCGCTATCATGATTGGCCCACGCGGTTCCGCGGCCTGCGCCATCTGCTGCCGGTGCTGATCCTTTTCGGTGTGGTGGTGGGTTCCATCTATGCCGGCTGGGCGACCCCCACCGAGGCCGCTGCGCTGGGGGTGATCGGCGCCATGATCATTGCACTGGTCATGGGTCGGCTGGGCTGGCGCATCATTGTCGACGCCCTGGACGGCACCATGCGCACCACGGGCATGATCATGCTGATCATCATCGCCTCGTACTTCCTCAATTTCGTCCTGGCGTCCACCGGCATCACGCGGGAGCTGGCGAGCTTCCTCCAGGGTGCCGGCCTCGGGCCTTACGAGACCCTGGCCCTGGTGATCGTGCTCTACATCGTGCTCGGCTTTTTCATCGAGACCTTGTCGCTGATGGTGATTACCATTCCCATCGTTGCACCCATCATCATCGCCCTCGGGTTCGATCCGGTGTGGTTCGGCATCCTGCTGATCCTGCTGATCGAAATGGCGCTGATTACCCCGCCGGTGGGCCTCAATCTCTATGTGGTCCAGGGGGTCCGTGAGCGTGGCTCGCTGAATGATGTGATGATCGGCGCTCTGCCCTATGTGCTGATCATGATGGTCATGGGGGCCTTGCTGATCGCCTTCCCGTCCATCGCTTTGTATCTGCCCTCCATCCTGCGCTAGGGAGACACCCGCTTTTCCCTGGCGCAGGACGGAGAAATTGACCCAAACAGCCAAGAGGCATGACACCAATGACTCGATTTCGCCTGGCTGACACGGACGCCACCCTCGACATTGCCATCGACGAACTGATCATCGCTGGATGGGCCGGCCGCGAGCAGG
This sequence comes from Natronocella acetinitrilica, assembly GCF_024170285.1. NCBI lineage: Bacteria > Pseudomonadati > Pseudomonadota > Gammaproteobacteria > Chromatiales > Ectothiorhodospiraceae > Natronocella > Natronocella acetinitrilica. Next base: position 551,516 of record NZ_JALJXV010000001.1, read on the forward strand.
CCTCTATCCAGGCCCATATAGAAGAGTTGCAGGCGCTCGGCGTATCGCCGCCCTCGCAGACGCCGCTCTTCTATCGTGTATCCGGCGATCTGCTCACCAGCAACAGCCGTATCCAGGTGCTGGGCGAGGGCAGTAGCGGTGAGGTCGAGGCGCTGCTGGTGGGTACGCCGGACGGTACCTTCGTCGGCGTGTCCTCCGACCATACCGACCGGGAGGCAGAGGCCTGGTCCGTGGCCTACTCCAAGCAATGCTGTGCCAAGCCCGCAGCAGCCCTGTTGTGGCGACTCGACGACGTGATCCACCATTGGGACGAGCTACAGCTGGAATCCCACGCCACAATCGGTGGCGAGCGTCACCTTTACCAGCATGGCAGTATCGCCGAATTGCTGCACCCGAAGGATCTGCTGGCCAGTTACGGGATCAATGGCTCGAGCCTGCGCCCCGGCCAGGCCATGCTCTGCGGCACCCTACCGGTGCACGGTGGCGTCCGACCCGCCAGTCGCTTCGACATGGCGCTGATCGATCCGGTGCGCGGTCGACGCATTGATCATGGTTACGAGGTCCAGACCCTGCCGGTGGTGAGCTGACCATGACCGTCCTCGCCGATCTGCTTGCTGCACAGGCCCGTGGTGAGACCTCGGCCGTATCCCTTCTCGACCACGCCATGCAGCGCATACGCGAGGCGGATGACGGCCGTATCCACACAGCGGTTTTCGAGGCCACGGCAAGGGCCGAGGCACGGGCGGTGGACATCCTGCGCGAGGGTGGAGTTCCAGCAGCACCGCTGGCAGGCCTGCCAGTGGCCCTCAAGGTGCTGTTTGACGTTGCCGGACAGGTGACCCATGCGGGCTCGCGGCTGCTTGCCGACGCCGCGCCGGCAGCGGTGGATGCCCCCGTGGTGAGTCGCTTGCGCCGGGCTGGTGCCGTGCTGACAGGCCATACCAACATGACCGAGTTTGCCTACTCGGGCCTTGGCCTGAATCCACACTACGGCACGCCGGCCAACCCGCTTGACCCGACGCGCATCCCCGGCGGCTCCTCCTCCGGCGCTGCCGTTGCCGTAGCCCAGGGTATGGCGGCGGCGGCCGTTGGCAGTGACACCGGCGGCTCCATCCGGATTCCCGCCGCCTTCTGCGGCCTGGTGGGCTTCAAGCCGTCACAAGCCCGCGTGCCCCTGGACGGTGCCTTTCCGCTGTCATCCAGTCTGGATTCCATCGGCCCCATTGCGAGCAGCGTTGCCTGTTGTGCGTTGCTTGATGCGGTACTCGCCGGCGAGGCGCCATGGACCCCCGAGACGTTGCCTGCGGCCGGCCTGCGGCTCGCCATCCCCCAGCGTTACGTGTTGGACGACATGGACCATACCGTGGCCGCCGCCTTCCAGCGCGCGGTCAGCCGATTGTCGGCGGCGGGTGTCCCCGTGCAGGACGTGGCCGCTGACAACCTCGGCGAACTGCCGGCCCTGCTTGCCGGTGGTGGATTTACCGCTGCCGAGAGTTACCGTGTGCATCGCCATTGGCTGGAGCATGATGCCGATCAGTACGACCCCCGGGTTCGTGTTCGCATCGAGCGGGGCGCGTCCATCAGCGCCGCCGACTACCTGGCCCTGCAACACGAACGTAGCCGCCAGATCGCGCTGATGGATCGCTTGCTGGAGGACCATGACGCCCTGCTGTTGCCCACCGTGCCCATCATTCCGCCGCGCTTCGACGAACTCGAGGACGATGCCGATTACGGCCGTATCAATCTGCTGGCGCTGCGCAACCCCACCGTGGGTAATCTGCTCGATCTGTGCGGGGTGTCCCTGCCTTGTCATGCGCCGGGAGAGCAGCCAGTGGGCCTGATGCTGCTGGCGCGAAATGGTGCCGATCGACGGCTGCTGCGGGTCGCCGCCACCGCAGAGGCGCTGCTGGGAGCGCGTTCTCCCACATGATCACCGCCTTGCTTGTGAAGATGCTGGCGACTGCCCTGGTGGTGATCGCCGTGGCGGTGACGGTGGGCAACCTGGGCCCGCGGCTCGGCGGTATTGTCGCCGGGACACCCATCGTGCTCGGCCCGGCCTACTTTTTCATGCTGCGTGAGCAGCCTGCGGCATTCATTGCCGAGGCGGCGGTGTCCAGCATTCATGCCCTCACCGCGACGCTGGCGTTCATGATCTGCTACATCCTTACCGGTCAGCGCCTCGGAGCAGTGCGCGGCCTGACGCTTGCCGTCCTGGTCTGGTTGCCCACGGCGCTGTTGTTTGCGGGTCTGCTGCCGGGCGGCCTCTTCACCGCATTGAGCGCTTACGTCGCTGTGTTCCTGGTGGTGCGAATCGTTGAGCGTCGCCTGCACCTGCCACAGCCCCGGGTATCCGCTCCCGGCGGTTGGTTCGATCTGTTCCTGCGCGGCGTCCTGGCGGGCCTGCTGGTGGGGTTCGCTGCCACCCTTGCCGATGGCTTCGGGCCGTTGATCTCCGGTGTGATGCTGGGCTTTCCCATCGGCTTGATCACCATCGGCCTGACCCTGCACCAGCGCTACGGTGCGCCGGTGGCGCGGGCCACGATGGCGGCGGCCCAGCCCGCGCTGTTCAGCCTGATCGCCTTTACCGCCGTGGTTGGCTTCGGCGCCGAGCGGCTTGCACCCATGTGGACGTTTACTCTTGCGTTGATCGCATCCATCGGGGTGAGTGCGGCCCTGCTGGCAGTCAGTCAATTCCGGGCCCGGGTATCCGTGGCCTGAGCCCCTCAACCCAGAACCAGTCAGGAGCTTGCCATGTCTGACTCCAGAGAGACCTCCAAGATGGTGGACTCCCGCACCAGCGGTGAGACCGAGCGGCGTGTATTGCGCCGCGATCCGAATCCCCACCTGTTCCGCCCGGTCACGTTCCGTTCGGTGACTGCCCGTAACCGCGTCGTGCTCTCGCCCATGTGCCAGTACTCGGGTGAGGATGGGCTCTCCAACGATTGGCATTATGTGCATCTCGGTGCCCGCGCCGCGGGTGGTGCGGGCATTGTCTTCACCGAGGCCGTGCATCTGGAACCTCGCGGCCGTATCACCCCCTGGTGCCTCGGGCTCTGGAATGATGAGCAGCGTGATCGGCTGGCCCGCATCGCCGCGTTTGTGTCCGAACGCGGTGCAGTGCCCGGAATCCAGCTTGGTCACGCCGGTCGCAAGGCCTCCGTGGGTCGGCCCTGGGAGGGCACGCGGCCGATTCCCGTCGACCAGGGTGGCTGGCCGGTGGTGTCGGCGTCGGATCTACCCTATGCCAAGGGTTGGCCGACCCCCGAGCCCATGACGGCAGCGGACATCGAAGACGCCATGACCACGCTGGCCGCCGCCACGCGACGGGCACGAGAGGCCGGCTTTCGTGTCATCGAGTTGCACGCCGCCCACGGCTACCTGATCCATCAGTTCTACTCGCCATTGAGCAACCAGCGTACCGATGGCTACGGCGGTAGCTTCGAGAACCGGATTCGCTTCCTGATGGAGTCGGTGGACGCGGTGCGCAGCGAGTGGCCGGACGACCTGCCGCTGTTCATGCGCCTGTCGGTGTCGGACTGGGTGGAGGGCGGCTGGACGCTGGAGGACAGTATCCGCCTTGGCAAGATGCTCAAGGACGATGGCCGGGTGGATCTGATGGATTGTTCGTCCGGCGGCAACGACCCGCGTCAGCAGATCCCCATTCACCCGGGCTATCAGGTGCCGTTCGCCCAGCGGGTACGTGAGGAAACCGGGCTCGCCACCGGCGCCGTCGGGCTGATCCACGGACCGGATCTCGCGGAATCCGTGATTGCCAATGGTCAGGCCGACCTGGTCATTCTTGGCCGCGCATTGCTGGCCGACCCGGTGTGGCCCCTGCGTGCAGCGGTTGCCCTGAAGGCACAGAACGTGGAATGGCCCGTGCAGTACGAGCGTTCGAACATTTTCTGAGTGGGTCTGACCCACGGCATTACTGGTCGGACTGGGTGGTCTCGCGCTGCCATGATGTCATCAGTGGCCGCCCGGCATCCCGGGCGTCGCCGATCCGGCATTCGGTGTAGTCCAGGAGTGCCTGCGCGGTCAGCTCGTCCTCCAGATGGCTGCTGACCACGTGGGTCACGGCAATGGCGCAGTCCGCCGTGAGAAAGCCGGCGCCGGTCTTGTAGGCGCGCAGATTCAAAGCCTGATGAATGCGACGGAATGCGCCTGGCGGAACCGGCTCTTCATCGGCCTGTTGCATCACCAGCACAAACCGCGCCCCCTCCAGGCGGGCCACCACGTCTACCGGGCGGGAAGTCTGCTCCAGGCGCTCACCAATGGTGTCGAGCATTTGCGCGGCTATATCCATGCCATGTTCATTGGCGATGGCCGGATAGCCCTGCATCTGCACCAGGGCGACGCAGAGCGAGCCACCGCGCCCCCGCAGGTGCCGCAGCAGGTTATCGAGCTGGGTCATCAGGAACGGCTGGTTGCCAAGGCGGGAGCCCGGCTGCAGGCCGGCGCGTTCGTCCAGCTGCCGGTTCAGCTCAAGCAGGCGGCGATTCGCCTGGATGAGATCATTCTGCAGCCGGGTGATACGGCCCGCCGCGTGAATTCGCGCCAACAATTCCTCGTTATCCGGTGACTTGTTGACGAAGTCGTCGACGCCTTCCGCGAAGGCGAGACTCAGGGACTCCGATTTGTCGCTGCCGGTGAGCAGTATGATGTACGTGTAATGATCGCCACTGGCCTCGAGCTGGCGGACTTCGCGGGTGAGATCGAGCCCGTCCATCTCCGGCATCAGCCAGTCTGCAAGCAGGATTCCCGCCGATCGCTCCCGCAAAATGGCCAGCGCCTCACCGGCGGTACCCGCCGTGCGAATGTCCAGAAAGCCTGCCTGCTTGAGGGTTCGGCGCAGCATCTCCAGCGTGAAGCGTGCATCGTCAACGATGACGACCGGGATGTTTTCGTGCGACCTTTGCGCGAATACTGACTGCATCTGCCGAGCCGATCCCGTCTGGCCGCTGGTGAGTAGTGCACGTTCTTCCTGAACGTGTCTTTTCGCCCTAGGCTATTACAGCGACGCTGGGCGGGGAAGTGGGCCGAATCGCTCAACGGCTGGACGGCATGATTTTGCTGACGGCAGGCTAGGCGACCTTGTGCTGGCGGTGTGTTCGATCAATGGTGGACTGATGAATCTTCGAGACTTGCGATACCTGGTGGCGGTGGCGGACAAGCGGCATTTCGGCCGCGCGGCGGAGGCCTGCTTCGTCAGCCAGCCAACGCTGAGCGCGCAGATCAAGAAGCTGGAGGGCTTTCTCGGGGTGCAGCTGATCGAGCGCAGCAACCGGCGGGTCATGTTGACGCCCATCGGCGATGAAGTCGCCCAGCGCGCCCGTTACATCCTCAGCGCTGCGGATGACATCGTGCAGGTTGCGCGGGCGGCCAGCGACCCGCTGGCAGGGGACTTCCGCCTCGGTCTTATCCCCACGGTGGCTCCCTACCTGTTGCCGCACCTGGTGCCGGCGGTGAGGGAAAGCCTCCCCAGGCTGCGTCTGATGCTCTACGAGGAGCAAACGTCGCGCTGCCTGGAGCGTCTGCGCAACGGCACCCTGGACGCAGCGGTGCTGGCGGTGCCGGTGGACGGCGGCGAAGGCTTTGCCCAGGCCGGCTTGTACGATGAGCCGTTTTTGCTCGCCATGCCCAAGGGTCATGCACTGAGCAAGGCCCGTGTCCCCAGCCTGGAGCGGCTCAGCGATGCCCGAATCCTGTTGCTGGAGGAGGGGCATTGCCTGCGCGATCAGGCATTGGAGATCTGCAAGCTGGTGGGGGCCAGCGAGGAGCGCGAGTTTCGGGCAACCAGTCTGGAGACCCTGCGGCAGATGGTGGCTGCCGGGGCTGGCATTACCCTCCTGCCGGAGTTGGCCGCCCTGTCCACCGACGGCATTGCCAACGCCGGATCGATTACCATCGAGCGCTTCGACTCACCACAGCCCCGCCGACATGTCGCGTTGCTCTGGCGCAAGGGCTCCGCTCGGGAACCGACCATGCGCGCCCTGGTGGCGCAGGTGCAGGAGCTGGACGTGATCCAGCGGCTGCAACATGACGATGCGGCTGCGTGAATCCGTTACCGGAGACGGGTAGACTGCCCCGCCATGGAAGACGTCTCCGATATCCTCGATCCGCTCAATGAAGCCCAGCGCGAGGCGGTCGCCGCGCCGCCGGGGCGCACCCTGGTGCTGGCCGGCGCCGGCAGTGGCAAGACCCGCGTGCTGGTGCATCGCGCCGCCTGGCTGAACCGGGTGGAGGGCGCGTCCCCGTTTACGCTCATGGCCGTTACCTTCACGAACAAGGCTGCGGCGGAAATGCGTGGGCGCATCGAGACCCTGCTGGGTTTCAGTGCCGCGGGCATGTGGACGGGCACCTTTCATGGGCTGTCGCACCGTTTGCTGCGCCGCCACTGGCGCGAGGCAGGGTTGACCGAAAGCTTCCAGATCCTCGATTCCGATGACCAGAAGCGGCTGCTGCGCCGGGTGATGCGCCTGCTGGAAATCGACGAGGCGCGTTTCCCGCCACGTCAGGTCCAGGGCTACATCAACAGCCGCAAGGATGATGGCCAGCGGCCTGACGATCTCGGTGAAGGGGCGGACCCGCACACTGACCGCATGATCCGCATTTATCGCGCCTATCAGGAGGCCTGCGAGCGAACCGGTCAGGTGGATTTCGCCGAATTGCTGCTGCGCAGCTTCGAGTTGCTGCGGGATAACGCGTCGCTCCGCAACCACTACCGGGAGCAGTTCCGCCATGTCCTGGTGGACGAATTCCAGGACACCAATGGCATCCAGTATGCCTGGTTGCGGATGCTCGCCGGCCCCGAGGCCGATCTGTTCGTGGTGGGCGATGACGACCAGTCCATCTACGGTTGGCGTGGTGCCCGGGTGGAGAACATTCGCCGCCTGACGGATGACTACCCGGATGTGCGCGTATTCCGGCTGGAGCAGAACTACCGTTCCACTGCAACCATTCTCAAGGCCGCCAACGCGCTGATCGACAATAACAGCGGCCGCATGGGCAAGAACCTGTGGACCGATGGCGAAGATGGCGAAGCCATCATGCTGTACGCCGCCTTCAATGACCTGGACGAGGCCCGTTTTGTTGTTGATCGCCTGCGCGAGGCCATCGCCGATGGTCATGCCCGCTCCGAGCTGGCGATCCTGTACCGCTCCAACGCCCAGTCCCGGCTGTTCGAAGAGGCGTTGCTGACGCACGGCATACCCTATCGGGTCTACGGTGGCCTGCGCTTTTTCGAGCGGGCCGAAATCAAGGATGCCCTGGCCTATACCCGCCTGGTGAGTAATCCGCAGGATGACGCCTCCTTCGAGCGGGTGGTGAACACGCCGCCGCGGGGTATCGGTGGCAAGACCGTGGACCTGATACGGGAGCAATCCCGGGCTCGGCGCGCCAGCCTGTGGGACGCCGCGGAGCAGTGCCTGCAGGAGCGCCTGTTGCCCGGGCGGGCGCACAATGCGGTCACACAGTTTCTGGCGCTGATCCAGGCGCTGGGTGAGCAGGTCACCGATCAGCCGCTGGCGGAGGCCATTGATCTGGTGATCAAGGGCTCCGGCCTGCGGGAACTGTTCGCGCGAGACCGGGACGATCGCGGGGAATCGCGCCTGGAGAACCTGGACGAGCTGGTCAGCGCTGCCCGGGGATTCGAGCAGGACTGGGAGGGTGACGGCGAGATGGATACCCTCACCGCATTCCTCGCCCATGCTGCGCTGGAGGGCGGTGAAGGCCAGGCCCAGGACTGGCAGGATTGCGTGCAATTGATGACCCTGCATTCCGCCAAGGGGCTGGAATTCCCCTGGGTCTGCCTCGCGGGCCTGGAGGAGGGGCTGTTTCCGCACCGAATGTCCGCTGAAGACCCGGACCGCCTGGAGGAGGAACGGCGCCTCTGTTATGTGGGCATCACCCGGGCCCGGCGCCGACTGCTGATGACCTGGGCGGAGAAGCGCCGCCTGCACGGTGAAGAGCGCTGGTGCGCACCCTCCCGTTTCATCAGCGAGTTGCCCGACGACCTCATCCATCACGTGCGTACGCGGGTATCGGTGAGCCGTCCCGCCATGGCGATTCGGCGCGGATTGGCCGAGAGTCACGAAATGGCCGACAGCGGGTTTCACCTGGGTCAGCGGGTCATGCACCCGAAGTTCGGTGAGGGCGTGGTGCTCCAGTACGAGGGACAGGGCCCGAGTGCCCGCATCCAGGTCAACTTCGATACCGTGGGTGCGAAGTGGCTGGTGGCGTCCTACGCCAAGCTACAGGGCGCCTGAGTCCTACCAGCGGATGATCTTCCACTGCCGAACGCTGGGAATGGCGCCCGGATCCTCGAAGCGCTGCCAGCTGCCGCGGCCGTCCAGATCGTAGAAATAGTAGGGCGGGCCCAGCGCCGGTGTGATCTTGACCGCGTAGACTTGACCGTTGACGCTGTACTCCTCGATGGTGGCCCATTCTCGCTCGATGATCGTGACCCGAGGTTCCAGCTCTTCATCGATCATGAGCTCTTCCGGGGGTGGCGGCGCGGTAATGATGGGTCGCCGCAGCTCATCGGCGTGGATCGGCAAAAAGCACAAGAGCCCAAGCAGAGCCAGAACAACCGCGAATCGCGCCATCACCATGCCACTCTGATCGCCCCGTTCTCTTATAGGTCTAGCAGAATTTCCTTCTCCCAGGCGGAGGGCTCGAAGCCGCGATCCTCGTAATGGTCGAAGATGGCTGTGACCACATCCTTGGGGTCATCCACGAGCTTGAACAGATCCATGTCCTGTGGGCTGATCATGCCCTCGGCCACCAGATGCTCGCTGAACCAGCCCACCAGCCCCTCCCAGAACGCGGTGTGCACCAGGATAATGGGGATGCGCCGGGTCTTTCCGGTCTGCACCAGGGTAAGGATCTCCGCCAACTCGTCCAGGGTGCCGAAGCCGCCAGGTAACACCACATAGGCCGAGGCATATTTTACGAACATGACCTTGCGTGAAAAAAAGTGGCGGAAGTTCAGGCTGATGTCCTGGTACGGGTTGCCGGATTGCTCCTTGGGCAGCTGGATGTTGAGCCCGATGCTGAGCGATTTGCCGGCATGGGCACCGCGGTTCGCGGCCTCCATGATGCCCGGGCCACCGCCGGAGACCACGGAAAAGCCCGCATCGGACAGCTGCCGGCAGGTATCTTCCGCCAGTTTGTAGTAAGCGTGATCGGGGGGTATGCGGGCAGACCCGAATACGCTCACCGAGGGCTTGATCTGTGCCAGCCGCTCGAAGCCCTCCACGAACTCCGCCATGATCTGGAAAATCTTCCAGGATTCACGGGTCATCAGTGTGTCATTGACCGGGGCTCGACCGGTGAACTTGTCGATGCTGCTCATGAACGCTCCGGGTTGAAATCGTGTGAGGCTCTCGGGGTCTTGATGCAGTGGTACCGCCCTGGCGGACCGTCAGCGGCAGGGATGCCGCTGTCGAGCCTACATGGATGTATTAACGGCGTGTCCGCCGGGGCGGTACCACTGCATCAAGACCCCGAGCACCAACGGCAGGCTTCGCGTTGCAAGCGGTCGCCCTTTGCGTATCCTACGGCAGATCAATTCCCCGGTGGAGACCGTCGCATGGCCGATCGCAATGCACCGCTGATTCTGGTGGACGGCTCGTCCTACCTGTACCGGGCCTTTCACGCCCTGCCCCCGCTCAGCAATTCCGCCGGCGAGCAGACCGGCGCCATCTACGGCGTGGCGAACATGCTGCGCAAGCTGCTGGCGGATTACGAACCGACCCATATTGCGGTGGTCTTCGACGCCCCGGGCAAGACCTTTCGTGACGAACTGTTTGAACAGTACAAGGCCAACCGGCCCAGCATGCCGGAAGACCTCAGGCCACAGGTCCAGCCCCTCAAGGACATCGTTCGCGCCATGGGCCTGCCGCTGCTCGAAGTCACGGGTGTAGAGGCGGACGACGTGATCGGCACACTGGCACGCCGGGCCGACGCCGATGGTTGGGACGTGGTGATCTCCACTGGCGACAAGGACATGGCCCAGCTGGTGAACCAGCGTATCACCCTGCTCAATACCATGAGCGGCAAGACCCTGGACGTGGACGGCGTGATGGAGAAGTTCGGTGTGCCGCCGGAGCGCATCATCGACTACCTGGCTTTGGTGGGGGACACCTCGGACAATATTCCCGGTATTCCCAAGGTCGGCGCCAAGACCGCCGCCAAGTGGTTGGGGGAATATGGTGATCTGGACACCATCATCGAACAGGCCGGTTCCATCAAGGGCAAGGTGGGGGAAAGCTTTCGCGAGCATCAGGACGATTTGCCACTGTCCCGTCAACTGGCCACCATCCTCTGCGACGTGGAGCTTGACGTCGGTCCGGCGGACCTCAAGCGGGGCGAGCCCGATACCGGCGCGCTGCGGGATCATTACCGTCGCTTCGAGTTCTCCAACTGGCTGGCCCAGTTGGAGGAAGCGAGTGGCGAGGAAGCCGCCCCCGCAGCAGATCCGGTGGAGACCCGCTACAGCACGGTCACCGACCTGGAAGAGCTTGACGCCTGGATCGCCCGGCTGCAGGAGGCGCCCTTGTTCGCCTTCGACCTGGAGACCAACAGCCTGGACTACATGCAGGCGGATATCGTCGGCTTCTGTTTCGCCATCGAGCCTGGCGAGGCCATCTATGTGCCGGTGGCCCACGACTACCCCGGCGCGCCGGATCAGCTCCACCGGGATACGGTGCTGGAGCGGTGCCGCGGCCTGCTGGAGGACGCCAGCAGGCCCAAGCTCGGCCAGAATCTCAAGTACGACATGAGCGTACTGGCCCGGGCCGGTGTGACCCTGCGCGGGGTGGCCCATGACACCATGCTGGAGTCCTATGTGCTGGACTCCACCGCCACCCGCCATGACATGGACTCCCTGGCCCTCAAGTACCTGGGACGCTCCACCATCAAGTTCGAGGACGTGGCCGGCAAGGGTGCCAAGCAGCTCACCTTTAACCAGGTGGCGCTGGAGGAGGCGACGGCCTACGCCGCCGAGGATGCCGACGTCACCCTGCAGCTGCACCAGACGCTCTGGCCCCGGCTTGAGGGGCTCGAACGCCTGGCCGGCGTCTATCGGGAGATCGAGGTGCCACTGGTGCCGGTACTCTCGCGCATGGAGCGCACCGGCGTGCTGGTAGACCGCCACCTGCTCGGCAAGCAGAGCCGGGAACTCGCCGAGAAGATGCAGACAATCGAAAAGCAGGCTCATGACGAGGCCGGCGGGCCGTTCAACCTGGGCTCACCCCGCCAGATCCAGGAGATCCTCTTCGAGCGCCAGGGGCTGCCAGTGTTGCAGAAAACCCCCAAAGGTCAGCCGTCCACCGCCGAATCGGTGCTGCAGGAACTCGCCGACGACTACGCCCTGCCACGGTTGATCCTGGAACACCGGGCAATGTCCAAGCTCAAGTCCACCTATACGGACAAGCTGCCGCTGATGATCGACCCGGACACCGGCCGGGTGCATACCTCCTACCATCAGGCCGTGGCGGCCACCGGGCGGCTGTCCTCGTCCGACCCGAATCTGCAGAACATACCGGTTCGCACCACCGAGGGTCGGCGCATTCGCAAGGCGTTTATCGCCACCCCCGGCTACAAGCTGCTGGCAGCGGATTACTCCCAGGTGGAGTTGCGCATCATGGCGCATCTGTCCGGTGACGCGGGTCTGCGCAAGGCGTTCGCGGATGGGCAGGATATCCACCGGGCCACTGCAGCCGAGGTGTTCGGCGTCGACACGACGGCGGTGGATGACGATCAGCGCCGCGCGGCAAAGGCCATCAATTTCGGCCTGATCTACGGCATGTCCGCATTTGGCCTGGCCCGGCAGATCGGCGTGGACCGTGGCCAGGCCCAGGAATACGTGGATCGCTACTTCGAACGCTTCTCTGGTGTGCGGCAGTACATGGACCGCACCCGGGCCCAGGCTCACGAGCAGGGTTACGTGGAGACCGTGTTCGGTCGGCGGCTCTATTTGCCGGAGATCAACGCCCGCAACGCCCAGCGCCGGCAGTACGCGGAACGCACTGCCATCAATGCGCCCATGCAGGGCACCGCCGCGGATATCATCAAGCGGGCCATGATCCGGTTGGATCAGTGGCTGCGGGATGAGGATCCCGACGTGCTGATGGTCATGCAGGTGCACGATGAGCTGGTGTTCGAGGTGCCGGAATCCCAGGTAGAGGCGGTAGGCGAGCAGGTGCGCAAGCTCATGGCCGGCGCCGCCGAACTCGACGTGCCGCTGGACGTGGACGTGGGTTCGGGTGATAACTGGGAAGAGGCGCACTGAGGGCGTGCCCGGACAAAGAAAGGCCCTGACTCTCGGGGGGAAAGACCAGGGCCAAAATCACGGCCTTGGGGTTCAGGCCGTATTCCCGACTCCGCGTTCCTGCGGTCGGGGTAGCGCCGGGCACTGGCGCTACTGTTAAGACAATTCTGTACGTTCTTTTGTTCCAGATCCGGAACACGAAAAATCTTCATCGAACCATGGAAATCGGCGCCCTGCCTACGGCGCCTCATCCAGGCCGAACCAGTGGTCCAGCATGGCGCAGGCCTCATCGACCCCCTGACGCGTCTGGGCGGAAAACAGTTGCACTGTCGAATGGCCGAATTCCCGGTCCAGCACTTTTCGCACGGTCTGCAGCGCGGTCGCCGCCGGGCCGCGCTTGAGCTTGTCCGCCTTCGATAGCAGCACGTGGACCGGCAAGCCCCCGTGACCGGTCCACATCAGCATCTGCTGGTCGAATTCCCGTAGCGGGTGGCGGACGTCCATGATCAGCATGAGCCCACGCAGCGCCTGTCGCCCCGACAGGTACGCCGGCAGCGTCTGCTGCCAATGCTGGCGCATGGCCGGTGGCACCTTGGCATAGCCATAGCCGGGCAGGTCCACCAATGCCATGCTGTCGTTGAATGGAAAGACGTTGATCAGCTGGGTGCGGCCTGGCGTCTTGCTGGTGCGGGCGAGAGACTTCTGGCCGGTGATGGCGTTCAGCGCGCTGGACTTGCCGGCGTTGGAGCGGCCGGCGAAGGCCACTTCAAGACCCGTGTCCGGGGGCAACTGATCGAGCCGGCTCGCGCTGGTCAGGAACTGCGCCTGGCGATAGGCGGATGGCATGCTGAATTCTCCGGCGAAATTCTGGTCAGAGTGAATCGTACGCAGAGTGTACGGCCTCCAGCCTGCCGGGTCGCCCCGGTGGTGTCCGTCGGCCTGAATTGACCTTGTCGGGGGTGGCTGGTATAAAACCAGTCGTTTTGCCTGCGGGACAGGTGTCTCGTCGCGCCCCTTAATCGGCCCCAAGCTGCCCAGGAGTCGTGAATTCCATGAAGATCTGGCAATGCCTTGCAGTTGCAGCCATGGCTTTGTGTTTCACCGTGGTTTCCTCCGCCGGAGATGTATCCCGCGGTGAAGAGTTATCCGCGTCCTGCGTGGCCTGTCACGGCGCCGACGGGAACAGCTCCAATCCGGAATGGCCGAAACTGGCCGGTCAGCACGCGAGTTACACGTATCGGCAGCTGCAGGCTTACAAGTCGGGGGACCGACAAAACGCCCTCATGGCCGGTCAGGTGGCAAACCTGAGTGATCAGGACATGAAGGATCTGGCCGCCTACTACGAGTCGCTGGAAATCGAGATCGGCGTCGCCGATCCGGATCTGGTGGAGCTGGGCGCGCAGATCTTCCGTGGTGGGAATCCCGACAGCGGCGTTGCTGCCTGTATCGCCTGCCATGGTGCCGCTGGCGAGGGCATGGGCGCAGCTGGTTTCCCCAGTCTCAAGGGGCAGCATGCCACTTACACCGCCCAGCAGCTGCAGAAGTATCGCTCCGGCGAGCGGGCCACCGACCCCAACCGGATGATGCGGTCAATCGCCGAACGCATGACCGATGACGAGATTCGTGCGGTATCCTCGTACATCGAAGGTTTGTACCGACAAGGCAACTAGTTCAACTCCTCCGGCGAGCGGTCCGCTGACGCCGGCGGATCGTTCGCGGCGCGGCGGGCCGCTGGCTCGCCCCCGATCGGCGAGTCCGCGTCGGGCCTACGGCCAGCCCTCCCTCCGCCGGCGTCAACTGTCCGTCTCGACGGACAAGGTCCAGGCATGCAGAGCGGTCAAGTGATTCCATGGCCAGTGTGAGCACCGATATCGACAGCTCGGAGAGGCGTCGGGGGCGACAGTCCACCGCCTCGATCCTGTTGCAGTTCCTCGGGTCCATGAATCTCGCCATCACGCTGCTGGTGGTAATTGCCATCGCGTCCATCATCGGCACGGTGGTCCATCAGAATCAGCCCTATCAGGATTACCTGATCAAGTTCGGCCCGTTCTGGTTCGAGATCTTCGAAAGCTTCGGCATCTACGATGTCTATTCCGCAAGCTGGTACCTGTTTCTTCTGGCCTTCCTGGTGGTGTCGGTGTCGGTGTGCGTGTACCGCCACTCGCCCGTGGTCATCAAGGAAATGACCCGCTTCCGCGAGCACCAGCAGGAACGCTCCCTGCGCAGCCTGCGTCATCACACGGAGTGGCAGGTGGCGGCGTCGCCGGCGGATGCCGAACAGACCGCAGCCAGAGTGCTGGCTCGCAATGGTTTCCGGATGCGGCGCAAGGCGCAGGACGACGCTGTGGTGCTGGCAGGCATGCGCGGCCGCAGCAACCGCATTGGCTACATCTTCACCCACCTGGCCATTGTGGTGATTTGTGTCGGCGGGCTGATCGACGGAAACCTGATGCTCAAGCTCCGCGAGGTGACGGGGCAGCTGCAGATCGAGACCCGCAACGACATTCCCGTCTCGCAGATTGGGTCCGAGAGTCGGCTGCCGGTGGGGCGTGGCGCATTCCGGGGCAATGTCACGATTCCCGAGGGTGGCGCCGCCAGCGTTGCCTTCCTCAATCTCCGCGAAGGCTACGTGGTCCAGGATCTGCCGTTCCGCCTGCAGGTGGAGGAGTTCCGCATCGAACACTACGATACCGGCGAGCCCCGCTCCTTCGAGAGTGATGTCATTCTGACAGCGCCGGATCTGGATGAGCCCATACGCCAGACAATCCGCGTCAACCATCCGCTGGTCTACAACGGCTATGCCATCTACCAGGCCAGTTTCGGAGACGGGGGGTCGCGTCTTGATCTGCGTGCCTGGCCTCTGGCCGGCGATGATCGCGAGCCCATTGAGTTTGACGAGCGCGTGGAGCGGCGGCGGCCCATCGAGATCAACGGCACCACCTGGACCCTGGAACTCGCCGAATTCGAGCCGTTGAACGTGCGGCCGAACGAGGGGGCGGAAACGCGCCGGGACGTGCGAAACGTCGGTCCCCGCTTTACCTATCGCTTGCGCAGCGAGACCGGCGAGGCCCGGGAGTTCGACAACTACATGATGCCGGTGGAGGTCGCCGGCCGCTGGTATTTCCTCAGTGGTGTTCGCGGCTCTCCCCAGGAGGATTTCCGCTATCTGCACATCCCGGCGGATTCCTCGCACAGACCCGACACGTTTCTCGCATTTCATGCCATCCTGTCGGGAGAGCAGCGTCTGCGCGCGGCTTCGGAGCGGGCTGCCGGGCTCGTCATGGAGGACTTCGGCCTCGCCGATTCGAGTTTGACCCCACAGATTGCGGCGACGGCGCGGGATCTGGTCAGGCGCCTGCTGGAGGAGGACTTTCCGTCGGTGATGGCGCATATGGAGCGCACGCTGGATGATCGAAACATCCCCGAAGAACGCCGGGAACTGCTGGTTCGGTTTTCCCGTATGGCCCTTGAGCAGACACTCTGGGAGGCTTACCAGGAAGCCGCCGGGCTTGACGCCGACCTGGAGCAGGATGCCTTCGATGAGTCACATCAGGCATTTTTCCGTGACGCCATCGCGGCGATTGAGTCCCTGGATCAGTATGGGGCGCCATTGTTCCTGGAATTGCGGGACTTCGAGCATCGCCAGGCCACCGGCCTGATGATCGCCCGGGCGCCGGGCAAGAACATCGTCTACTTCGGATCGGCGCTGCTGGTCCTGGGCGTGATCCTGATGTTCTATGTCAGTCACCGTCGGGCCTGGTGTGTGGTCCGACCCGACGGCAAGGGCGGCAGTCGCCTGCTGTTTGCGGCGGTGAGCCATCGTGATCCCATTGGTTTTGCCAAGCTGTATGATTCCGTGACCGCGGAACTCGCCGCCCGGCTGGGTTCACGCGATGACCGGTCCACAGACCGTCTACCTCCGAAGACGTGAGGAAACCTCTATGAGTACGCCCCAGGAGACAATGGTCCACGACTTCGACGATCGTGGGTTCTTGCGCCGGCTCAGCTGGTTCGACTGGCTCTGGGCCGCCGCCTTTCTTGTCGGCACCATCTACGCCAGCGTCTATTTCGCCGAGTGGATGGATGGCTACGAGCAAGCCATTCTCTACGGCACCTACGGGGTGACGGTGTGGATCGGCTGGAACTGGAAAGCGGCGCGCATCTTCACCATTGTCGTGACCCTGGTGACGCTGTTCGCAGTGTCCCGCTATCCCACGCTGTCGGCGGGCACGGAGGACTTCTTCCTCAACTATCTGGTCTCAAGCCAGTCCGCCATCATGTGGATGTGCGCCCTGTTCCCGGCGGCGATGGTGTTCTACTTCGTCGGCCTCATCGCCCGCGCACCCTTCCCGGAGAAGGTCGGCACGGCGCTGATGTGGGGTGCCAGTGGCGCCGCACTGGTGGGTCTGCTGGTACGCTGGTGGGAGTCCTATCTGATTGCGCCGGAAGTCGGGCGCATCCCGGTCACCAATCTTTATGAAGTGTTCGTGCTGTTCGGGCTGTGCACGGGGTTGCTCTACCTCTATTACGAGGAACGCCACCGTACCCGGGCGCTGGGTGGCTTCGTCGGCATCATTCTGACGGCGTCGGTGGGGTTCCTGCTGTGGTATCACTTCGATCGCCAGGCCCACGAGATCGATCCGCTGATCCCAGCCCTGCAGAGCTGGTGGATGAAGATCCACGTGCCCACCAACTTTGTTGCCTACGGCGCGTTCTCAATCGCCGCCATGATCGGTGTCGCCTACCTCTTCTATGCCCGCAACCCCGAGGCCTGGGAGCGGCGCGGGCTGCCCTCGGCGGAGGTCATGGATGACATCATGTACAAGAACGTCGCGCTGGGTTTCGTGTTCTTCACCGTGGCGACCATTCTTGGCGCATTGTGGGCTGCCGAGGCCTGGGGCGGCTACTGGTCATGGGATCCCAAAGAGACCTGGTCGCTGATCCTCTGGCTGAACTACGCCGCCTGGCTGCATCTGCGGTTCACCAAGGGCTGGCGCGGCGTACCGATGGCGATCTGGGCGATTATCGGCCTGCTGGTGACCACATTCACCTTCCTTGGCGTCAATATCTTCCTGTCGGGACTGCATTCCTACGGCGAGCTCTGACAGCTTCATCGGGGACGGCACTAACGCTGCCGTCCCCGGTCAAAGCGACAATCGGAAAAGAACAGGTATCGGAGGCACAGATGCTGAAAAGAATTCTCGCCGCCACGGGGCTAGCTATGTTTGTCGTAACGGGGGCCGCTCAGGCGCAGCAATTCCAGGAGGGGACCCACTACCGGGTGCTGGAACGGTCGCAATCCACGGTGGACGATGAGCGCATCGAACTGCGCGAATTCTTCTCCTATGCCTGTCCGTTCTGCCACCAGTTCTACCCGGTGATCAACAACTACATGCGTGGCGCGCCGGACGATGTCGTGCTGGTCCATCACCCAGTGGTGTTCCGCGATGACTGGGAGCCGCTGGCCCGCGCCTACTTCGTGGCCGAACAGCTCGATATTGTTGATGACGTTCATGGCGCGATCTTCGTCGCCTACCATGAGGAAAACATGCGTCTTCGCTCCGTTGGCGACGCGCAGGAACTGTTTACCCGTTATGCGGATGTCGATGCCGACGCCGTTGCGGACGCCTGGGATTCCTTCGGGGTCGAGACTTCACTGCGCCGCTATGATCGCTCTGCCAGGGTCTACGGCGTGCGCGCCACACCGTCGCTGGGTGTCAACGGCAAGTACTACACCGATGCCCGGATGGCAGGCGGGGCAGACGAGTTGCTGCAGGTTGTCGACTACCTGATCGAGCGGGAGCGGCAGGCGGGACAGTGAACCGCGCCGAACGCGACGACGGACAGCCCGAATCCGGGCTGATCCTGCCGGAGGAAGCCCGCGTCATCACCCGACCGCCGGGGGTGATGCGGGTGATGAGTTACAACATCCAGACCGGGATGCACACACGCCACTTCGGCGACTATCTCACCCGGAGCTGGCAGCATCTATTTCCCAATGCCCAGCGGCCGAAGAATATCGACCGCATCTCCGATCTGCTCACGGATTTCGATCTGGTCGGTCTGCAGGAAGTCGATGCCGGCAGCTTGCGCAGCGGCTTCATCAACCAGACCAAATACCTGAGCGAGCGCTCTGGTTTTCCCTACTGGGCGGATCAGACCAACCGGCGTATTGGTCGTCTGGCCAGACACAGCAACGGCCTGCTCGCGCGTTTCCGACCGTTGGAGATTCGCGAACACCGCCTGCCGGGTATGATCCCCGGACGGGGCGCCCTGCATCTGCGTTTCGGTGGCGCGGAGGATGATCTGGATGTGATCCTGATGCATCTCTCCCTGGGGCGGCGGACGCGCATGTCACAGCTAGGCTACGTTGCGGAACTGATTCAGGACTGTCGCCACGCCGTGGTCATGGGAGATCTCAACTGCCGGGCCGACAGCCCGGAGCTGCGCCACCTGCTGGCCTGCACCAACCTGGGCGAACCCCTGGCGCATCTGAACACGTATCCCAGCTGGCGGCCCCATCGCAATATCGACCACATTCTGGTGAGCGATACCCTGACGGTGGACAAGGCCGAGGTGGTGGATTATCCCCTCTCCGATCATTTGCCGATCATGATGGAACTCCGAATGCCCGAGACCATTCGCCTGGAACAGTGATCAGGTCTGGTCCCTTGGCGCTGCGCGTAGCAAGTCGCGCAATGCCGTAGCGGAGCAAGGTCGGCTGTGCAGATAGCCCTGACTCAGGTCGCAACCGTTGTCCCGTAGGAATGCCAGTTGCTCGGGGGTCTCGACGCCTTCGGCGACGGTGCGCAATTGCAGCTGATGGGCCATGGCGACGATGGCGATGATGATCGCCTTGTCGTTATCGTCGGTGAAAATGTCCTGAATGAATGAGCGGTCGATCTTCAGCACGGTCACCGGCAGATGTTTGATCTTGCTGAGACTGGAATAGCCCGTCCCGAAGTCATCCACCGCGATGCCCACGCCGAGATCGCGCAGTTGCTGAAGCAGTGGCAGGCTGCCCTTCTCGCGTTCCATCAGGGTGGTTTCGGTGATTTCCAGCTCGATGGCAGTGGGCGGCAGCCCGTGGCGCTTCAGTGCCTGGGCCAGGGTGCGGGGCAGGCGGTCGTCCAGCAACTGGTGGCCGGAGACGTTCACCGAAACCCGGGGGATGTGCAAGCCTTCGGCACGCCAGGCGGCGAGGTCACGGCAAGCCTGCTCAAGCACCCAGTCACCCAGTGGTACGATAAGGCCGGTTTCCTCGGCGACGTCGATGAATTCATCCGGTGGGATGGTTCCCAGCTCCTTGTCATGCCAACGCAGCAGGGCCTCGGCGCCGGCGATGCGATTGGTGTCCTGAGTCCGCACCAGCGGTTGGTAGTGCAATTCGAATGCGCCCTGCTCCAGGGCCAGGCGCATGCGGGTCTCCACCTGGCTGCGATACGTGGCCCGCCGCTCCAGGTGGTTTTCGTAAATGGCGAGCCCCTCGCGGCCCTGCTGCTTGGCCTGCCGCAACGCCATCTCCGCATAGCGGAACAGTTCATCCACCGACGAGGCATGACCCGGATAGCGTGCGATTCCCACCGAGGACGATACACGGAGCTCGTGGCCGGCGATCCGAACCGGCTCTCCCAGCACCTCGCGCAACTGCTGCACCTGCCGCACCAGGGCGGCCGTGTCACTGTCGGCGTCGGGCAAGGTGAGCACGAACTCGTCACCGCCCCAGCGCGCCAGGGGATGACCGGCGGGCGCAAAGGCCTCAAGGCGCCCGCTCAGCGACTTGAGCAGCAGGTCGCCGACGTCATGGCCCAGCAGATCGTTGATATTACTGGCGTCATCCAGATCCAGTACCGCCAGCGCAAAACCGTGAT
Organism: Natronocella acetinitrilica; assembly: GCF_024170285.1. NCBI lineage: Bacteria > Pseudomonadati > Pseudomonadota > Gammaproteobacteria > Chromatiales > Ectothiorhodospiraceae > Natronocella > Natronocella acetinitrilica. Next base: position 571,661 of record NZ_JALJXV010000001.1, read on the forward strand.
CGCCGCGCTCATGCATGAACTGCTTGAGACGCTGACGAAGCAGCATTCGATTGGGCAGGCCGGTGAGGCGGTCGTAGTAGGCCAGGCGGAAGATGCGTCGTTCAGATTGCTTTCGCTGCAGAGCACTGGCGAAGATTTCTGCGGCAGCGGTGACCAGGTGAATCTGTTCCTGGTTCCAGTGCGCCTCAGTCTGACCCGCATCCAGCCCGAGAAATGCGTGTAGACGTCCGGAATAGACGATGGGGGCTATGATCAGCCCGGTTACGCCGCGCTGCTGGAGCATGGCATGCTCGCCGTGGGCCTCGCTGGGCAGCATGTCCAGATTCGCGACCTGGATCAGGCTTCTGTTGTAGAGACGACGATGCAGCCAGGGCAGGCGACTCACGGCGATGCGCTTTCCGAACGGCAGTCTGCCGTCACGGCTACGGCGATACCAGCCGTGGGTGTGAACGAGGTACTGCTCGTGCTCCGCGAGTTGATACAGATAGACGCGATCAACATCGCAATAGTCACCCAGTTCGGACAGGGCGTGGTCGATGGCACGATCGATACCATCCGGCGCAATGTTGATGAACTGACCGGAGAAACTGCGTAGCAGGCGCTCTACGGCCAGATGACGGGCCAGGGCGGAGTCGGCGGCTTGCTGTGCTGTCACATCCTGGGCGATACACATCACTTCGCCATTGCGCATTTTGCGCAGGATGGCGCTGAACGCCTGCGCACCGCTTGCCGCCGGCAATCGACTTGAAAAGCTGACCGGTTCGGGTTGTCCGTGGCTGAGGCAATACTGGAGGGCTCGCTGCACTGCGGTGGCGTCGTCCTGTAGCAGATGCAGCGTCAGCGGTTGGCCGGGTGAGAGGCCAAGCCCGCCACCCGACCCGTTCCATGTGCGAATCACCACGCCGGAAGCGTCGAGTACCACCACCGTGTCACGGCTGGATTGGGCCAAGGCCTGCAGCTCCATGGCGGACAGGCCGCCTGGCTCGGTCTCGGCATCATCGCTTGGTATCAGGTCGTCGTAATCGGCTACCTGCCAACGCTCCACCATCGTTCAGGCTCTCCGAACGATTACGGGATGGCGCAAGGTGGCCGATTGCGGCACCGCGTTATTGTCATCCCCGTCCCCCCAAAAAGACATTATTGATTGTGTCCGCACTGTGGATATTAAGCACTTCCCGGCGGAAGCTGAAGTGAACTGTATCATAGGGGCCTGAAATGGTTGAGTTGTCGTGGTTCACCGATAGCCAGGCGCAGGCATCTGTGTAGCTGGCCTGTAAAGGGTCCGCGAACTGTTTACATGACTTGGGCTTGCTGCGTATTCTCGGTTCGCTGGACATAATGAAAGACTCTCCGAGTCAAGCCTATATGCCAAGAGGGATACCCATGCTGAGAACGGCGCGTACATTTGGAGTGGCGGCCGCCCTGACGGTGGCGGTCAGTGGTGTGGCCATGGCGGACGGCCTGCGCATTGGTGCGCTGGTCCCCACCACGGGCGATCTGCAGGTTTACGGTGAGACGTCACTGAATGGCATCCGTCTGGCCGTGGACGAAATCAATGCCGCAGGGGGGGTGTTGGGTGAGAATATCCGCTTACGCTCCGGCGACACGCAAACCAGCCCCCAGGCTGGCGTCGATGCGGCACAGCGACTCGCTACGATCGAGGGCGTTCACGCCTTCGTCGGCGCCCTCGCAAGCGGCGTGACCATCCCCGTCGCCCAGAGTGTGAGCCGACAGGAAGGCCTGGCCCAGATCAGCGGCGCGTCCACGTCACCGGTGATCACCGACCTGGACGATGATGACTTCCTGTTCCGCACCGTTCCGTCCGACGCTTTCCAGGGCGTAGCGCTGGCGCAGATCGCCCGGGATGAGGGTTTCGAGAGTCTGGCGGTGCTTTATATCAACAACGACTATGGTCTCGGACTGGCAGAGGCCTTCAGCGAGGCTTTCGAGGCACAGGGCGGAACAATCGCCAATTCCGCGTCCTATGAACCCGGCCAGTCGTCCTATCGAGGCGAGTTGCGGCGGGTGGGTCGTGGCGGCACGGAAGGCCTGGTGCTGATCGGCTATCCGGAGAATGGCCAGACGATCGTTCGCCAGGCGCTGGAGGGCGGCTTCTTCGAGCGCTTCGTATTCACTGACGGCCTGCGCTCGCCGGAAATGATCAGCGCCATCGGCGCTGAATTCATGGATGGCACCATCGGCTCGGCGCCACGGGCGCTGGACGACAACCCGGGCGCACAGCATTTCCGCGATGCCTACCGCGAGCAGCACGGTGAAGTACCGCCGCAGCCGTTCATGGATTCGGCCTATGATGCGGTGTATCTGATTGCCCTGGCGGCTCAACGGGCTGGCACCACCGACCGCGTGGCGATTCGTGACAACCTGCGTGCCGTCGCCGGACCTCCGGGTGAGCGGGTCTACCCTGGTGAGTGGCGTCGTGCCCTTGAACTCCTCGAGGCTGGTGAAGAGATCAACTACGAGGGCGCGTCGGGTTCGGTTGATTTCGACGAGAATGGCGACGTCCCGGGCACCTTCGCCCACTGGCGCGTCGAGAACGGCGAGATTGTCGACGTCCGGGTGTTCGCGCCGGAAGAGTAAAACCACTCTCCGGGCCAACTCAGGCTCGCTATTGCCAAAGGCCCGGCCGGGATTTCCCGGCCGGGCCTTTTTCGTTTGGGTCATTAGGCTGGCGCGGTTGTGGTGCGTTACGCGCTGCGCGCTAACACACCCTACAAGAGGCGGTGCCTGATCGAAGCCCCTCGTAGGGTGCGTTAGCCATGCCACCCCATGCACAGGGCACAAACGGGGTGCGGGTGCGCCGCTCGGAGGCCGTATGCGAGAGGGACCTCGCATACGAGCCCCCAGGGATGGGTTCACGGCGTGTCTCCGAGCGGCGTACCCGCACCCCGTTCCCCGACACTCTCGTAGGGTGTGTTAGCGCGCAGCGCGTAACGCACCACAATGGACATGCCTTGCATGGCCTTAATCGGACTCTCGACTGCGCCCGGTTGGCACCGTCTTCGGCGCTTTCTCCGGCAACAGACCCTGCGGTCGGGTAATCAGGATCACCTGCAGCAGCACACCGATCAGCAGCACCCGCAGCGGGCCGGACTGGCTGCTCCAGCTATCCGGCAGGGTTGCGCTCATGACGAACTCGCTGCCGGACCAGATAATCCAGATCACCACAGCACCGAGCAGGGCTCCCTTGTTGTTGCCACTGCCGCCGGCAATCAGCATCACCCAGACAAGGAAGGTGCCGTACAGCGGCAGGAAGGCCTCGGGGCTCAGGAATCCGAAGTAGTGCGCGTACAGCGCCCCTCCCAGTCCCATGATGGCAGAGCCCACCACGAATGCCTCCAGCCGGAAGCGGCCAATGTTCTTGCCCGCCGCCTCCGCTGCTGGTTCGTTCTCGCGTATGGCCCGCAGCACCCGCCCCCAGGGCGATTGCCGGGCCCGCTCCACCAGGAAGTAGACGGCCACCAGAAAGGCTGTCACCACGATCAGCGATCCCATGGCGGAAGTCAGGCCCAGCGCCTGGAAGAAATCGGCGTAGGGGCGCTCGATGCGCGACATGCCGCGAACGCCGTTGGTCAGCCAGGTTTCATTGGCGATGACCAGCCGCAGCGTCTCGGCGATGCCGATGGTGGCGATGGCCAGGTAATCCGTGCGCAGCCGGGCGGTGATCCAGCCGATAATGAGGCCGAGCAGCGCCGAAGCGATGACGGCGCCCGCTACCCCGATAAGGAAGGTGTGACCGAAACCGCCCACGTGCCAGGGGCTTTCCGGCACCGTCAGTATCGCGCTGGTGTAGGCGCCCACCGCGAAAAAGCCGGCAATGCCGATATTGAACTGGCCGGTGAAGCCCCATTGCATGTTCAGGCCCAGGGCGAGGATGGCGTAGATGCCGACGAAGGTGAAAAACGACACCAGGTAGGCTGCGATACCGGCAAATTCCATTACAGCGTCCCCTTGAAGATGCCCTGCGGCCGGACGATGAGCACGGCCACCATGATGACGAAGGCCACTGCGGGCTTGTAGGAGGGCTCGAGGAAGAGTGTCGAGATTTCCATGGCCATGCCGATGATCATGCCCCCGGCGATGGCCCCGTAAGGTCTACCGATGCCACCCAGTATGGCTGCCGCAAACACCGGCAGCAGGATGTTCCAGCCCATGGTCGGGGTCAGCCGCGAGTCCATGCCCAGCAGCACGCCAGCGCCGGCGGCAAGAGCACCACCGAGTATCCAGGTCAGCATGATTACGCGCTCGGCGGGGATGCCGGTGATCAGCGCCAGATCCATGTTGTCGGACATGGCGCGCATGGCCTTGCCCATGCGGGTGCGGGTCAGGAACAGGTGCAGGGCAGCAACGATCAACACGGCGGCAAGCAGAATCCACACATGGTTCGGAACGATGGCGATTTCGCCGAACCACCAGGGGCGCTGGATGCCGCCGCTGTAGCTGTAGACGTTGGGACCCCAGATCAATTGCACCAGGCTGCGCAGCACCAGCGCCATTCCGAAGGAGGAAATCAGCAGGATGACCGGCTGGGTGCGGCGAATGTGCTTGTACACGGCCTGATCCACCAGCAGCGCGGTCAGAGCCGCGCCGATCATGCCCGCCGGCAGTGCCCACCAGATTGGCAGACCGGTGAATACCAGGAAGCTCAGGCCCACGTAGGCACCAATGGTCATGAGGTCGCCGTGGGCAAAGTGGGCAAAACGCAGAATGCCGAAGATCATCGACACACCGATGGCGCCCAGGGTGAGTATGCTGCCCAGCACGATGCCGTAGATGCTGAGCTGTACCAGGTCGATAAGCAGATCCACGCCGTTAGCCCCCCAGGAACATTTCGGCTACCTCGCGATTGGCCAGCAGATTCGGCCCCGTGTCCTCGTGGCGGTTGGTTCCGGTTGCCAGCACGTAGCCCCGGTGGGCGATGGCCAGTGCCTGCTTGGCGTTCTGCTCCACCATCAGCACGCCGATGCCCAGCGCCTGAATTTCCTTGATGCGCTCGAAGGTCTCGTCGATCAGCAGGGGCGACAGGCCGGCGGTGGGTTCATCGAGCATCAGCAGCTTCGGGTCGATCATCAGGGCCCGGCCCATGGCAACCATCTGGCGTTCGCCACCGGACATGAGTCCGGCCTGCTGGCGGCGCCGATCACGCAGCTTGGGGAAGACCGCGTAGACCTTCTCGAGCCGCGGCTTGATGTCGCGACTCATCAGGAATGCCCCCATCTCCAGGTTTTCCTCGACCGTCAGGGACGGGAACACGTTCTTTTCCTGGGGCACGTAGGCGATACCGCGGCGGACCATCTGTTCGGGCTTGGCATTGGTGATGTCATCGCCCTGGTACAGCACCTGCCCCGTGCGGACACGCAACAGGCCGAAAATGGCCTTCATCATCGTGGATTTGCCGGCACCATTGGGGCCGACAATCACTACGATCTCGTCGGTTTCAACCCGCAGCCCCGCCCCCTTGAGGATGTCGGCACCGCCGTAACCACCGTAGATGTCGGTTGCGGTGAGCAGGCTCATCGCTGCTCACCCATCCGGCCACTGGCACCGCCGCCCAGGTAGGCTTCACGCACCTGCTCGTTCTGGCGGATCTCGCTCATGGGGCCGGAGGCAATCAGCGCGCCATTGGCCATGACATGCACGGGGTCGCACAGTTTACTGATGAGATCCATGTCGTGCTCGATGAGGCAGAAGGTGTAGCCGCGCTCGGTGTTCAGGCGCTGGATTGCCTCGGAAATCTTGCCGAGCAGGGTTCGGTTGACTCCGGCACCGGGCTCATCCAGCAGCACTGCACGGGCATCCGTCATCATGGTGCGACCAAGGTCCAGCAGCTTTTTCTGGCCGCCGGAGAGGTTGCCCGCCAGTTCGTCTGCCACATGGCTGATCTCGAGAAAATCCAGCACCTCGTCGACCCGCTCCAGCACTTTGCTGTCCTGCTCCCGGACCTGACCCCAGCGGAACCATGCCTTGAACAGGTTCTCGCCAGCCTGTCCCGCCGGCACCACCATGAGGTTCTCGCGCACCGTCATGCGGGAGAACTCATGCGGAATCTGGAAGGTTCGCACCAGACCCTGGTGGAACAGCTGGTGTGGGCGCCGCCCGGTGATGTCACGTCCTTCGAGGGAGATGCGGCCGCTGTCCGGGCGGATCAGCCCGGCGACGATATTGAACAGTGTGCTCTTGCCAGCCCCGTTCGGCCCGATCAGGCCGGTGATGCTGCCTTCCGCTACTTCGAAGGACACGTCATCCACCGCCTGTATCCCGCCGAAGGCCTTGGATACATGTTCGATCTTGATCAAGGCATAGCCCCCGATGCGCAGGTATCGACTGTCTTTCCCGTCGGTCGACACAAAACCTTTGCGATTGTACTGGCGTGGCTGTTCAGATCAATTGCGGAAACAACAACGGCCGCGCGAGGCGGCCGTTGGCAGAGGAGGAAGTTGGTGACTTAGCGCCAGCCGACCCGGTCGGCAATGCGCACGGCGTCCGGATTGTTGCGGCCCAGGGTGCCTACGTTCAATTCATCGAACCGGATCTCACCCCAGCCGGCCACGACCTCGTCCAGCGGCACGCCATCGACCACGGGATACTCGTGGTTGCCCTTGGCGAACAGCTCCTGGGCTTCGTCGGACGCCAGGTACTCCAGCAAGCGGATGGCGTTGTCCCGATTCGGGGCGCCGGCCACCACACCCGCGCCGCCCACGTTTACGTGAATGCCACGGTCATCCTGGTTGGGAAAGATGATGCCAACGCGGTCCGCCACTTCACGGTCGGCTGGGTCGTCGGACACTGCCAGACGGACATAATAGTAATGATTGGCCACACTGATCTCGCATTCGCCGGCGGCGACGCCGCGAATCTGATCCGTGTCACCGCCCTGGGGTTGCCGCGCCAGATTGCTCACCAGGCCCCGCGCCCAGTCCGTGGTGCCGTCAACGCCGTGGGCATCGATCATGGAGGCGAGCAGGGACTGGTTGTACACATTGGTGGAAGAGCGTATGCAGATCTGGCCCTCGAACTGCGGGTCGGCCAGATCTTCGTAGGTCGAGATCAGCGAGGGATCGAAGGCTTCCTTGTTGTAGAAGATCACCCGCATCCGCTGGCTCAGGCCGAACCAGAGGCCTTCCGGATGCCGGAGATACGCCGGGATACGCTCATCAAGCACATCTGATTCGACGCTCTGCAGCACACCCGACTCTTCGGCGCGCCAGAGCCGACCGGCGTCAACGGTGATCAGAACGTCAGCCGGGCTGGCAGCGCCCTCCCGGCGAATACGCTCGATCAGCTGATCGGAATCGCCCTGCAGCACTCGCACGGAAATGCCCGTTTGTTCTGTGAAGCGATCGAACAACTCGTTGTCCGAGTCGTAATGACGGGCGGAGTAAACGTTGACCTGCTGTGCTGCTGCGGCAACCGAGACCGCCAGGGTGGCGGCGGCGAGCAGGGTGCCAAGTCCGAGACGAATGCGACGGTCCATCTGGAGTCCTCTCAAAAATCGTAATGAGAATGAATCGTGTTTACATCCCGGATTAAACAGGGTCTCCCCGCGGAAAGCAAGTGGATGAGAATGTTTTAGTGTTTACAAATGATTCTTGTTTCCATACCTTTGACTCATACGCCCCTCTCTGTGTGAGGCCGCCATGGCAAGCCCGTCTCCTCTAAGCGATCTGATCGACCCTGGCGCTGCGACCGTCGCGCCCCGGCCTGCGGTGCGCATGACGGACATTCGCCATCGGTTCGACGACCTCATCGCCGTGGATGATGTCAGCCTTGATGTGAGCCCCGGTGAGGTGGTCTGCCTTCTGGGGCCGTCGGGCTGTGGCAAGACCACGCTGCTGCGGATCGCCGCCGGTCTGGAGGACGTGCAGCACGGCCGGGTCCAGCTTGATGGCGATCTGGTCGCCGAGGCGGGGCGCCGAGGGGTTCCCCCGGAAAAACGCAGCGTGGGCCTGATGTTTCAGGACTCTGCGTTGTTCCCGCACCTGACCGTACTGGAAAACGTGGTGTTCGGTCTAGGCAGTCTGCCCCTGGCCGATCGTGGGCGGCGCGGTCATGAACTACTCGAGCAACTGCGGATGGGGCAGTACGCCCACGCCTATCCCCATGTGCTGTCCGGTGGGCAGCAGCAACGTGTGGCTTTGGCGCGGGCGCTGGCCCCCGCGCCCCGGCTCATGCTGCTGGACGAGCCGTTTTCCGCCTTGGACGCGCGCCTGCGGGATCAGATTCGCGACGACACGCTGCATGCCCTGAAGAGCAGTGGCGCAGGCACCCTGCTGGTGACCCATGATCCGGAAGAGGCCATGTTCATGGCCGATCGCATCGCCATCATGCGGGATGGCCGTATCCTGCAGATCGGCCACCCGGTAGATCTCTACTGCCGGCCCGCAGATCCTTTCGTGGTGACCTTTTTCGGCGATGTGAACCGATTCGAGGGAGTGGTGGAACGCGGCGAGGTCTTGACGCCCGTGGGTCGTGTCGAAGCCACCGGTCTGCAGGACGGCACGCTGGCGCAGGTGCTGGTACGGCCGGAGGCCTTGCGGGTGGTCGTGGTGGGCGAACCGGGCACGCACGACCGTACCCATGTGATCATGTCGCGGTTGCTCGGCCGGACCAGCCTCACCCACCTCTGTGTCCACGATGACTCTGGTCGCGAGTATCACCTGCACTCCCGGATGCCTGGCGTCTTCCTGCCCGAGGAAAACCAGCCTGTGGAACTGCATCTGGATCGCAGCCAGATCTTCGTTTTTCCGGCGGGGGCCTGAACAGGCGTCCGCCGCTCTACTTTTTCCCGTGTCCCGGGCGCGACTTGCGCATGGCGATACTGAGCAGAATCACGGGAATGATGCCCACCAGCACAATGGCCAGGGACGCTGTCGACGCCTGGTTGAGCCGCTCGTCGGAGGCCAGGTCATAGGCCCGCACCGCCAGGGTGTCAAAATCGAACGGCCGCAGGATGATGGTAGCGGGCAATTCCTTCATCACGTCCACGAACACCAGAATGCCCGCGGCCAGCAGGCTGCCTCGCATGATCGGAGCATGAACCAGGCGCAAGGTGGTTCCGGCCGTCTTGCCCAGGGTGCGGGAGGCCGCGTCCATGCTCGGCGTCACCTTGTCCAGGCTCGCTTCCACCGCGTTATAGGACACGGCGAGGAAACGAACCACGTAGGCGTAGACCAGGGCCACCATGGTGCCGGTAAAGATCAGCCCGGGCAGGATGCCGAAGCGTTCGTTCATGAACACATTGATGCGGTCATCCATCCAGCCCAGGGGGATTAGCACGCCGACGGCGATCACTGAGCCGGGCACGGCATAACCCATGGACGCAACCCGCGCCGCTCCCCAGGTTATGCGTGATCCCCGCAGCCGTACGCCATAACTCAGCAGCAGGGCCAGAAACACCGCGACGACTGCGGCCGCCGTGGCCAGCATCAGGCTGTTCCAGGCGAATTCCATGAAGCGGGTTCCAAGCAGGGCGTCACCGCCCTGCAGGGTCATGGAGGTCAGCAGCCCCGCCGGCAGCAGGAAGCCCACCACTACCGGCGTTCCGCAGGCGATGAACGCCAGTGCCGCACGGCCACCGCTCAGGCGGTACTGGGGCAGCTCCCGGTACTTGCTGGAGGTATGAAAGTACTTTGCCCGCCCGCGGGACCAGCGCTCCAGTAACACCAGGATCATCACGAATACCAGCAGGCAGGCTGCAAGCTGTGCTGCGGCCACCTGTTCGCCCAGGCCGAACCAGGTGCGGTAGATGCCGGTGGTAAAGGTGTCGACCCCGAAGAATTGCACCGCGCCAAAGTCGTTGAGCGTCTCCATCAACGCCAGAGCCACCCCACCGGCGATGGCCGGGCGGGCCAGGGGAATGGCGACACCGTAGAACAGTCGCAATGGGCTTCGACCCAGTGTTCGCCCCACTTCCAGGACGCAGACGGACTGTTCGAGAAAGGCAGCCCGCGAGAGCAGGTAGACGTAAGGGTAAAGCACCAGCGACATCAGCGTGATGGCGCCGCCCAGGGATCGGATGTTGGGGAAGTAGTAGTCCCCCCGTCCCCAGTCGAATATCTCACGCAGCCAGGTCTGAACCGGCCCTGTGAACTGCAACAGGTCGGTGTAGGCGTAGGCGATGACATAGGTGGGAACGGCCAAGGGCAGCAACAGTGCCCACTCGAAGACCCAGCGCCCCGGGAACCGGCACATCACAACCAGCCACGCTGTGCCGACGCCAATGATCAGTGTACCCAGCCCCACACCCACCATGAGCCCCAGGGTGTTGGTCACATAGCGGGACAGCACGGTTTCGCTCAGATGTCCCCAGATATCGCCCGCAGGCACAACCACATGGGCCAGCACGGTAACCACGGGCAGGGCCACGAATGCCGCGATGATCACCGTCAGCAGCGACCAGCCGTCGAAACGCGCACGGGCGCGGGTCAGGACGCGATCGTCTGTGGCTGGGGCTTCTGAACTCACCAGTGGACCTCAAGAGCCGTGGGGGGACGAAACAAGAACGCAAATGATAACCGTCCGCGGCTGTAATCGCATCCCCACCCCTGCCAACTACCCCGAAAGGTGAGCTCTGGCAGCCGCCAGTTGGCACGAACGCCGGGTGGGCCCGCCCCGCAGGGACCGTCAGCGACAGGGATGTCGCTGTCGAGCCCCCATGGATGGGTTTACGGCGTGTCCCTGCGGGGCGGGCCCACCCGGCGTTCCCCGATCCATGCCACCGCCCCAGGGGTCGGCAGTTGCAGGGTGTATGGCTTCGCTCGGGCGCTGGCGTTGCCGGTAAACAGATCGTTGGAAGCCAAGGGGTGGCGCTATATGGCAGCGGTGGCCGATACGAGCTGATCGCGGGTGGTCTGCAGCAGCGAAGCGGCGGCTGGGGTCAATGAGCGGTCCCGGGGCGTCAGGATGCCAATACAGCGCTCTACCGCCGGTTCGTCCAACGTCAGAAACACCAGCGACTCGTTGTCGCCGGGGAAGGCCAGCCGGGGCAGCGTGGTGATGCCGAGACCCGCCTCCAGCATGGCAATCAGGCTGATCATGTTGGACACTGCAAAGTGACTCTCGGCAATGGCCGCCTGGGCCTGTGGATTGTCCAGCAGGCGCGTGGTGCCGTTCTCGATGAGCCGCTCCCCCTGCAGATCATTCCAGACCAGCGCCCGGCCAAGCCCCGCAAGCCTGTGATCGCCCCGGCACACCACGCCGATACTGTCACGCAGCAGTGGTGTGAAGGACAGGCTCGGATCGTCTTCCCACAGGCTGCAGATGCCGAAGTCAGCCTCCCGCCGACTGACCATACCCTGCACCTCGCGGGCGCTGCCGTCCTTCACCGTCAGGCGAATCTCCGGGTGGTTGCGAGCGAACTCCGCCAGGATGCCCGGCAGAAGCCGTGACGCCACAGAGGGCACAGCGGCAATGCTGACCGCTCCTTCCTCGCAGTTGGCGAGTCGCAGCATCTCGCCACTGACCTGCTGATAATGGTCCACCAGGGCTCGGGCCAGGGGCAGGCATCGCTCGCCGTAAGGTGTCAGCTCGACTTTCCGATTCTTCTCGAACAGCGGCTCGCCAAGCCGCCGTTCCAGCTCCTTGACGGAGAGGGAGATCGCAGGCTGGGTTCGAAACGCCTGCTCCGCCGCCGCGTGAAAACTCTTCAGGTCGGCGACCAGGATGAAATGATGCAGTTGGGCCATGGACAGATCAGGGTGCATCGGGTGAACCTGGCTCATTAGCAAACCTGATCGCACAATATAGAAAATAAAGTTCTCAAATGGAAAGCCGCCTCGCTACCCTGCGAAGATGCAAGCAGACCGTCGGGCTGCGCCCGGCATGTGCCCGTAACACCCAGGAGGCCGCATGGCGGCATACGCCAACTTCATCGCCGGACGCTGGCAGGACGGCGAGAGCGCCATCGCCAATCACAACCCGTCGGACACCAACGACATCATCGGCCACTATGCGCAGGCCGATGCCGAGCAGGTGCGGGAAGCCATCGCGGCCGCACGCCAGGCCCAGCCCGCCTGGGAGGCCGTGGGGCTGGAAGCGCGGAATGCAGTGCTACAGGCTATCGCCGAGGAATTGCAGGAGCGCGCCGAGGAACTGGGTACGCTACTGTCCCGGGAGGAAGGCAAGCCCCTGGCCGAAGGCGTCGGCGAGGTGCAGCGCGCGGCGCGCTTCTTCCACTATTACGCGGCCGAGGTCCACCGACAGATGGGGGAGACGGCGGATTCCGTACGCCCTGGTATCGAGGTGGATATCCGACGCGAGGCCGTCGGGGTGGTCGGTATCGTCGCCCCCTGGAATTTCCCCACCGCCATTCCCGCCTGGAAAATCGCGCCGGCACTCGCCTATGGCAACGCCGTCGTGTTCAAGCCGGCCAACCTGGTCCCAGCCAGCGCCTGGGCCCTCGCCGAGATCATCAGCCGACAGAACCTTCCGGCCGGCACCTTCAACCTGGTCATGGGCAGCGGTGGCAGCGTCGGTGAGGCACTGATCAGCAGCGCGGATATCGACGCGCTGAGCTTCACCGGATCCTTATCCGTGGGCCGGCGGGTCGCCAGCGCCACGGCGGCGAACCTGGTGCGCTGCCAGCTGGAGATGGGCAGCAAGAATGCCCTGCTGGTGATGGACGACGCCGACCTGGACCTTGCTGTGGAGGCGGCGCTGGCCGGCGGTTATTCAGGCACCGGCCAGAAGTGCACCGCCTCGTCTCGCCTCGTGGTGCATCGGGCTGTGCATGATGCATTTGTCGACAAGTTGTCGACGCGGCTGCGGAGCATGGTGGTGGGTCCGGCCACCGATCCTGCTACGCAAATGGGCCCGGTGGTGGATGGCGCCGCCCTGAAGTCCATCCTGTCGGCGATTGCCAGCGCCGAGCAGGCTGGTGCCACCAGGGTTTGCGGTGGCGAGCGCCTCAGCCTGTCGACACCCGGCCACTACCTGTCACCTTGCCTGTTTACCGACACCGATAACGCCATGGAGGTCAACCGCCAGGAGATCTTTGGCCCCGTTGCGGCGGTCATCCCCATCGACGACTTCGAACAGGGGCTCGCGGTGGTCAACGACACCCAATATGGGCTCACAGCGGGCATCGTGACCGACTCCCTGCACTACGCCACCCGTTTCCGGCGCGAGGCAAAGACCGGCTGCGTGATGGTCAACCTGCCCACCGCCGGCACCGATTTTCATGTGCCTTTCGGCGGTCGCAAGGCCTCGAGTTTTGGTCCACGGGAACAGGGACAGTACGCCCGGGAGTTCTACACCGCCGTCAAGACCAGCTATATCCGCGCCTGAGGAGGTCCCATGGATTCCACCCCAGCCCAGGTGCCAGAAGGCGAGGATCTGGAGCGGCGCGCTGCCGAGTTGCATGACGCGATGCTGGTCGTTGACGGACTCCAGTACTCGCACTGGAACCGCGGCGTTCTCGAGGAGCTTCGGGCAGGCGGTCTCGCCGCGGTGCATGTGACCATCGCCTACCACGAACTGGCGCGGGAGACCCTGAGTCGGATCGGCGAGTGGAACCGGCGCTACCAGGTTCACGCGGACCTGATACGCCCCGTTCGCGAGATCAGCGACATTCGGCGGGCCCGCGATGAGGGCCGGGTGGGCATTTTCTACGGCTTCCAGAACTGCTCGCCCATCGAGGACGACATTGACCTGGTGGAGATCTTCCGTCAGCTAGGGGTCTTCGTCATGCAGCTCACCTACAATAACCAGAGCCTGCTTGGCACCGGCTGCTATGAAGAGGTGGACAGCGGGATCACCCGCTTCGGCCGGCAGGTCATCGCCGAGATGAACCGTGTCGGCATGCTGGTGGACATGTCCCACAGCGCCGAGCGCAGTACGCTGGAGGCCATCGAGCTGTCGCGGCGGCCCATCGTCATTTCCCACGCCAATCCGGCATCGTTTCACCCTGCCAGGCGCAACAAGTCCGATGCGGTGTTGCGCGCATTGGCGGAGTCCGGAGGCCTGCTCGGTTTCAGCGCCTATCCCTTCCATCTGCGTGGTGGTAGCGACTGCACCCTGGCCGACTACTGCGACATGATCGCCCGCACCGCCGATCTCATGGGTATCGAGCATATCGGTATCGGCACCGATCTGTGTCAGCAGCAGCCGGCAGAGGTTCTCACCTGGATGCGCAATGGCCGCTGGGCCCGGGAGCTGGACTATGGCGAGGGCTCTGCAGAGCAGCCCGACTGGCCGACGCAACCGGATTGGTTCCGCAACGCTGCGGACTTTCCCCAGCTCACCAGGGGTCTTCTCGCCCACGGCTTCAGCGAGGATGACATTGCCCGCATCATGGGAGGAAACTGGTACCGGATACTCGAGGACGGGACGCAACCGCGTTCCGCCTGACTCCCCTTGCGGAGGCGCGGGATGGCGACGGTAATGCACGCGACAGGGAGCGCTCCTGGCGAGGCCACGACGGACGCGCCGGACGAGGACTTGCGACCGGCGGCCGAGGTCATGGATTTGGGCCGTCTCGGGTGCGGGCACCAGTCACGGTTGAGTTTTGTGCGCAGCCTGGTGCGGCAGATGTGCGCCCAGCGCTGGCGGATCCGACGGTTGCGATTCGACCTGGACAGCCATGGCTGCGGCAAGGCCATCTATCGCGTGGAAACCCGCGATGGCGATTTCGACTTCGTGGTTTTCGCCGACAAGCTGCGCCCCGAGGAGCGCAGCGACCGCGTCATTGCCGAACGCTGGGATCTCACCTGCGCACTGTGTCAGGCGCCAGTGGACGATGCCTATCTTGCCGAACTTGCGGCCAATGTGCCGCGTCAGGAAGCCGGGCGTTGCGACAGCCGGGTGCTAGTGCTGTCCCGGGCCAACCGCAGCGCGCGCAATTTCGACGCCGTGCTGGACCGGCTGGCGGCGGGGGAGCAGCCCGACCCGGCCTGGTTCGCACGGGTCGGCTACCTGTATCGCACCACCGCTGTTTACGGCAACGGCAAGTTCGGCATTGCCGATTTCGCCCGGCTGCAGCGCTGGCCCGCTTTTGCCCGACCGTTCAGCGCCCAGATGCTGACGGTCTACCTGGTGCGCGCCTTCAGCCTGGACCAGATCGAACACATGGCCCGCTGCAAGTCACCGCGGACCGCAGTCCCCATGGATCGGGCCATGGCCCGGTACCTGGGTATCGGCAACTCCACCGGGCTTGGCATGGCGCCTTTCCTGATCCGCCACCCGCGGCTCATCAACCGTTGGGTCTGGAACCGGGAGCGCGGGCTGGCCAGGGTGCTGAGCGCGTCACGGACACCATCCATGGAGTTGCTTCACCGTCTGGAGGTCCTGACCCGGCGCGCCCGCACTCACGTCGCACAGTGGCTTGCCGACGATCCGGCACAGCAGGCGGCGAATCAGATCACCATTCGCGAGCTGGGGAGCCTGTTGCGCTGGATTCGCTGGCAGCGACGGCACGCGGCACTGCCCGACAGCCCCTGGCGGCGCCTTTTCACCAGCGCCCGGCGACGCTGGAGCGTTGAAACCCAGGAGCTGCTCGTAAGCCTGTTGCTTGAGCTCCATCCGGAACTGGTGGACTCGCTGGAAGACGACATGCTGGCCCCGGAGCGGGATGATCTGCGCCCGGACATGTCAGCGCAGACCCTCAAGCAACTGGTGGAAAGCCGGTATGTCTGGGCCCTGGCCTACGATTTCGATCAGCCCGATCAGATGCACTACTTCTGGTACCGCTCGGAGGAAAAAGAGGAACCCCGGCTCGGGGTGCGCCACGAGGAGCCGGGTGCCGAACGGGAAATGGACCTGGGTATCGCCCGGCTGGTGGCTGGCTGCCACCGCGATCTTGCAGCCTTCCTGCGACACCAGCCCGAGGCCGGCGTGGTGGATTTTCTCATCGACTACCCGCAACATCGGGGTATCGTCCGACGCGTCCAGAACGTGGGCGACCTGCACTACGGCGAAGTGCGGGCCAACCTGTTGGCCGTCGACTGCCTGCCCATCCATCTGCTGCGGTGCAAGCTTGCCTTTTTCGGAGCCACCAAGTTCGATCCGCGATCCGACCGCTGGGTCCGTATCACGCTATTCCAGGGGGCGCCGCTGCCGGATGAACTCCACCACGAGCCTGATCCCGACTGGTGTTTCCCGGTGATGCCGGAGGGCGGCGAGGCCACTGGTGAAAATATCTGCCAATGAACTGCTGACCACCGTCGGAAAGGCCTTCGAAGGGCTGGGATTCGCCCCCGGCGACCGCGAGGACGCCGCCGCCATGGTGGCCTGGCTGGAGCTGCATGGCCTGAACGGGCTGGCGGAACTGGAAAAGGCGCTGGACTTCCTGGACCAGGAGACGGATCCCCGGCCACGGACACTTTTCCGGTCCAGCGGGTTGCGGGTGTTCGACGCGGGTGGCGCCAGCGTGCTTGCCGGCGGCGCCCTGGCGGTGGATGCCGGTGTCGCCATGGCCCGGCATGTTGCCCTGGCCACGGTCCGTCTCGAGCACTGCCACAATCGCCTGCTCATCATCGGCTACCTTGCCCGCAGCGCGAGCCTGGGCGTCAGCGTGCTGGCGTCCTGGGGCAATGCGCGGCGCGACCCCAGACGTTACGTGGCGTCGCTGCGAGCAGGGGATGGAGCCCCCACCCTGCGCGCCTGGACCACAAGCGTTTCCAGTGGCGATGTGTTCGATCAGGGGCTCACCCTGGTTTTCAGCCGTAATCTCGACCTGTTGCCCCAGTTGCACCTGGACGAGGCATCGGAGCGCGTGCTGCTCTCCGTCGAGGGGGCCAGCCTGGACGCTGCTGAAGCTGCCTGCATCGAGCATGGCATCACGCTGGACGATGCCCTTTGGCAGCGCCTCGGAATTCTCGCCCGACGGGTGCTGGTGGCTGCGTCCGAGCAGTCGCGTCGCGGAGCCGGCGAGCTTTCACCGGGTGACTGAACCGGTTAGCCTCAGCGATACGGTTCCACTCGGAGGTAGACCATTTCATGGCCGATATCGCGCTGCGCCACTGGCAGGACATGACCACCGGCCAGGCGGCCACGCTTGCAGAGTCAGATCCGGTGGTGGTGTTGCCGGTGGCTGCCATCGAGCAGCACGGCCCGCATCTGCCCTTATCCACGGATTACGACATCGGCATCGGCTTGCTGGAGGCCGCAGCCCGGGAACTGGAGCCTGATTTTCCCCTGTGGATGCTGCCGCCCATGGCGGTGGGAGCCAGCATGGAGCATCAGGACTTTGCCGGCAGCCTCAGCCTCGACCCGGAACTCGCCATCGCCACCATCCGCCAGTACGGCGCAGCTGTTGCCCGGGCCGGCGTACGGCGCCTGGTTCTGCACAACAGTCACGGGGGCAATCGTCAGGTGCTGGATCTGGCCGGTCTGTATCTGCGCAGGGATCACGGCCTGCTGGTGGTCAAGGCCAACTACTTCCGCACGCCGCTGCCGGATGACCTGGGCCTGTCGGCTGCGGAACTCCGCCACGGGCTCCATGGCGGCACCATCGAGACGGCCATGATGCTGCATCTGCGACCCGATGCCGTGGATATGGCCCAGGCCACCACGGCGGTCTCCCTGGGGCAGACCCTGGAGCGTGACCTGCGTCGAGTCGGACCGGGGGGCGACGCATCGTTCTCCTGGATGGCCCAGGACCTCAACGCAGCCGGCGTTGTGGGTGATGCGCTTCGGGCGGATCCGGCACTGGGCGAGTTACTGGTGGCACATTATGCGGCGGCGCTCGCGGATGTGTTGCGGGATGCCCGCGATTTCCCGCTGGCAAGCCTTGGCAGCGAGGGCTGACGCCGGCCTCAGGCCTTGCGCAGCAGTTCTTCCAGGAAATGACCGGCGCGATCCGCCTTGGTGGTCAGGTAGCGGGCATTGTGCCGGTTGAGCTTGCCAAGCAACGGCTGCCGGTCCGCAACGTCGATGCCTGCCTCTTGCAGGGCGCGCACCTTGTCCGGGTTGTTGGTCAGCAGTCGTACCCGATCGATGCCCAGGGTCTGTAACATCTCCACCGCAGCCTCGTAGCGGCGCTCGTCGGCGCCAAAGCCCAGCGAGCAGTCGGCGTCCACCGTATCCATGCCCTGATCCTGCAGCCTGTAGGCACGCAGCTTGTTCGCGAGACCGATACCGCGCCCCTCCTGGGCCAGGTAGAGCAGGACGCCGCCTCCGGTGTTGGCAATCTCCCGCACGCTGCCCCGCAGTTGCTCCCCGCAATCGCAGCGCAGGCTGCCGAACAGATCGCCGGTCAGGCAGGCGGAATGCAGCCTCACCGGCACCGGGTTCGGCCATGTCTTGGGGTCGCCAATGAGGACCGCCACATGTTCCTGAACCCCATTGGCTTCGCGGAAAAGCACGAAGCGGCTTTCCTCGGAATCGGCAAGGGGCACGATGGCATCGCTGGTCTCGCTGACCTGCAGTCGGGGGCTGCTGGCCAGGGCCAGGGCCTGATCTGCAGGCACGTCGAGTATGGTGCCATCCTTGATAAGGGCAGCGAGTTCCTCGCGGTGCACCGGGCCGGTGCCCGTGACCAGGGCCGCAGGCAGCAGGCGGCTGGCACGGACCACCGCCAGTGCCGCTGATTCCAGCGGCGTGACCGGGCGGGCGCGGTCGGCGATTTCCGCTGGTGTGGTGTCGTGGCGGGCGGTGCAGAGGTCGACGATCTCCGAAACCGGTATGCCGTCGGGCAGCAGCAGGCTCATGGCCGCGCTGGCATGATTGGCAATTCCGGTCCAGCGAGCCCGATGCGACGTCACCGCCAGTCGAGTTTTCTCGCACCCCAGAACGCGCAGGCGATTGATCAGGGCAGGTGTCAGTCCCTCCACCGCTGCGACGAGCACACCCGCCTCGGGACCGGAAATGTGAACCGGTTGCCCTCTTCTGATATCGAATACTGCGCGTTCTGCCTGTTGCATGCTCCAGTTCCCTGCAGGTGGCAATCGCTTGTAGACACGTAATGTGCCTTGAAGTGCGATTTGCCAGCATTTGATGTTAACCGAGGACCCAATGACACGGATAGACGAAAACCTGGCCTGGACGTTACTACGGGACCGCGCCGCTGAGCGCCGGGCCGGCGGCGTCGCCTTCCGTCCGTCTGCTGATGGCCAGTGGTGGGCGAGCCATGCGGCGGATGAATCGGCCGCTGCACTATTCGAGCTCTACGCGCCGCTTGCCGCCCGAGCCGACTTTGTAGTCGCCCAGCTTGGTCAGAGCCTGGACGGTCGCATCGCCACCAGCACTGGCCATTCCCACTTCGTCACCGGGCCCGACGATATTCGCCACCTCCACCGCCTGCGCGCCTTGAGCGACGCAGTGGTGGTGGGCGCCGGGACGGTTGCAGCGGATGATCCGCGACTGACCGTGCGAGAGGTGACTGGCGAAAACCCGGTTCGGGTGGTGCTGGACCCCCATGGACGGCTCTCGCCCAAGCACGGGCTGTTCACCGACGGCGCCGCCTCGACGTTGCTGTGTCACGGTGCTGGTCTGCGTCCGGCCACCACTGCAGTGGAGACCTTGGCCGTGCCGATCACCGAGGAGGGGCTGGACCCCCGGGTGCTGCTGGCGTGTCTGCGCGAGCGCGGTCTGCGCCGGGTTCTGATCGAAGGCGGTGGCCAAACGGTCTCACGCTGTCTGCACGCCGGCGTGCTGGACCGGCTCTACATCACCGTGGCCCCCATGCTCATCGGCTCCGGTATCCACGGTATCAGTTTACCCGAGATTGCAAGCCTCGATGAGGCGCTCCGCCCCAATTGCCGTCGCCGCTACCTGGGAGAAGACACGCTCTACGAGTTCAGCTGGGACTGACCAGCGCCGTCCGCCGCCGGGTTTCCATCCACAGCACCAGTGCCCCCGGTAGCGTCCCGGCAAGCACCAGCAGGCCGTAGGCGATGGCGATGGCCACACCCTGCGCAGGATCAAGCCCGGCCAGTGCCCAGATGGCCGCGGCAGCGCCCTCGCGCAGACCCCAGCCGGCAAAGCTGACCGGGATGAGCATGGCCAGCAGCACCAGCGGAATCAGGGGCAGCAGTTGCAGCGTCGGCGTCGCATCGCCTACGGCCCG
Organism: Natronocella acetinitrilica; assembly: GCF_024170285.1. Taxonomy (NCBI): domain Bacteria; kingdom Pseudomonadati; phylum Pseudomonadota; class Gammaproteobacteria; order Chromatiales; family Ectothiorhodospiraceae; genus Natronocella; species Natronocella acetinitrilica. The sequence goes on from NZ_JALJXV010000001.1 coordinate 591,681, forward strand.
GGCCGCGGCCAGATAAACCAGCAGGTAGCTCAGGACCACGGTCAGGGAGGTAAACAGTTGCACTGGCAGGGCGTTGCGGTTGAGCAGGGCGCGGCGCAGATCCAGCACCAGTGCGCGCCCGCTTCGTTGTTGCCAGAGCAGTTTCCCCAGGGCGAACCACGTCAGCATGCAGGCCAGCAGGCCTGCATGCACCCAGAGGTAGGGCCGGACGGCCAGCACATCCGCCAGAACCAACAGGCTGGCCACGGCGATCAGGGCCATGGCGAGCTGACCGGAGCCACGCTCCAGAATCACACCGTGCACGGCAGCCCGGCGTCGGTGGGCTCGCCCGGCATGCCGCCAGGCGCGAGCCACATCTCCCAGCACGCCTCCCGGCAGAACCTGATTGATGAAGCTCGCAAGATAGTATTCGCGCACGGCGAATGGCACGGGCATCGCCAGCCGGAGCCGCGAGGCCGTGTAGCGCCAGCGCCAGGCGGATAGCAGGGTCTGCGCGATGGTGATGGCCAGCGCCGCCGTCACCCAGCCCGGATGCAGCCCGGCCAGTGTCGAAACAATCACGGCAGGGTCCAGCAGCCAGGCAAGCAGCAGTAGCAGGCCCAGGCTGACGGCCATTCTGGCGATCATGGCAAGGGGGTGCCCGTTCATGGGTCCGGCGGCACCGCGAGCAGGTCCACATGACCGACGCGAACGCGGCTCAGGCCGGCTCGGATCAGCCGCCGGCGCTCCTGTTGCCAGTCCGCCAGCGCTTCGGCCATGGCGGGGCTTTGCTCCAGCGCGGCATCCGCCCAGCCGTCCATGAGTTGTTCCTGCAACGCCGCCTGCTCCGGGCCGAGATCCCAGGGGCTCTCGGCCTGCAACACCCGATAGCCCAGCGCTTCGAAGGCCGCAGCCGCTTGTGCCGCTGCAGCGGGACCGAGCGCCGGGCCAAAGCCCTTGTCCCGGCGCTGATGGGCGTTGACCGCGACCCGCACGGCGTCGTCCGCTGGCAAGGCCGGAGTCCATTCGATGACTCCGTCATAACTCAGCGCAAAGAGCCCGGCTGCCGCCTGTCCGGCGCAGACTGCGGCTAACGTCCTTAGCCATTGCTCGCCCACCAGGTCCAGTAGGGCAGATGCGGTGATCAGATCGGCATCAAGGACGTGCAGCCTCGCACCATCGGCCAGGTCCATCCGGGTGGTTTGCACTGCTGCACCAGCGGAGGCGCAGGCTCGGGCCAGCAACTGCTCGTCGTGGTCGATGAGCAGCCATTGACCGGCTTCGGGTAGCCGTGGCGCCAGAAAGCGGACATTGGAGCCGGTGCCGGACCCCAGGTCGACAACGCGCAAGGGCTCCCGGTCAGCTGCCCAATGTCGCAGCATGTCGAGAATCTCCGCCGGTCGGGCGGCGTGGTCCGCCGGTTCGCGCAGGCCCAGCCAGTCCGCATCAAAGGTCTCTGTCATGCCGCCAGTTCTCCCAGGGCCTCAGCGAAGGACGCCACCGTATCATCCCAGGTCGGTAGCTCCCGGCTGCGTCGACGTGCCGCCCCGCGCAGTCGGGATCGCAGGGCCTCATCGGTCAGCCAGTCTCTCAGGGCATGGCCCAGTGCAGTGGCATCACCGGGCGGCACCAACAAACCGGCATCCGCCGGAATGGTGTCCGGCAGCGCACCGCCTGTGGTTCCGACCACCGGCAGGCCGTGGTTGATGGCCTCGATGAATACCATGCCGAAGCCCTCGTAATGGGATGGCAGCACGAACAGGCCGGCGTCACGATACAGCGCCCGGAGTGCCCCCGGGTCAATTTCCCCGACCAGTTCGATACGCTCGCCAAGCGCGTTGCCGGCGATGGCCGAGCGGACCTGCGCAGCATACGCCGGATCCCGCTCCACGCTGCCCACCAGGCGGCATTGCCATGGCAGGTCGCGCAGTCCGGCCAGTGCCTGGACCAGCAAGTCCTGCCCCTTGCGGGGGGTGATTGTGGCAACGCAGAGCAGCGCACCGGCGCTGCTGTCATCACGCTGCGGTCCTTGCGGGGCTGCGGTGACTCCGGGGGGAACGACGTGTATGCGTCGCGCTGCCACGTCGAAATCGGTGAGGCGTCGCGCTGTAAAGCCACTGGTGACGACGACGCCGCGACAAACGGCAAGTGCTGCACGTTCACGTTCGAACAGGGCTTGCCGGGCGGGTTCCGACAAGCCGGTCTCATCGCAGAGGGGGTGATGCACCAGGGCGATCAGCCGCAGTCGTTGCGCCTCGGTGGCCACCACCGCCGGTAGACCACCCAGAGCCAGGCCATCGATGACGACCAGCGCATCATCAGGCAAGGCTGCCAGGGCTGCAGCCATGTCCCGACTCGCAGCCTCATCGGGCTCCGGGAACCGTCCCTGCAGGCTGTGCACCGCCACCTGGTGCCCAAGCGCCCGACATCCCCTTACCAGCTGGGCATCGTAGACATAGCCTCCTGTGCGCTGATCCAGCGGCCCGGGAATGAGCAGGTGCCACTGAAGCGCTGTCCGGGTCACGCTGGTTCGAGCCCGTGCTCATAGCTGGCCCAGGCCACATGGGATTCATTCAAGGTGACGCACACCGCGTCCAGCCCCCGGGCATGCTCACCGAGACGCCCGGCGTGGATGGCCTGGACCAGTCGGCGGTGGATCTCCCGGGCAAGAAACTCCGTGGTGGTGTTCTGGCCGCTGAACGCCGGTTCATCATCGAGGTTGCGGTAGTTGAGGTCCGCCAGCGTGGACTTCAGGGTCTCCCCGGCGAGGCCGATGTCCACCACCAGGCCGTCCGGGTCCAGTTCGCGACGCCGGAAGGTGGCGTCCACCACGTAGGTGGCGCCATGGAGTTTCTGGGCCGGGCCGAAGACCTCGCCGCGAAAGCTGTGGGCGATCATGAAGTGATCACGGACATTCAGACTGTACATTCCGACTCCTGGGTCAGTAGCGAATACGATGGCAGAGGGTGTCCCCGGGCTCCCGGGTCAGACGCGCGAGCACCTCGGGAAGTTCTTCGAACGGGCTTTCGCCGGTGATCAGCGCGTCCAGCGCCGGGTCGGCGAGCAGCCCGAGGGCTACGGCCATGCGCCGGGCGTAGTCCCATCGAGGTGCCATATCCGCCGGTAGGCGTCCCACCTGGCTGCTGCGAATTGTCAGCCGGCGGGAGTGAAAGGCTTCGCCCAGGGGCAGCGGTACCGCCTGCTCCCCATACCAGCTCAGTTCGATGATTCTTGCCTCCGGCGCGGCCAGTTCCAGGGCGCTGACCAGTCCCGAGGGATGACCGCTGGCGTGGATCAGCAGATCCGCCTCGCCGGACATCGTGCCCGGTGTGGCGAAATCCACACCGAGGGCTGCGGCGGTGGCCGCCCGGGCCGTGTTGACGTCCACCAACGTGGTGTCGGTGCCCGGTATCCGGCTGCAGAGCCAGGCAACGAGCATGCCCAGCACACCACCGCCGATCACGATGATACGCTCGCCGATCCGCGGTTGTGCATCCCACAGGGCGTTGACGGCGGTCTCCATGTTGGCCGCAAGTACCGCTCGCTGCGGCGGCACCCCGTCAGGCAGGGGGGTTACGGCGGTGGCGGGCACCGGGTAGCGATCCTGGTGCGGGTACAAACAGAACACGTCGCGGCCGCGGAGTCTGTCGGGACCCTGCTCAACCGTGCCCACCGAGATATAGCCGTACTTCACCGGACCGGGGAATTCACCTTCCTGGAACGGGGCACGCATGGCCTGGTACTGGCTGGCGGGTACGCGGCCCGCGAACACCAGGGTCTCGGTGCCCCGGCTGATGCCGGAGTAGAGGGCGCGTACCATGACGTCGTCGGGGCCGGGCCGGGGCAGGGTTGCGTCCCGTATGCGGCCCTCACCGGGCGATTCGATCCAGAAACTGCGGGTGGTGTCGGCCATGGTGTGGCTCCAGGCAGTGGCCATGTGGTCTGTGGTGGCCGGCGTTTTCGGGGTCGGGGTTGCCGCTCATGGACACGCCGTGAATACATCCATGTAGGCTCGACAGCGGCGTCCATGCCGCTGACGGTCCATGAGCGGCAACCCCGACCCCGAAAGCGCCGGATCGAACGCCGTGGTTGGCCATGCCCCCGGCGCTTCGGTCTGCCAGTATAGGAACTTGGCGATTCCTTTAGGTTCCGAAGATCACCTTAGACACATAATTCCAGTGCCCATGAATCGTTCCACCTCGACACCGCAGATGATGACACCGCCCAGTGCCGGAGCGCCGGGACAAAGGTTGTTGGACTTATCCGGTGGTCTGCTGCTGCTCCTGGGTCTTGGCGGCGCGAGCCTCGCGTTGCTGGCGCCCTTCAACAGCGCGCACCTGCTGCAGGCGGTGGTGCTCTATCTGCTGCTGGCGCTGTTACTCCACGTGCGTCTGCCGCCCACTGCGCCCGGGCCCGGCATCGGCTGGGCCAATCGGGTCACCCTGGTTCGTGCAGTGCCGGTGCTGCTGATCGCCGGCTTGATCGGACACGGGCCATGGCCTGACTCCCTGATCTGGTGGGTGGTGGTCCTGGCGGTGGCTGCCCTGCTGCTGGACGGTGTCGATGGCCTGGTGGCGCGGCGCACAGGCACCTCCACCGCCTTCGGTGCCCGCTTCGATATGGAGCTGGATGCCGCGCTGATCCTGCTGCTTGCCTTTCTGGTCTGGCGCACGGGGCAGGCGCCGGCCTGGGTGCTGCTGGTGGGGCTGCTCCGCTACGGTTTCGTGGCAGCGGGCTGGGTTTTGCCGGCACTGCGACAACCTCTGCCGGAGAGCTTTCGGCGCAAGACCGTCTGCGTCATCCAGGTCATCGCCCTGCCGCTTTGCCTGGCGCCCATTGTGCCGGTGCAACTGGCAACATCGATGGCGTTGCTGGCCCTGGCTCTGCTGGTCTGGTCGTTCGCGGTGGACAGTCGCTGGCTGATGCGCCAGGGCGGTCACTGACGCCTTTTGTGCCGTGATGGTGGTTTCCGCCACTGTCGCGAGGGTGCACCAATTTGTGGCAATTGCACCAAACTGTTACAGCAATGCGGTCTTGCTGCGGGCAGGCTGGTAGTCCTGCCAGCCTTACTCTACTCTCAGTCCGGTCGAGCCGGGGGATATGTGGCTCGGCGGGGCGGCCCGGTGCCGGGTCGGGCCACTGCGCGGTGACAGGAACGGGCATGCATGGATATCGACTGGAAGAACTATAACGCGAAGGGCTTTTACGACGAGCTGATCACTCCGCGGGGGGCAATCAGGCCGCAGGCGAAAGAACTGCTGACCTACCTCGACTCACTGTCCACCGAGGAAATCCGCGAACGCCAGCGGGCCGCTGACGCCGCTATCGTGGAGATGGGTATTACCTTTACGGTCTATTCCGAGGGCGAGAATATCGATCGCTCCTGGCCGTACGACATTATCCCGCGAATCATCGACTCCGGGGACTGGGATACCGTCGATGCCGGTCTGCGCCAGCGGGTGCAGGCACTGAACATGTTCATCGCCGATATCTATGACCAGCAGAAAGTCGTCAAGGATGGCGTTTTCCCGGCGGAACTGCTTGCCAACTCGGTGAACTTCCGCAAGGAATGCGTGGGCATCAAACCGCCGCATGGTGTCTGGGCGCATATCTGCGGTTCCGACCTGATCCGCGACCACAAGGGGCGTTTCCTGGTGCTGGAAGACAACCTGCGGGTGCCTTCCGGTGTCTCCTACATGATGGAAAACCGGGTGCTGACCAAGCGCGTCTTCGGCGAGCTGCTGGAGAATTCCAGCATCCGCCCGGTGAGCGACTATCCGACCCAGCTATTCGACATGCTGGCGGCGATCTCGCCGCGGCCACTGGATTATCCCGAGGTCGTGGTGCTGACCCCCGGCATCTTCAACTCCGCGTATTTCGAACACTCCTTCCTGGCCCAGCACATGGGCGCCGAGCTGGTGGAAGGTGCGGACCTGGTGGTGGGCGACGATGACTGCGTCTACATGCGAACCATCGATGGCCTGCAGCGGGTGGACGTGATCTACCGGCGCATCGACGACCTGTTCCTGGACCCCGAGGTGTTTCGCGAGGATTCGGCCCTCGGCGTGCCCGGGCTCATGCGTGCCTGGCGGGCCGGCAACGTCGGCCTGGCCAATGCCCCCGGCGCCGGCGTGGCCGACGACAAGGTAGTCTACGCATTCGTGCCGGAGTTCATTCGCTATTATCTGGATCAGGAACCGCTGCTACCCAACGTGGACACGTACGTGTGCTACCGGGAAAAGGAGTGCGAGCATGTGCTGGCCAATCTGGACAAGCTGGTGGTCAAGCCGGCCAACGAGTCCGGCGGCTATGGCATGTTGATCGGGCCGACCGCCAGCAAGAAGGAGCGTGCCGAGTTCGCCCGCCGAATCAAGGCGGACCCACGCAACTACATCGCTCAACCGCTGATCAAACTGTCCACGGTGCCGACGGTGATCGATGGTGCGGTAGAGCCGCGCCACGTGGATCTACGGCCCTTCATTCTGCAGAGCGATCGCATGTACGTGACCCCCGGTGGCCTGACCCGGGTGGCCCTGCGCAAGGGCTCGACCGTGGTCAATTCCTCCCAGGGTGGGGGCAGCAAGGATACCTGGATACTGGAGCAGGGCTGATGCTTTCTAGAGCTGCAGAGCGTGTGTACTGGATGGGGCGCTACATCGAGCGCGCCGAGAACACTGCCCGTCTGGTGGGGGCCTACAACAACGAAATCATGGATATGCCCAAGAGTGTGGACGCCAGTTGGCGCAGCCTCGTGGACATCGCCGGAGCCACCGAACCCTTCTATGGCCGGTACCAGAACCCGGATGAACGCAACGTGGTGAAGTTTCTTCTGGCGGACGACGACAATCCGGGTTCGATTTTCACCTCGGTGCGTGCCGCCCGCGAAAATGTGCGCACCACCCGTGAGCTTTTGCCGACGGAGGCCTGGGAGCATACCAACAAGCTGTATCTGTACGTGAAGGAGCACTTGCAACGCTCCCTGGCTCGCAAGCACCGGTTCGAATTCCTGCAGACGGTGATCTTTCGCTGTCAGCAGATCACCGGGTTGCTGTCCGGCACCATGAGCCATGACGCCTCCTACCGTTTCGTGCGCATGGGCCTGGAGCTGGAGCGGGCCGACATGACCACCCGTATCGTCGACAGCGCTGTCTACCTGCTGCTGCCGCGCAAGGAAAGCCCCACGGAATACGACAACCTGCTCTGGGTGAACGTGCTCAAGTCGCTGTCTGCGTATCAGATGTACCGGCAACACGTGATTCCGCGGGTCATTGGTGACGAGGTGGTGCGCTTCCTGTTGCAGGATTCCGACTTCCCGCGCTCGGTGGCCCATGCGGTTGCGGCGGCAGAGAGTTGCCTGCGCATGCTGCCTCGCAACGACGCACCGCTGCGTGCCATCGCCCGCCTGCAGCGTCGCATCAACGAGGCCAACACGGGCGCCATGACGCTGGAAGAGCTGCACGAACTGATGGATAACCTGCAGACGGGTATCAACGACGTTCACGAGCAGATCGTGGCGACCTGGGTGTTGGTGGAGCGACAGCCGGGCGGTCTGCCCGCCACTGCCTGATCGTCCCATCGCATCGCCGCCAGTTCCTGGAGGGAACCTCGCCGCATGGCTATCCACGTCGGCATCGAGCACTACACCGCCTACCAGTTCGACCGCCCAGTCAGGCTGTCGCCGCACCTGGTGCGCCTGCGGCCGGCGCCCCACGCCCGTACGCCGCTGCATCACTACAAGTTGCACATCGAGCCGGCGGATCATCGAATCTACTGGCAGCAGGATCCGTTCGGTAATTTCCTGGCCCGGGTGGTGTTTCCGGAGCCGGTGGAGCGCCTGGTCATCGACGTCCGCCTCACGGCGGAACTCACGGTCATCAACCCCTTCGATTTTTTTGTCGAGCAGTACGCCGAGCATTACCCGTTTCGCTACGATGCCCTGCTGAACCACGCGCTGGAGCCTTACTTCGAGGTGGGTGAGAGCGGGCCGTTGCTCCAGGAGTGGCTGCGCAAGGTCGACCGGCGGCGTCGGCCCATCGTCCATTTCCTTGTTGAACTCAATCAGATGCTGCAGCAGGACATTGGCTACACCGTGCGCATGGAGCCCGGCGTGCAGACCTGCGAACAGACTTTGGGGCGAGCCATAGGCTCATGCCGCGACAGCGGCTGGCTGCTGGTGCAGATCCTGCGTCACCTGGGTTTCGCGGCCCGGTTCGTGTCCGGCTACCTGGTGCAGCTCCGGTCCGACGAAAAGTCACTGGATGGACCTTCCGGCCCGGAGGCGGACTTCACCGACCTGCATGCCTGGGCCGAGGTCTACATCCCTGGCGCCGGCTGGGTGGGGCTCGACCCCACCTCCGGGCTGTTTGCCGGCGAAGGCCATATCCCCCTGGCCTGCACGCCGGATCCGGTGAGTGCGGCACCGGTCACCGGTTTCAGCGACCCGTGCCAGGTCAGTTTCGATTTCCATAACAAGGTCACCCGGGTTCACGAGGACCCCCGTGTCACCTACCCCTACGACGATGACCAGTGGCAGGCGGTGCAGGCCCTGGGGCGGCGGGTCGACGCTGAGCTGGACGCGCTGGATGTGCGCCTCACCATGGGCGGCGAGCCGACCTTCGTATCCATCGACGACATGGAGGGTGCGGAGTGGAACACCGAGGCCCTGGGCAAGGACAAGCGCCATCGCGCGGGCATCCTGTTGCGGCGACTGCAGCAACGCCTGGCCCCCGGCGCACTGCTGCATTTCGGTCAGGGCAAGTGGTACCCCGGCGAACCGCTGCCCCGCTGGGCCCTCGGCTGTTTCTGGCTGGACGGCGAGCCGTTGTGGAGCGATGAACGGCTAATTGCCGATGAGCAGGCCCAGGCCATGCGAGGCGTCGAGGATGCGGCAGCTTTTGCCCAGGCCCTGGCGGATAGTCTCGGGATCAGGCAGGACTGGGTCGCGCCCGGCTACGAGGACTGGCTGCACTACCTCTGGAAAGAGGCGTCCAGCCCCGTGGATGCCAACGATATCGTGCTGCCCTGGGCGCGCCAGTTCCGCGACGACCTCAGCCTGGCCCTGGCCCGTGGCCTGGATGCGCCCATCGGCTATGCCGTGCCCCTGCGCTGGGACACCGGCACCAAGCGTTGGGCGGGTGGCCCCTGGCGGTTTGGTCGTGATGCCATGTACCTGTTGCCCGGCGGGGCACCGATGGGCTTCCGCCTGCCGGTGCACGACCTGCCGGATGAGGATCTGGACCACGCACCCGGTGGCCCGCCATCGTCGGCGGATGCGCCGACGGTTATCAAGGTTCCCCGCACCGCGCTCTGTGTTGAGGCCCGCGATGGCCAACTGCGGGTCTTCATGCCCCCGCTGGAGAGCCTGGATCACTACCGCGATCTGTTGGCCAGCATCGAGCAAACCGCCGCGAAGCTTGGACTGCCGGTGCTGATCGAGGGCGCGGAGCCGCCCAGCGACCCCAGGTTGCAGGTGTTCAAGGTCACGCCGGATCCCGGCGTGATCGAGGTGAATATTCATCCGGCGGCCAACTGGGATCAACTCGAAGACACCACGGTCACCCTCTACGAGGAAGCACGGCAGGCCCGGCTTGGCACCGAGAAGTTCATGCTGGATGGCCGGCATACCGGCACGGGTGGCGGCAATCACGTCACACTGGGTGGAGCCACACCGGAACACAGCCCCCTGCTGCGTCGGCCGGACCTGCTGCGCTCCCTGGTCACCTACTGGCAACGTCATCCGTCCCTGTCGTACCTGTTCTCCGGGCTGTTTATCGGCCCCACTTCGCAGGCGCCGCGGGTGGACGAGCGGGGCGATCAGGCGGTGCTGATGCTGGAGCGGGCGCTAGCCTCCATCACCGCCGAGACCAACCCATCGACGGTGGATCGGGCGTTGCGAAACTGCCTGGCCGACCTCGTGGGCAATACCCACCGCTCGGAGTTCAGCATCGACAAGCTGTATTCCCCCGATTCCCCCACCGGCCGTCTGGGGCTGCTGGAGTTCCGGGGTTTCGAGATGCCACCCCACCCCCGCATGAGCCTTGCTCAAATGCTGCTGCTACGGGTGATGGTGCTGCACTTCTGGAAGCAGCCCTGCCACGGCCCGCTGGTACGCTGGGGCATGCTGCTGCACGATCGCTATCTGCTGCCGCACTACGTCTGGGAAGACTTCTCGGAGGTGATCGGTGAACTCAATGCCGCCGGTTACCCGGTGCGGCTCGAGTGGTTCGAGGCTTTCCAGGAGTTCCGCTTTCCGGTTTATGGCCGGGTTCGCTACCAGGGTGTGGAATTGGAACTGCGCATGGCCCTGGAGCCCTGGCCAGTCATCGAGGACCGCAGTTCGGTGCAGTCCACCTCCCGCAGCGTGGACTCCTCTGCCGAGCGCTTGCAACTGCGTTGCTCGGGCTTCGATGCCGAGCGCTTTCGCGTCACCTGCAATGGCCGGCCATTGCCACTGCAGGCAACCACGACGCCCGGCGTGTTCGTCGCCGGCGTGCGCTACAAGGCCTGGGCCGCCCACCATGGCTTCCACCCCACCGCAGAGACCGATGCGCCGCTGGTGTTCGATCTGGTGGATATGAAGCTCGGCCGCTCGGTGGGTGGCTGCGTCTACCACGTGGCCCATCCTGGTGGGCGCTCCTACGAAACTTTCCCGGTGAACGCCTTTGAAGCGGAGTCACGGCGAATCAGCCGTTTCTGGGAGTGGGGCCACAAGGCCGGCGTTCCCGCACGACCGGGAGGTGAGCAGCAAGCCGATGACCTGGTGCACACGCTTGATCTGCGGCGGGAGGGGCAGCATGACTGACAGCCAGGTGCCACGCATCGCCCTGCGACATCGTCTCGACGCCCGTTTCGACCGGCCGGTGCGCCTGTCGACACATTGGCTGCGGCTTCGCCCCGCGCCCCATTGTCGGGCCCGTATAGAGGCCTACAGCCTGAGGGTGTCGCCGGAAGCGCATTTCCTGAACTGGGTGCGAGACCCCTTCGAGAATCACCTGGGTCGCCTGGATTTCCCCGAGCCGGTCAGCCGCGCCGAGGTGGATGTCGAGATCATTGCGGCACTGGAGCCAGCCAATCCCTTTGACTTCCTGCTGGAAGGCGAGGCCACCGCGCATCCGTTCGATTACCCCGAGCAGTTGCGCAAGGAGCTTGCCCCCTACCTGCGTCCCGTGCAGGGCGGTGACCGTCTGGCGGGCTGGTTGGCCGGTCTGGATCGCTCAGGCATGGCGACTCTGGACCGCCTTGATACCCTGATACGCCACTTGGCCGGGCAGTTCCAGCTGCTGCCAATGGTCGCCGCGGCCGTGGCGCCACCGGACCTGGACACCGTACTTGCCGATGGGGCCGGCAGCGCCCGGGATCTTGCCTGGTTGCTGACCGCGGCTTTGCGGTCACTGGGGCTTGCGACGCGCTATTGCTCCGGTTACCACGTCGCACTGCTGGATGATGACGATGACCAGGCGCGGATCCACGCCTGGGGCGAGGTCTACCTGCCGGGTGCAGGCTGGGTTGGCCTGGATCCGAGCCTCGGCCTTTTTACGGCGGAATGCCACATCCCGCTCGCCACCGCACCCAACCCCGGCCGCATGCAGCCGCTGTCCGGCTATCGCGAGGCCTGCAACGAGACGGTCACGGAAGAAGTGACCGTGCGCCGCCTGTTGCCGAAGGCGTCAAGCTGGCCCTACGCGGATGTGGAGTGGCAGCGCATACGCGCGGCCGGCTCAGCCGTCGATCAGTGCCTCGGTGGCCAGGGCGTGGCCCTGGCCCAGGGCCTGCGCATGGCCTTGACTCGGGATGACCCGGGCCGGACCCGGGAGTGGTCGGTGACTGCCCAGGGGCCGGACAAGTGGCGGCTGGCCAATCGGCTTCTGCGCTCCTTGCGGGATGCACTGATGCCAGGCGCTGTCCTGCACCTGGCCCAGGGCGACTGGTATGGTGGCGAGCCCCTGCCGCGCTGGCGACTGCTGTGCATCGGGCGCAGCGACCAGCGCTCGCTCTGGCACAGGCCGGATACGCAGGACAGGCCACCACCGGATATTGCGCCAGCGGAAGAATTGGCGCGATTCACCCGCCTGCTGGCAGGGGCACTTGGCTTGCCGCCCAAGTCCTGGCTACCTGCCTGGGAAGATCATCTCTACGCCCTACGGGCCGAAGGCGGCGAATCGGTGGCCAGACCGTCGCCCGAAATCCTGCGTGACCCCGTGGCCCGGCAGCGGCTCGCCGCAGAGCTTGCCGGGCAGGTCGACAGCGCCAGTGGCCATGTCCTGCCGTTTGCCTGGCATGCCCGGGAACAGGTCTGGGAGACCGGGCCCTGGGCGACGCGCCGTGGACGTATCTGCCTGCTGCCAGGTGACTCCTCCATGGGCTATCGCCTACCGCTGAACGAGCTTCCCGTGGCGGAGACCCCCCTGCGCAAGGCCATGCCGCCCGTGTCCCCCTGGGATGCCTTGCCCGACCTTGGCGAGTTGGCGACGTCCCCCCAGCCGGCCCCGCGGTCGGCGGTGACAACCTCGCCGGGCACCGCCCTGTGTGCCCAGTGCCGGGATGGGGTGCTCTACGTGTTTCTGCCACCCACCGCCGACGCGGAGCAGTATCAGAGCTTGCTCCATGCGGTGCAGACGGCGGCGGACGGCATAGCCCTGCCGGTCATGGTGGAGGGCTACGAGCCGCCGCAGGATCCCAGGCTTCGGCGGCTCGTGCTGGAGCCTGAGACCGGCATACTCCATGTCGATCTGCCGCCTGCCAACGACTGGGAGCAACTGGAGTCATGGATCCGCTGCGTGCACGAGGATGCCGGGCACCTTGGCCTCGTGGCCGGGCTGGCGCGGGACAGCGGTGGTCTGGATGTCATCGGCCAACGCGCCGTCTGGACACTGGGTGGCCCACGACCGGCGGACAGCCCGCTACTGCAGCGTCCCGGTCTGCTGCGTTCACTGATTCGTTACTGGCAGCGGCACCCCAGTCTGTCCTACCTGTTTGCCGGCCCTCGGGTTGGTCCCGATTCCTGGGCACCACGACCTGATGAAGGCCGGGAAGACGCGCGCTACCAACTGGAAATTGCGCTGGAGCGGCTGCCGGAGTCTTCGCCGAATCGGCCCTGGATCGGCCACCGTGTCCTCTCGCATCTGCTGGTTGATCCCACCGGTGATCCGGATCGGGCCGAGTTCTGCATCAATGCCCTGTTCCCGGCCGGCGATGGTGGCAATCGCCTTGGCCAGATCGCGCTGCAGAGCTTCGCGGTGGCTGTGCATCCGCAGTTCGCGGCGTTGCAGGGTCTGCTTCTGCGGGCCATCGTTGCCCACCTGGTGGCACGACCGGAGCATCGGCCATTCGTGGACTGGGGAACGGCCCTGCATGACCGCTATATGCTGCCGCGTATCCTCCAGGACGATCTGGACAGCGTGCTCAAGGAGTTGCGCGGCACCGGCCAGGTGCTTGACGACGCCTGGTTCCAGCCGCTGGTGGACAATGCCTTCCCAAGGCTTGGCACGGCCCGCTTGCATGGCGTGAGCCTGGAGTTGCGGCCGGCCCTTGAACCCTGGCCGGTGCTGGCGGAAGAGTCTGCGGGTGGGGCCATGACACGCTTTATCGATCCGGCCATGAGTCGGCTGCAGGTTGAGTTGCGTGGTTACACGCCAGGGCGTCATCGCCTGCTCTGTAATGGCCGTCCGGTGCCGCTGCAACCCACCGGCGTGCGGGGTGAGGCCGTCGCGGGCGTGCGGTTCAAGGTGTTCGATCCACCCTCCACACTTTACCCTGCCGTGCCATCGGTGGAGCGCCTGAGCTTCGAGCTGATGGATGCCTGGCGTGGCGAGCGCATGGGTGGCCTCAACTATTTTCCGCCGGTTCCGGCGGGATGGGACCGGGCCGAGACGACCCATGCCGCACCCTACATGCCCTGGACTGTGGCCGCCGGGCCGCCCACGGATCAGGCCGGGGCGGCACCGGTGCTTAATCGCGAGCGGCCCGGCGGGCGGGTCGAACCCTTGTCGGATGCGCCCATGGAGCAGCCCGTGGGCGAGCCGCAGTTCGACCCGGATTTCCCCTACCTGCTTGATCTTGGCGACACCCGCCGTTAGCCCGTGTCCCGTGCACTTTGGTGCCCAGGGCAAGGACGGGTTGTGGGTGCGGCCCCCAGAGACACGTCGTAAACCCGTCCATGGGGGCTCGTATGCGAGGTCCCTCTCGCATACGGTCTCTGAGCGCCGCACCCACAACCCGTCGCCAGACCGCATGCCCCTGAAGTGGTAGATACCTCGCTTTCCGGGAGCCATACCGATTAGTATTGGACGTTCGGTTGCCACGATTCTGGCGTCCGACGTGTGGTCGTCGGAGACGGGCACCAACGAGAATCTGGCGCGTGGCACGGTGAGTGCAGCCACGGCGCCGAGACGACATGCAGGCTGCTGGCACCATGGCGGTAATCCCCGAGTCCCCCTTGCTGCGCGATTATCCGCCTCCTGCAGGCCGGGTAGACGAGATGCTGCTGGCGGATGGCAGCATCCGCGAGAGCTGGCGCTACCTTGCCGAAGCCCTGGAAGGCCTGGGCCCGGATGCCCTGCGGCAGCGCCATCAGCAGGCTCGTCGACTGCTGCGCGAGCGGGGCGTTACCTATAACGTCTATGGCGACCCCCAGGGAAGTGAGCGGCTCTGGGAACTCGATCCCGTGCCGCTGGTGCTCTCCAGCGATGAATGGGCCGAAGTGGAAACCGGGCTTCATCGACGCGCGGAACTGTTCAACCTCATCCTCCGCGACATCTACGGGCCCCAGGAATTGATTCGCCGTGGTGTGCTGCCCCAGGAACTGGTCTATGCCCACCCCGGATTTCTGCGGCCCTGCCACCCCTACAGTGATGCCACGGAGTATCCGCTGACCCTGTACGCGGCGGACCTGGCCCGTGGAGCGGACGGGCGCTTCTGCGTGGTGGGTGATCGCACCCAGTCTCCCTCCGGCGCCGGCTATGCGCTTGAGAACCGGGTCGTGATGACCCGCATCCTGCCGAGCCTGTTCCGGGAGTCGAGGGTGCATCGCCTGGCCCTGTTTTTCCATCAACTGCGCGGGGCGCTGGCGGAACTGGCGCCGAATCGCGACGAGGACCAGCCGCGGGTCGTACTGCTGACCCCCGGCCTGATGAACGAAACCTATTTCGAGCATTCGTTTCTGGCCGGATACCTGGGCTACACCCTGGTGGAAGGTGGTGATCTGACGGTGCGGGACGGGCGCGTGTGGTTGCGCTCCATGCGCCGGCTGGAGCCGGTGGATGTCATCCTCCGACGGCTCGATGATGATTACTGCGACGCGGTGGAATTGCGCCGCGACTCCATGCTCGGCGTCCCGGGGCTCACCGAGGTGGTGCGCCGCGGCCGCGTGGCTGTTGCCAACCCGCTCGGTGCGGGTGTGCTGGAAAATCCCGCGCTCAAGGCCTATCTGCCCGCCATATCCAGGTTTTTCCTGGGGCGGGATCTTGACCTGCCGTCGGTCAGAACGTGGTGGTGTGGCGATCCGGAGTCGTGCCGTTACGTGCTGGACAACCTGGACAAGCTGGTCATCAAGAGCATCTACCGGGGCGTCGGGCAAAGCCCGGTATTCGGTGCCGCGCTGGGCGACGATCAGCGCCGGGCGCTGGCCGAGCGCATCCGCGCCCGACCGCAGACGTACGTGGGCCAGGAGCACGGCCAGCTTTCGTCGGTGCCGGCTTTGTCGGAGACGGGGTTGAGCCCCAGGCCTGCGGTAATGCGCACCTTCATGGTGGGGCGCAAGGGTGGCTATAGCGTGATGCCCGGCGGTCTCGCCCGCGTGGCGCCCAGCATGGACAGCCTAAGCGTCTCCAACCAGGTGGGTGGTCTGTCCAAGGACATCTGGATCCAGGCAACAGAGCCGGTCCGTGAAGTCAGCCTCATGCCCAGTGTTTCGGAAACCTACAGTGGTTCGGAGGTCCGGGTCATGCTGCCGCCGGCGGCATCGGAAAACCTGTTCTGGATGGGGCGCTACGCTGAGCGCGCAGAGCTGTCCATTCGGATGCTGCGGGCGGTATTGCGCCTGCACCGCGCCGTGGTCGAGTACGACGACTGGGTGGACCAGCGGGTGCTTGGCACGCTCCAGCAGGCGCTCACCCGGGTGACGGCGACCTTCCCCGGATTCGCCGGGCCAGAGGCCGAAGCGCGCATGGCCGACCCAATGCCGGAGCTGTCGTCCCTTGTTTTCGACGGCCGGCGCACCGGCACGCTGGCGTTCAACCTGCACGCCATGCTGAACGCCGCCAATGGGGTGCGTGACCGCCTGTCCACGGATACGCTCCGGGTGCTGACCACCATTCGGATGCGGCTTTCCAGCGCCCGCTCGTCCAGTGATCTGGTGTTCCGCGATCTGCCCGCGGAACTCGATGAGCTCATTACGCTGCTCGCTGCTCTGCGCGGTCTGGAGCAGGACGGCATGGTCCACGGCCAGGGCTGGCGCTTCCTCGATATGGGGCGGCGTATTGAGCGCGGCCTGCTCACGGGCACACTGCTGCGGGCGACTCTCCTCACCCCCGTGGATGCCCGTGTCGAGCCCGGTATGCTGGAGGCCTTGCTTGGTTGCCTTGAGAGCCTGGCCGCCTATCGGCGCCAATATCACGATGCGCCCAGGGTCGATACCGTGCTGCGGCTGGTGCTTGTCAGTGAGGTCAATCCGCGCGCCCTCGGTTTTCAGTTAACCCGTCTCGTCGAGGCGCTGCACAGCCTGCCAAGCGATCAGCAGGAGCCCGATGTGTTGAGTGTCGAGCAGCGCCTTGTTCTGGAGGCGCAAACCAGCCTCAGGCTGGGTGATTGTGCAAATCTGGCCGAGCCATCCGGAGATCCCCTGGAGCGCGCCGCGCTGAGACAGTTGCTGGAGCTGGCCGGGCGAGATCTGCAGGCCGCGGCGCAACAGCTGGCACTGTCCTACTTCACCGACCAGGAAGGACCCCGACCGCTGGGTGAGCCCTCGCCGGGCAACGTGGCAGGGGCATCGCAGTGAAGTATCGGGTCACGCATCGCACCGACTATGTCTACAGCGCCCCGGTGGCTCTTGGCTACAACGAGGCCCATCTCACGCCGCGTGGTGATCTTGGGAGGCAGCGCGTGTTAAGCCACCGTGTCGAGGTGGATCCACCGCCGGCGTATACGTCCCGGCGACTGGATTTTTTCGGTAACGAGATCTTCTATTTCACCCTGCAGCGGCCCCATAGCCGCCTCACGGTGACCGCCGTAAGCGAGGTGGAGCGCTTTGGTGATGAGCCTGAACTCTATCTCGCTTCCGGGATGAGCTGGGAGGAGGTAGTCGCCGCGACGGCGGCTGATCCGAGCCCGGAAGGGCTGGATGCCAGGGCCTACCTGCTGGATTCACCGCTCATCGAGCCGTCTCCGGACGTGGTGGCCTACGCCGCCGAGTCATTCAAGCCTGGCCGGGGATTTTCACAAGCGGTGGGGGATTTCATTCAACGGATCCATCGCGAGTTCGCATTTGATCCGGCTGCCACCAACGTGTCGACCCCGGTGAGCAAGGTCTTCGAGGCGCGGCGCGGTGTCTGTCAGGATTTCGCCCATCTGGCCATTACCGGGTTGCGGGGGCTGGGGGTCGCGGCACGGTATGTGTCCGGTTACCTGGAGACGTTGCCGCCACCGGGACAGGCGAAGCTGGTGGGTTCCGATGCGTCCCATGCCTGGGTGGCGGTGTTCGAACCGGGGGGTGGCTGGCGGGAGTACGACCCCACCAATGACATCACGCCCTCGCAGCAACACATTGTCACCGCCATCGGTCGCGACTACACCGACATCAGCCCCATTCGTGGCGTGGTGTTCGGAGGCGGTGGCACGCAAAAGACCAAGGTCGCGGTGGACGTGGAGCGGATTTAAGGAAGCGCTGAAGTATTCACGCCGCCGCGCTCGAGTCCGGTTTTCGTTCGTGGCAAGGAGCAAGGTGTCGCAGGTAGTGGTTCTACCTGCTAGCCCTTATCCGGGAACGGAGTTTAGGGTGGCCTGGCCACCGCTGAATCGGTGCGTTACGGCCTTCGGCCTAACACACCCTACATTCGGCCGTGCCTCTCGTAGGGTGTGTTAGCGCGCAGCGCGTAACGCACCATTCACTGAGCGCAGCAAGGCGCGCCAAGCCCCTCCATCACGCCACCGCACGCTGCCTGGGGACGACCCGCAGATGGCCACCGGTACAGGCCCCGGGCAACTTGTTGATGCGATCGGCCACTGCCAGCAGGCGCTCCATGTCGATGCCCGTGCGAATGCCGCCGCTCTCCAGGGCGAACACCAGATCCTCGGCGGCGGTGTTGCCGGTGGCTCCTGGCGCAAACGGGCAACCGCCCAGGCCGGAGGCGGATACATCCAGATTGCGCACCCCCGCCTCGTAGGCGAACAGGGCATTGGCCACGCCCATGCCGAAGGTGTCATGACCATGGAACGCCCAGTCCCGGCCGTCGGCGTCGAACTCCGCCATGATGCGGTTGAAGCGCTCGCGCACCTGGTAGGGATTCGCCCGGCCGGTGGTGTCGCACAGGGCAATCTCTGCAGTGGGTGCGATGGAAAGCGCCTGGTCCACCGCATGCCGCACCTGATCGGTGGAGACGGGGCCGTCGAAGGGGCAGTCGAAGCAGGTCGCGATGGCGACCCGGAGACGCAGATCGCGACCGCCCGCCCCGAGTGAGACGAGTTCACGCAATTGTCCCAGCGACTGCTCGATGGTCTGGCGAACGTTCTTCAGGTTGTGTGCCTCGGAGGCCGAAAACACGTACACCAGTTCGCGCATGCCATGCTGTATGGCAAGTTCGGCGCCCTTTCGATTGGGCACCAGCACTGCAAGGCGCAGGCCGGGGCGCGCCGCGAAATGGTCGGCGATGGTGCCCATGTCTGCCATCTGCGGCACGGCCTTGGGGCTGACAAACGAACCGATTTCCATGCGTCGATAGCCGGCGGCCAGCAGATCCTCAATGATGGCGATCTTCTCTTCCGTCGGCAGCGGTTCGGCGATGGACTGGAAGCCATCGCGGGGTGCGACTTCGAGAATGTCGACGTCGCGATCCTTTTCGATGCTCATTGGTCTGTCCTCTTGCTATGCGCCTGGCGCACGAGTATCAAATGATGCCGTCGTCGCGCAGCTCGCTGATCTGTTTGTTGTCCAGTTCCAGCCACTGCTGCAGCACTTCCTCTGTATGGGCGCCGAGTTGCGGCCCACTGTGGCGGATGTGGCCCGGACTGCGGGAGAGGCGGGGAAACACGTTCTGCATCGGCACGGTGCCGTTGTGCTCGTCATCCACGGACACGATGGACTGCCGGGACTGAAAGTGCGGGTCAGCCAGCATCTCCGGTGCGCGGTAGACCAGGCCCGCCGGAACCCCTTGTTCGGCGAGCAGGTCGACCAGAACCTCGGCGTCATGTTGCAGCGTCCACTGGGAAATCAGGGCGTCGAGCTCCTGCTGATGCCGACCGCGCGCCTTGTGGGTGGCGTAGCGGGTATCCTCGGCCAGTTCGGGTTGACCCATGGCCTCGCATAGCCGGGCGAACACCGTGTCCTGGTTGGCGCCGATGATGATGTCGCGGCCGTCCCTTGCCGGATAGGCGTTGGAGGGGGCGATGCCGGGTAGAAAGCTCCCGGCACGTTCCCGGATATGGCCACCATTGGCGTATTCCGGAATCAGGCTTTCCATGACGCCGAGTACCGATTCGAAGATGGCGCTGTCCACCACCTGACCCTTGCCGCTGCGATGCCGCTCCTGCAAGGCCATCATGGCCCCCATCGCCGCATTGATGCCGGCCAGGGTATCTCCCAGGGATATGCCGACCCGCACCGGCGGCCGGTCGGGGTAACCGCAGATGTATCGCAGGCCACCCATGGCCTCGCAGACCGATGCATAGCCGGCGCGATTTGCATAGGGGCCCGTTTGCCCGAACCCGGTTACCCGGACCATGATCAACCGGGGGTTGATGGCCGATAACTGCTCCCAGCCCAGCCCCCAGCGCTCCATGGTGCCGGGGCGGAAGTTCTCGATCAGGATATCGGCTTCCTCGATCATCCTGCGCAGCACGTCCTGGCCCGACGGCTGGCGCAGATCGAGCGTCATGGATTTCTTGTTGCGGGCTATGATCGGCCACCATTGGGTGCGCCCCTGGGCGTCAGGTCGTCCCCACTGGCGCATGGCGTCGCCCTTGCCGGGGGGTTCGATCTTCACCACGTCCGCGCCGAAGTCGGCGAGAATCTGCCCGCAGTAGGGTCCGGCGATCAGCTGGCCCAGTTCGATTACGCGAATGTCGTCAAGTGGTGCCATCGGCCCCCCTTCTCCTGGCCGCTGCGGCAGCCTTGCCCTGACGTGAACGGGTCCACCGTAGATGAGCGCTGCGTGCCGCCAGAACGTGGGCGCGCATGATCGGCGCCGCCCAGTCGCCATCCCCCGCTGCCAGCGCGCGGATCATCTCCCGATGGTGCTGCATGCTGCGCTGCAGTTCCTCCGCCGAATAATGTTCGAAACTGCGCCGTCCAACAGGAACCTGGACCAGGGCCTCGAGCAGGCGTTGCAGGCGCGGGCTGTCGGCGGCATCGATCAGGCAGCCGTGATAGCGGCTGTTGAGAGCGGCGATCTGCTCCAGCGCGTCTTCGTCCGGATCGACAGCCAGGCCTTCCATCTCGTCCGCCAGAGCCGAGAGGGTGTCGAGCTGTTCATCGCTGATGCGGCTGGCGGCCCTGCGCACCACATGGGGTTCCAGCAAGGCGCGGATCTCGAAGACTTCTTCAACGTCACGGGACGTCCACGAAACCACACGGGCCCCGTGGTGTGGAATGATCTCCACCCAGCCTTCGGACACAAGGCGGCGGAGCGCCTCGCGAATGGGGGTTCGGCTGAGTTCAAGTTCGGTGCCGATCGTCGCTTCCCGGACGTAGGATCCGGGCGGATAGCGGCCGTTCAATATGCGCTTCTTGATGACTCCGTAAACGCGATCTGCCGCGGTCATGGGCGCGGTCTCCTGATTCTACTCCTCGATTGTCCAAGCTTGGACTCTCAATATCGTATACCATTCTTCCGTAAATGCTACAAATAAGCGATTATTTGACCTCAAAACGGATAAGTTGTATACGTTAGCCCATATCAATTACAACGATAGAGAACTGTAGCCCGCCGGCCGGTGGACACGCAGGCCGGCAGCAGGAGGAGCATATGGGGTCCCCGAGGAATTTTCGTATCGGCCAAGAGGTGCTTCTGCAGACCATCGGGCTCGACCCAGTGGTGCCCAACGCCGGATCGCTGTTGTCCGGCGGTTTTGTCAACGCGAGATAATTGGAGCAAGGGCGCGTAGACGCCCGGGACGGACCCCTTCTGAATGTTAGGAACACGACGTTATCCGGCGGCATCTGCCGCGGGGGCGTCGATAACCACAACGACACGGCAAGTCTGTCAACTGAAGTCTGTCAACTGGAGGAGTACACGATGAAAGCCTTTGTTGCGACCATGGCTGCGGCCGGGTTGCTGGCAGCGACGACGCTGACGGCCACACCCGCCAACGCAGAAGAGTATCCGCGAATGAACCTTCGGGTTGCCCATTCATTCCCCGCCGGCTGGGCCCAGACCGACGTGGACCAGTGGTGGGCTGACCAGATCCGTGAACGCAGCGGTGGACGCATCCGCGTCACCATGATGTGGGCCGGCGCCGGCGGCGAGCCCATGGAGATCCTGCGTCTGGTGCGCAGCGGCGCGGTGGACATGGGCGCGGTGCCACCAAGCTACTTCCCCAACGAGTTGCCACTCACCAGTGCTCCGAACGCCTTGCCGCTGACTTTCGAAAGCAACGAAGCGGCATCCCGCGTTATCGAGGGGCTGGTGCAGGATGTGCCGGCAATTCGGGATGAGCTGCGGCAGAACAACATCTGGCCGCTGTTCTTCCACACGCTCAACACCTACCAGCCACTCTGCACCAAGCCCGTGCGGAATCTGGATGACTGGCAGGGCCTGCGGGTTCGCACCTTCGGCGCCTGGCAGCCGTACCTGTGGGATTCCCTGGGTGCGGTGGGCGTGAACGTCATGACCGCCGAGAAGTATGAGGGCCTGCAGCGTGGCCGTATCGACTGCGGCTTCTTCTCCACCGACCTCTACGCCCAGACCCGGTTGTACGAGGTTGCCAAATATCTGAGTGACTTCGGTTTCGGCCCCCAGCCTACCTGGCCGATCTGGGTCAACTACGAACGCTGGCACAACGACATGCCGGAGAACGTCAAGGCACTGATCATGGAAGTGAGTGACGAGGCCCGGGAGCGCAGCCTGCAGGCGCTGGCGGACGTGCAGGAGTCGAGCCTGCAGCGGATGCTGGATGCCGGCGTCGAAGTCGTGGAGTTCGAGCAGCCGGACGAGCTGCGGGCCCGTGCCCCCGATTTCCGGGCGCTCTGGCTCGAAAACATGCAGCGGGAAGGCCGCGGTGAGGCTGCCCAGCAAGTGCTGGACTACTGGATGGAGCACGGCGACATCTAGTTGGGCCTGCGCGTCGGGCCGGCACTGGCCGGCCCGACCCACCAGAGCGACAAGGGTGGTCTCATGACGTTTGTCTTTCAGCTCATGGATACGGGCATCAAGCGGCTCGCGCGGTTGTTCATGATCCTGGCTTCGGTGCTGCTCGCCATCATGGCGCTTATCGGCACCGCCGATGTGTTATCGCTCAATCTGTTGGGCCGTCCGGTGCCTTCGGCCACCGAGCTTTCCGCCGCAATGCTTTCCATCACCGTGATGATGGGCATGAGTTACACCCAGCGACAGCGTGCCCATATCTCAGTGAATCTGTTCTGGCGTTTCTTTCCGCACCCGTTGCGGGTGTTTGCCGAGGGCCTTGCCCTGTTCATCGGCCTTTGTGTCTTCGCCCTCATCACCTGGGGGGCCTGGGAGCTGGCTCAGCACAGCCTTAATATCCGCGAGCGCGCTGTGGCGTCGGTGCGTTTTCCGCTCTGGCCCATCAAGCTCGTGTTCTGGATGGGCGCGCTGGTCTGCGCACTGGAGATTCTGCGAGAGCTGGTGCGCTTCCTGTTCTGTGGTGACCGCGCGGCAGTGGCTGGCGCCGATCCCGTGGCCGATACCGGCTCACTCGAGCAAAAGGGCTGATCACCATGGATCCGTTGTACATCGGGCTGATCGCCATTGGCACCATGCTGCTGTTGATCGCCCTGTCCATTCCCGTCGCGTTTTCCATCTTTATCGTGGCCATCGTCGGACTGTGGTATCTGGGTGGCATGCCGCTGATGCTGGGCACCATCGAGGGCCTGCCGTACCAGTTCGCCAGCCAGTACGGCTTTGTCGTCATACCCATGTTCATCCTCATGGGGGCCTTTGCCGAGATATCCGGCATCACCAAGGACTTCTACACCTTCTTCTACCGTGTGCTGGGCCGGGTGCGCGGCGGCCTGCTCATGGTGACCACCCTGAGTTCGGCGGGTTTTGCGGCGATCTCCGGCTCCACCATGGTGAATGCCGTGGTGTTCACCCGTATCGCCCTGCCGCAAATGATGGCTTTCGGCTACAACAAGGCCATCGCTGCGGGCTGTATTGCCGCTGCCGGTACCTTTGCCGCCCTGATACCGCCCTCCATCATGATGGTGGTCTACGCCCTGCTCACGGGACAGTCCATTGGCACGCTACTGGTAGCGGGCATCGTTCCCGGCCTGTTGACGGCAGGTGCCTACCTGATTGCCATCTGGGTGATGGTGACGATACGGCCGTCCATTGCGCCGGTGCCGACAGAGCGTTTCTCGCTGCAGGACAAGTTGCGCAGCTTCTACTCCATCTGGCCGTTTGTCCTGCTGGCGGTGATCGTGATCGGTGGCATCTACTCCGGCGCCATGTTCCCGTCCTCGGCAGGCGCTGTGGGCGCAGTCGGTGCGTTCCTGATCATGTTGATGCGTGGCTGGTTGCGCAAGGACATGCCGTCCATGGGCAAGATCGGGGGTGCCATGCAGAGCGCCGCCATGACCACGGCGGTGCTGTTCCTGGTGATCATCGCCGGGCTAATGTTGTCACGGCTTTTCGTTTACTCCGGCTTCGTGGACGAGATTGTCTGGTATATCGAAGGGCTTGGCGTGTCACCGCTCACCGTGATGCTGGTGATCATGCTGATGTACATCATCCTTGGCTGCTTCATGGACACCATCTCCATGGTGGTGGTGACGGTGCCGTTCGTGTTCCCGGTGGTCACCAGCCTCGGTTTCGACCCCATCTGGTTTGGGGTGATCGTCATCAAGCTTGTGGAGATCGGTGTGCTGACTCCGCCCATCGGCCTCAACCTGTTTGCCGTGCTCAGCGCATCCGATGGGCGGGTGCAGCCCACGGATCTGTTCAAGGGCGTCGCGCCCTTCCTGGTCGTCGAGGTGATCATCCTCGGACTGCTGCTTGCTTTCCCGGCCATCGTCATGTGGCTGCCTGATCTCATGAGAAGTTAAACACCATATTTTCAAGGGGAGACCTGACATGAAGACCTACCAGATGTGGATCGATTCGCAGTGGGTGGATCCGTCCAGCGGTGAATGGATCGATTCCCAGAACCCGTTCACGGGCGAGACCTGGGCGCGTATCCCCAAGGGTGCGGCCGAGGATGCCAATCGTGCCGTGGAGGCCGCCTACGCCGCCTACGACAAGGGTGAGTGGGCGGATATGACCGCCAGCCGTCGCGGCGCCCTGCTGCGCAAGCTGGGCGACCTGATCGCCGAGAATGCTGAGCACCTGGCGGATACCGAAGTCACCGACAACGGCAAGCTGAAGGCCGAAATGTACGGCCAGATGCAGTACATGCCGGAGTGGTACTACTACTACGGCGGTCTGGCGGACAAGGTGGAGGGTGCCAACATCCCCACCGACAAGGCCGGCATGTTCAATTTCACCCAGTACGAGCCCCTGGGCGTGGTCGCCATCATCACGCCGTGGAACTCGCCGCTGCTACTCGCCACCTGGAAGATCGCGCCAGCGCTGGCTGCCGGTAACACCGTGGTGGTGAAGCCCTCGGAGTTCACCTCGGCCTCGATGCTGGAACTGGCGAAACTGGTGGAGCAGGCCGGCTTCCCCAAGGGCGTTTTCAATGTGGTCACCGGTTACGGCCCGGATGTGGGGTCGGCGCTGGTGGAACACCCCAAGGTGGCCCGGATCGGCTTTACCGGTGGCGAGATCGGTGGCGTGAAGGTTTACGAGGCGGCCGCCCGGGGGCTCAAGAAAGTCTCCCTGGAACTCGGCGGCAAGTCACCGAACATCGTCTTCGATGATGCCAACCTGGACAACGCCGTGAAAGGCGCCATCTCGGGCATTTTTGCCGCCACCGGGCAGACCTGTATGGCAGGCTCCCGTCTGCTGGTGCAGGAGAGCATCCACGACGAATTCGTCGAACGCCTCATCGCGCTGGCAAAAACCGCCAAGATGGGCAATCCCATGGATATGGGCACCCAGGTCGGGCCCGTGACCACCCGGCCGCAGTTCGAGAAGGTGCTGTCCTATATCAACATCGCGAAAGAGGAAGGTGCGACCTGTGTGCTTGGTGGCAAGGCCGCAGATCGCCCCGAGTGCGGCGATGGCTGGTTTGTCGAGCCCACTATCTTCACCGGCGTGAGCAACAACATGCGAATCGCCCAGGAAGAGGTCTTTGGCCCGGTGCTGTCCATCATCCCCTTCAAGGACGAGGACGAAGCCGTGCATATCGCCAATGACGTGCTCTACGGCCTCGCTGCCGGGGTCTGGACCCAGGACATGTCCAGGGCGCTGCGCATGACGAAGAAAATCCGCGCCGGCACGGTTTGGGTCAATGCCTACAGGGTCATCAGCTATATGTCGCCCTTCGGCGGCTACAAGCGCTCTGGTATCGGCCGCGAGAACGGTCAGGAGATGATCAAGGAGTATCTGCAGGTGAAGAGCATCTACATCAACACCGGTGACATCGCCAACCCGTTCGTGCTGGGCTAGTGATGGAACCGGAGAACGCGCTATTCGAACGGCAGGGCTTCGGCGGCACCCTCGGTGTCGCCGGGCCCGTGGGCCTGCTGCTGGTTGACTTCGTCAACGGTTTTGCCGATCCCGATCTCTTCGGGGGTGGCAACATCCCGGCGGCGATAGAGACCACTTTGCCGATGCTGGATTGGGCCCGTGCAGAAGGTCTGCCCGTCGCCCACAGCAGAATTGTCTTTGCGGACGATGCGACACCGAATATATTCGCTCTGAAGTCCCGCAAGTTGCTGGCACTGACAGAGCATGCCCGGAGTAGCGCAATCGTCGAGTCCCTGACGCCTCAACGAGGCGAGCTGGTTGTTCGCAAGACAGTACCCTCCGCATTTTTTGGAACGGATCTCCTGCCATGGTTGGTGCAGCGGGGCGTGCAGACGCTACTCGTGGCCGGCGCCACGACCAGTGGTTGCGTGAGGGCCAGCGTCGTTGACGCCATGTCCTGGGGACTGCGCCCGGTGGTGCTGACCGACTGCTGCGGCGACAGGAGTCTGCGGGCCCACGAGGCCAGCCTGTTTGACATGGGCCAGAAATACGCCGACCTGCTGACGCGGGACGAGGCAGTGAGAGCCATGCAGGAATCGGCGGAGGAGGTGGTTGTGGAGCGCAGCGTCAAATGAGCAGCGCGAAGCTGTCCGGCGTGAAGTGCCTCACCTTTGACGTGTTCGGCACAGTGGTCGATTGGCGCGGCAGCGTCATCCGGGAATGCGAGGAACTGGGCCGGCAGCGCGGTGTTGACGTCGACTGGGCAGCCCTGGTGGATGCCTGGCGTGGTGGCTACGCACCGGCCATGGACCGGGTTCGGCGTGGCGAACTGCCCTGGACCCGACTTGACGAACTGCATCGCATGACGCTGGATCGCCTGCTCGACGAGTTCGGCATTACCGGGCTGGCGGAGGCCGACATCGCCCACCTGAACCGGGCCTGGCACAGGCTTGAGCCCTGGCCGGACTCCGTGGAGGGTCTGACCCGGCTGCGGCGAAAATTCGTGCTGGCAACGCTGTCCAACGGCAACATCTCCCTGCTGGTGAACATGGCCAGGCATGCGCGGCTGCCGTGGGACTGCGTGCTGTCTTCGGAACTCGCGCGGCATTACAAGCGCGACCCGGAGGTCTATCGCATGGCCGCCTACCTGCTGGATGTCCGGCCGGAGGAGGTTCTGATGGTCGCGGCACACCAGGATGACTTGCAAGCGGCCCGGCAGGAGGGCTTTCGAACCGCATTCGTGTTGCGTCCGCTGGAATACGGCCCTGACGCGGACATCGATCTCACACCCGACCCGGATTTCGATCTGGTTGCCCGGGATTTTCTCGATCTGGCGGATCAGCTCCAGACCTGATCTCCAGATGCACCGTAGTACCACGGATTTGACAATAACTGTCCAGGAATGGGCGCTGAGTGCAAGGCGTGCCCGTTCAGGCGGGTTTTTGCAATGCGTGTTATGCAAGGAAGGCTTCGAAGGCCGTCGTTTCAACTCCAGCAGCATCGCTGGTGGCAGTGAGTACATCACCAACCTGGTGATCACCCTGATCCTGGCCATGGTTGTGGCCATCATCCTTGGCATGGGCCTGCCAACCGTGGCCGCCTACATGCTCGCTGCCACGGTGGTGGCCGCCGCCTTCGTGGAGGCCGGGTTGCCGGCCCTGTCGTCGCATCTGTTCATTCTTTACTTCGCCATTCTCTCCCGTGTGACGCCGCCGGCGGCGTTGGCTGCTTATACCGGCAGCGCCATTCCGGCTCACACTGGTTCAGTACGGCGCTGACGGCGACCAAGATTTCGCTGGGTGGATTCCTGATCCCCTACATGTTCATCTATCATCCGCCGCTGCTGGGCCAGGGCACCCTATTGGAGGTGATGATGGCCACCGGCACCGGCGTAATCGGCTTCGTGCTGATCGGCGCAGTGTTCCTCTGGCAGCGGGCGACTCCCGATCGCGGCGGCGATGCCGCCAGCGTCGCGGACAAGCCGGCACGCTGAAACCCGGACCAAACTTGAGACTGGAGAGTCCATCCATCATGAAAATTGTCATACCTGACGACTACCAGGATTGCGTCAAGACCCTGCGGTGTTTCCAGACGCTGTCCGGCCACGAGGTCACTGTCTACAACGATACCGTCACTGACGTTGATACTCTCGTGGAGCGCTTCAAGGACGCCGAGGCCCTGGTGCTCATTCGTGAACGCACGCAGATCACCGCTGAACTGCTGGAGCGGCTGCCGAATCTGCGCATTATCAGCCAGACCGGTGGTGGTATTGCCCACGTGGATCTGGATACCTGCAATGCCCGCGGTGTGGCCGTGGCCACCGGCACCGGCGCGCCTTACGCCGCCGCCGAGTTGACCTGGGGCCTGGCATTGGCGGCCATGCGCCGCATTCCGCAGGAAGTCGCCGGCATGAAGGCCGGCAAGTGGCAGCGCAGCCTGGGCGTGGGTATGCGTGGCAGGACGCTGGGCATCTATGGCTACGGCAAGATCGGTAGTGTTGTTGCCCGCTACGGCAAGGCCTTCGACATGCATGTGCTGGCCTGGGGCCGGGAGGGGTCGCTCACCCGCGCCCAGGCGGACGGTATCGACGTTGTCGAGAGCAAGGAGCAGTTGTTCGAGCAGTCCGATGTACTGAGCCTGCATCTGCGGCTCGGACCCCAGACGCGGGGTATCGTCACCGCGAACGATCTGGCGCGGATGAAGCCGGGCTCGCTGCTGGTCAATACCAGTCGTGCTGAACTGATCGAAAGCGGCGCCCTGGAGGCAGCGCTGGATGCCGGACGGCCGGGCATGGCGGCGGTTGATGTCTACGAGAATGAACCGGTGGTGGATCACCCCCTGCTGCACCGCGACGGTGCCGTGTGCACGCCGCATCTCGGCTACGTCGAACTCGACAGCTACGAGCTGTACTTCGGGGACGCCTTCGACAACGTCCTCGCTTTTGCCGAAGGTGCGCCGAAGAACCTGGCCAATCCGGACGTGCTCGCCAAGTAATCACCAGGAGAATGCGCATGAAAGAGAAACTCAACCAGAAAGGGCTCGCGACGCGCCGTGAGGTGCTCGGCGACGAATATGTGGATCGCTCGATCAACGGCGCCGATGACTTCAACTGGCCGCTGCAGGAACTGGTCACCGACTACTGCTGGGATGCGATATGGAATCGCCCCGGCCTGGATCGCAAGACCCGGAGCATGATCAATATCGCCATGCTGGCGGCCCTGGGTCGCCCCCATGAGCTGCGTATTCATACCGTGGGAGCCATTCGCAACGGCTGCAGCAAGGAGGAGATCCGCGAGATCCTGCTCCAGGCTACGGTCTATTGCGGTTTTCCGGCAGGCATCGACGCTTTCAAGGTCGCCAAGGAAGTAGTCGACAGCATGGAAGAGGCTGGATAAACGACAGGGAGACGCTGAATGAATCAGCGTCTCCGTCTTCATGTCCCGTTTCAGCCCCGGCGGTAGGTGCCCACCAGGCGATTCATACCGATAATTGCCGGCTCAAGCCGTCCCAGCAGTTCCCACAGTGACAGCCCGCCCTCCAGGCGGACATCGTCCTTCAGGGCCAGAATCCAGAAATAGTATTGATGCACCCCGTGGCCTTCCGGCGGCATCGGGCCGCCGTAGCCCGTGTTCCCGAAGTCGTTCTTGCCCGCCGTGAAGTCGGAGCTTCCTTCAGGCAGCGCATTCACCGATGCCGGGATGTTGTAGAGCACCCAGTGCACGAATCCGTAGGTACCGTTGGGACTGACCAGCGGCGCATCCGGGTCGTGGCAGATCACCGCAAAGGCCTTGGTGCCCTCCGGCGCGCCGGCCCAGGCCAGGTCCGGAGAGACATCATCGGATTCCCCCGTATGCCTGGTCGGAATGGCACCGCCGCTGCTGAAAGCGCTGCTGGTGAGCCGCATGTCCGATAATGCAAATCCCATGGTCGGTCTCCTCTTTGCAAACCAGTTCGGGGAGCATAGCAAAGCCCGCCGGGTAAACGTCCAGGCAGCAGATTCAGGTCTGGTTCATGTGAACTGAAGCATCGTCGTGTTCATGGTCGCCGCGTACACTTTTTCACAGACATGATCTCGGGAGTCTGCGGTGATAGGGACGCGCTGGAAGTACACGGCAGGTGTGTTGCTGCTGGGAGGCTTGCTCGCCGGATGCGCCAGTGCGCCCAGAGAGCCGGCGCCGGTGGTGGACGCCCGGCCGAGTGCACCGGCTGCTGCTGAGCGCTCGGCGTCGCCGGCACCGGATCATCGCCTTCAGCGCCAGGCCGTGATCGAGGCCCTTTATGCCCAGCATGATGACTGGGCCGGAACGCCCTATCGCCTTGGCGGTGCCAGCCGACGGGGCATTGACTGCTCGGCTTTCGTGCAGACGACGTTCGCCAGCCATTTCGACCGCCGCCTGCCACGCTCCACGGAAGGCCAGGCGCGGGTGGGGCGGCCCGTTGCGCGCACCGAGCTTGAGGCCGGGGATCTGGTGTTCTTCCGCACCGGCAAGACCCGGCACGTGGGGATCTACGTGGAGAGCGGGCAGTTTCTGCACGCCTCTACGAGCCAGGGCGTGATGCTTTCCGAACTGGATAACCCCTATTGGGCCGGCAACTGGTGGACCGCCCGACGGCCCTGATTTCGTGATGCAGCCGGTGCCATGGCAGGCTACTTCTTCAGCTTGTAAAGCTCCCAGATGGCGAAGGCCAGCAAACCGCCAAAGGTCAGAATCAGCTTGCCGATTACCATGATTTCGCCACCGCTCATGTGGAAGCCTCGCAGTCTTGTTGCCAATGTCGGATGGACCGCAGCCGGGCATGTTTGGTTCGGTGGCTGGTGGTTGTCGGGATTGTGCGTTGGGGTGCGTTGAGACCATGGCACCCCATGCAAACAGCACAAACGGAGTGCGGGCACGCCCTGGGGTGTCACCCATTGCTCGAAGCGCAGGTGACAGAAAGCAGCAAGAATGGCACCGACGGCGCAAAAACCCGCGACCGCCTCCGTTGGTACGGCACCATAGCGACGATTCAGCACCGAGTAGCTTGACCAGAGCAGAGCGCAAGCCGCGGCGGCAAGGTAGCCATCAACATAGTGGACCTCCAGGGTCAGTCCGCTGCCACCGCGAGTGACCAGCAGCGCTGCGCCGAACTAGTGCAGCGCAATCAACGCCACGCCGGCGATAGCCGCTGTGAAGCCAGCGAACTGCCACCTGGTCAGGCGCTCACCCATGAACGCCCGGGCACAGAGAGCCGTCGGTACCGGCGAGAGCGCTGCTGCCACGGCGACAATCGAGAGCAGACCTTCCCGCACGGCGATAATGAACAGCAACGTGCCCAGCGCCTGGCAGGCACCAACGGCGGTCATGACGGTGAGGTCCCGCATGCCCAGGCGCAGCACGGGGCGGAAGATCGGCACAAGTCCGGCCACCACGACGATGGATGCGACAACCGCTGCGGTTGCAGGCCAGAGCGGGCTGCCGCCGTCCGCCTGATCGAGAAACACGAAGAACAGCCCGAACACCACACCAGCGATGGTGGCCTGGGTGAGCCCGCCCCCCAGGAGCTGACGTCGTCGTGGCCGCGGGACATCACCTGGTGGAGGCAGGGAGTGGCTGGGTATCGCCGCCGGGGAGCCTGCCGAGACCACGGCGATCGCAACGGCCACCAAAGCGACGCCGGCCATGGCCCAGACGCTCGGACGCTCGCCAAGAGCGAGACCAAAGACGAACGGCACCGCCGCCCCCCAGACCCCGGTGACCGCGGCCACGATGCCCATGCGCCCCAGGGTCAGAGCCTGGAAGTAGACCACGAAGCCAAAGCCCATTGCGGCGCCGGCGGCGGCACCCCAGAGCAGCATGGTGGTGGATGGAAGCCCGCCGAACAGCAGGGCGGCGACCAGCATGAATGCGGCACCCACCAATTGTGAATAAAGGGCGACCGCCAACGGCGCCATGCGCCGCCCCACCATGCCGGCCAGAAAGTCGCCAATGCCGTAGCTGAGTGCTGTCAGCAGCCCCAGGACCAGAGCCATGCCATCTCCCGATTACGCGCGCCGCAGGCTGCTGGCGCCGGGTGCAATCTTGCGGGATTGGCGGGGCGCATGCACCCCGTGCTGCGTCAGCGTGGGCGACGCAGCACGGGCTCCGGTGGGTCGTCGGGGCGCTCCGTGAGGCGGATCGCCAGGTTTTCGGTGGCGCTGCCGCGCAGCACGGTGAGTAAGGCGTGGTCGTCGGGCCTGGTGGACTCGAGCTCGGCAAACAGCTCGCCCACCGATCGTATTGGCTCACCGTTGATCGCGACGATGATGTCACCCTCGACGGGAACGCGGTATGGCCCGTGCTGGACGACGCGGCCGCCCTCGCCATCCCGCAGCCCGGCGGTGACGGCGTTGCCCTCGGGTACCAGCCGGGTCACCAGTACACCGGAAGCAACCGGGAGGCGGGCATCGGTGGCCAGTCGTCGATCCACCGTGATGCCCTCGATGGCGATCCAGCCACGATTGACGCGCCCCTCCTTGATGATGTGGGTGACAATGCGGTCCACGGTGTTGGATGGAATCGACAGGCCGATGCCAACGCTGCCCCGGGATGGTGACACCATCATGGAGTTCACCCCCACCAGTTCGCCCCGGGAGTTCAGCAGCGGTCCACCGGAGTTGCCGGGATTGATGGCTGCATCACTCTGGATCAGCTCCCGCATGATGTAGCCGGAGCTGGTGCGCATGGGTCTGTTCAGGGCCGATACCACGCCGGACGTCAATGTGCCGTCCAGGCCGAATGGGTTACCCAGGGCCAGCACTTGCTGACCGACCTGAAGGTTGGTGCTATCACCCCTGGGAATCGTGGACAGTTCGCGTCCCCCGGGCAGAAAGCGGATCACGGCCAGGTCCATTTCCGGATCTTCGCCGATCAGTTCCGCCGGGTAGCGGCTGCCATCGTAGAGGGTGACCAGCAGGCGCTGCGCGCCCTGAACCACATGCTGGTTGGTTACCACCGTGCCGTCCTGATCGATAATGAAGCCGCTGCCGACACCGCCGACGGGAAACGCGCCCCGCTCTTGCGTACGCTGGAGGCGCACTGCGGTGATATGCACGACCGCACGAATCCGGTTGCGATAGATGTCGACCGTGTTGATCTCGGCGGCGGATAGCCCGTCAGTGAGCAGTGGAGGTAGTGGTTGATCGGTGCCCGGCTGAGCGGGCGGGGTGAGCAGCGCCGTTTGCTCAAGTTCCGCTTCCAGGTCGTGGTCTGCATCATCCGGGGTCGTCGCGCAGGCCTGCAGTATCATCATCAGGAGCAGGACGATGCCGCCCTTGGAAATCAGGTTGACAGCTCGCGTCGCGCGATGCATCGATGCCGGCCTGGCTGCGGGCGAAACTGCGAACGGGTAGCGCATTCGGCAATGCCTCGACGCGTCGGCTGTGAGAAAGCTTGGAAACCCAAAACCATTAGACACACTGTCTGCCGACGGTTCAGTGATGCGGCTCGCAACCAGCCAAACACTATACCGACCCGTTTATAGCTTATTCGAATAACCCATTTCACAAGTATTCCATTGGTCTCTAACATTCGGCATCCTTGAATCGTCGGCGCTGGTGGGGCGGTGCTGGCGGATCGTTGAACAATCGAGGCAGCTTGCGCATGAGCACACTGGGCACCGAAACGGTACTGAGCGTCCATCACTGGAACGACACCCTGTTCAGCTTCCGCACCACCCGTGATCCGGGCTTGCGATTCGAGAACGGCCAGTTCGTGATGATT
The DNA here is from genome assembly GCF_024170285.1 of Natronocella acetinitrilica. Taxonomy (NCBI): domain Bacteria; kingdom Pseudomonadati; phylum Pseudomonadota; class Gammaproteobacteria; order Chromatiales; family Ectothiorhodospiraceae; genus Natronocella; species Natronocella acetinitrilica. Next base: position 625,354 of record NZ_JALJXV010000001.1, read on the forward strand.
GGCTTGCAGGAGGGTGACAACAAGCGCTTGTTGCGGGCCTACAGTATTGCCAGCCCGAACTACGAGGATCATCTCGAGTTCTTCAGCATCAAGGTGCCGGACGGCCCCCTCACGTCCCGCCTGCAGCACCTCAAGGAGGGGGATACCGTGGTCGCCAGTCGCAAGCCCACCGGTACCCTGGTACTGAGTGACCTGCTGCCCGGCAAGCACCTGTATCTGCTCAGCACCGGCACGGGGCTGGCACCATTTCTAAGCGTCATCCAGGACCCGGAAGCCTACGAGCGATTCGACAAGATCGTTCTGGTTCATGGCGTGCGCTACGCGAGCGAACTGGCCTACGCGGACTTCATTACCCGGGAATTGCCGGAAAACGAGTTCTTCGGTGAAGAGGTGCGCGACAAACTCATTTACTACCCCACCGTCACTCGTGAGCCATTCCGCACCCAGGGACGCATCACGCATCTGGTGGAGTCTGGCCAGATTTTCCGCGATATCGGCTTGCCCGCCCTCGACCCTGCAGTGGACCGCGCCATGATCTGCGGGAGTCCGGCCATGCTGAAGGATGTGCAGGCCATGCTCGACGACCGTGGCTTCAAGGCATCGGCCCGTATCGGCGTTGCCGGGGACTACGTGATCGAACGGGCTTTCGTGGAAAAGTAACCCGCCACGGCGTCGATAGTACGGCGTCTCCTCAATCGGGGCTTGGCTTCCGGCAGCTTGCTGGTATGGTTACGGACTGCCCAAAATCGGACCGGGAGCCCGTAGATGCCGCGTTTCAGCGCGAAGGATGCTTTCAAGCACGACGATACTCCCCGCCTGGGCGTGCTGGTGGCGAATCTCGGTACCCCGGATGCGCCCACGGCCCCGGCCCTGCGGACGTATCTGGCACAGTTTCTTGCCGACCCGCGTGTGGTTGAAGTCCCCAGGCTGCTGTGGCGGATCATCCTCCACGGAATCGTGCTGCGTACACGGCCGGCCAAGTCGGCGCGTGCCTACGCCGAAGTATGGACGGACGAAGGCTCGCCGCTGCTGGTGATCTCCCGGGCGCAGACCGAGGGCATTGCCCAGCGCCTGCACTCCCGGCTGGAAGGGCCCGTCGCCGTGGAACTCGGCATGCGCTACGGCAGCCCGTCCATCCCCAAGGCCCTGCAGACCTTGCGCCAGGCCGGCGCTGAGCGGCTGCTCGTGCTGCCCATGTACCCGCAGTACTCCGGGGCCACCACTGCTTCTACTTTTGATGCCCTGGCCGACGAGCTGAAGGGCTGGCGCTGGGTCCCCGAGTTGCGCTTTATCGGCCAGTATCACGACGACCCTGCCTACATCGCCTGTCTTGCCGCCAGTATCCGCGAGCACTGGGAAGCGCACGGCCGGGGTGACAAACTGCTGTTCTCTTTCCACGGAACGCCCCAGCGCTACCTGCTTGATGGTGACCCCTATCACTGCCAGTGCCAGAAGACGGCCCGACTGGTGGCCCAGTCTCTGCAACTGCCGGATGATGCCTGGCAGGTCACGTTTCAGTCCCGCTTCGGTCGTGAAGTCTGGCTCCAGCCGTATACGGACAAGACGGTGGAGGCCCTGGGCAAATCCGGCTTGAAGACGCTGGATGTGATCTGTGCGGGCTTTTCCGCCGACTGCCTCGAGACTCTCGAGGAAATTCAGGGCGAGAACGCGGAGATCTTCGAGGAGGCCGGTGGCGGCGAGTTGCGATATATCGCAGCCTTGAACGACCGTTCCGATCACCTCGACATGCTGACGGATCTGATCCTCAGCCACGCCCAGGGTTGGCCCGAAGCCGGGGGCGGCGCACGCGGTCGTCGGGACACGGAAGAAACCGGAGAACTTGCTACGGCCCAGGGAGCGGAGTCTTGACGGGGCGCCCCTGATCGTGCACTACACTAATGGCTGCATGCGGTTTCGGGTGAACAGCCATGTCCCTGTTCGACGCGCGGGTAGACAGTCTGTCTCGCAGTCATGTCTCCCATGAGCACGATTATCACCAGTTGGTAATGTGTACCTTGGGCGAAACGGATCTCGCCGTCGAGTCCCTGACGCGGCAAGTCACGCCTGAGTACGGCTGCATCCTTCCCTGTTCGCATCACCATGAGTACGAAGGAGATGGTTGCAATCGCACCCTGATCCTCGACATGCCTGTATCAACCCCCGGCCGCACGGCGTACGTCAACGAGCTCAACAGGCTGTTCGACAAGCCGCGCTTCTTCCGTGTGGACCCGGTTTTGCGCGAACTGACGGACGTCCTCATCACGCAGCTTCAACAGAGCCCTGGCCTGCACAATGAGGTGGCGGCGGTGCTGCTGCGCGCGGTCTGCGCTCGCGTTGTGGAGCAGCGGCGTGAGGTTCCGGCACCCCGCCCGGTGCGCCCCCACCCCCGGGTGGATCTGCGGCTGGTCAATGCCTTCATCGATGCCCACATGGATCGCATGCTGTCTGTAGCCGATCTGGCTGCTGCCTGCGCCATCAGTGTGAGCCATTTGCACGCAATTTTTCGTGAGCGACTCGAACTGACGCCCCAGGCTTACATCCAGCAGCGACGCATGGAGCAGGCTCATCGTCTGATCCGGGATACGGACTGCCCGTTGGGCATGGTTGCCCGGCAAGTGGGGTTTGCCGATCAGGCCAGCTTTTCCCGGGCCTGCCGCCGCTATCTGGGGGCGCCACCCTCGCGCTTGCGACGGGCAAAAACCCGTCGGCCTGATTGATTTCATAGTCTCGATCAACTCCCCCGCAGTTTCGGCCAAGTTCTGGTCGACTACTGGCTTCTAGGCTGAATAGGTGCAGGTCGTGGGATCGTGGTGCCGTGGACACGACACCTGATCAGGCTGTCACGAACAAGAAGCAGAGGGATGATCGAGATGAACAGAAACGGGGTTCAGGCCGGCGGGCACGCCGCGACAAGCAAAAACTGGTGGGCAGGCGCGGCTCTCATGGGTTGTCTCGCCGTTGGCGGCAGCCTCCTGGCGACTTCGGCGGTTCACGCCGAGGAGCCACAACACGGCGGCACCCTCAACGTCATACTCGATCCCGAGCCACCGATGCTGATTCTCGGCATCAACCAGCAGTCTCCGACCCAGGTGGTTGCCGGAAAGATCTACGAAAGTCTGCTGCGTTACGATTTCGACCTGGATCCCATGCCGAGTCTGGCGCGGGAGTGGGAAATCTCCGATGACGGCCTGACCTACACCTTCCACCTCCAGGAGGGGGTGACCTGGCATGACGGTGAGCCGTTAACATCCCATGACGTGGTGTTCACGGCCACCGAGTTCCTGCCGGAGACCCACTCCCGGGCGCGGGCCAACTTCGCCCGACTGGAGTCCGTCACCGCGCCGGACGATCACACGGTGGTCTTCGAGCTGGACGAAGCCTATCCGGCGTTCATTCTGGCCTTCGAGGTTGCCAGTTTCCCCATCATGCCGGCCCACATTTACGAGGGCACGGACTTCAACGACAACGAGATGAATGATCACCCCATCGGTACGGGGCCCTTCAAGTTCGAGCGTTGGAGCCGGGGTGACTATGTGCAGCTGGTGGCCTTCGATGACTACTGGCAAGAGGGCAAGCCCTACCTCGACGAGATCTACTTCCGGCTGATCCCGGATGCTGCTTCCCGCGCACTGGCGCTGGAAACCGGCCAGGTGGACATGAGTTCCTTCAACAACATCGAGCCCTTTGATGTGCCCCGCCTGGAGGGCATGCCGCACCTCGACGTGGTGACCGAGGGCTACGAGATCGCCGCGCCGCTTTCCTGGATCGAGGTCAACCACCGGGTGGAGCCGCTAGATGATCCCCGCTTCCGCCAGGCCATGATGTATGCCCTGGACCGGGAGTTCATCCGCGACAACATCTTCATGGGTCTCGGCCGCATACCCACCGGCCCCATCAACACGGTGACCATCGAGTACACGGACGATGTGCACATCTACGAGCACAATCCCGATCGGGCCGTGGAGCTGATGGAGGAAATGGGTCTCGAGCGGGACGGCAACGGCAACTTCGCCGAGGTGGAGCTGCTGCCGCTGCCCTACGGCGAGACCTTCACCCGGCTGGCGGAGTACACCCGCGAGGCGCTGAACGAGGTGGGCATCCGCGTGCGCATGCGCAGCACCGATTCCGCCGGCTGGGCGCAGCGGGTGGCGGACTGGGAGTATGAGCTGACCAACAACTTCGTCTACCAGTACGGCCATCCCGCCCTTGGGGTGTCCCGCACCTACGTCTGCGACAACATCCGTCAGGGGGTGCTGTTTACCAACACCATGGGCTACTGCAACGAGCGGGTGGATGAGCTGTTCGAGCAGGCCGCGGTGGAAAACGACGAAGAGCTCCGCGCCGAGCTGTATGCAGAGGTTCAGCAGATCCTGGTGGATGAGTTGCCGGTGCTGTGGTTGCTGGAAATGGAGTTCCCCACCATCGTCAACACCCGCGTACAGAATCACACCATGTCAGCCGTGGGTGTGGCCGACACCTTCGCCGACGTCTGGATCCGGGAATAACGCCGGCAGCGTGACCCCCGGGGGCATCCGGCTCCCGGGGGTCGACTCCCCATCCGGCAACGGAGGCCTGGGTCCGCATGACAAAGATCGGGCTGTTCCTGGCGCGGCGCCTGGTAAAAGCGGCGATCATCCTGTTCTTCATCGTGCTCATCAACTTTGCCCTGATCCGGGCGGCACCCGGGGATCCGGCAGCGGTGATGGCGGGGGAGGCCGGGGCGTCGGACGAACAGTACGTGGAGGTGCTGCGTCAGCGCTTCGGGCTGGATGAACCGCTCCACACCCAGATGTATCTCTACGTTACAGCGGTTTTCCAGGGCGATCTGGGCTTTTCCTACCGGCAGGGACAGCACGTCAGTGACCTGATCCTGGACCGGTTGCCGGCAACACTGCTGCTCACCGTGACCGCCTTCCTCTTCGCCCTGGCCATGGGTGTGCTGTTGGGCACCCTGGCGGCGATGAAAGTGGGCCGATGGGCGGACACGGCCATTACCACCCTGGCATTGGTCAGCTACGCCACGCCGTTGTTCTGGCTGGGGCTCATGCTGATTCTGCTATTCAGCGTGCAGTTGGGCTGGCTGCCCTCCTTCGGCTTCGAATCGGTGGGGAGGGGTTACACGGGGCTTGAGCGGATGGTGGATATTGCCCGCCACATGGTGTTGCCGGTGCTCACCCTGGGGTTGTTCTACATGGCGGTCTACACGCGATTGACCCGGTCGTCGATCCTGGAAGTGCACGACATGGATTTCGTGAAGACGGCGCGGGCCAAGGGGGTCACCGAGGGTAACGTGATGGTGTTCCACGTGCTGAGAAACGCCATCCTGCCGGTCATTACGTTTGCCGGATTCCAGGCCGGACACCTGATCGGCGGCTCCATACTGGTGGAAACCGTGTTTGCGTGGCCGGGTATCGGCCGGCTTGCCTTCAACGCACTGCTGCAGCGGGATTACCAGGTGTTGCTCGGCGTGTTTGTCGTGACCTCGGTCCTGGTGCTGGTGTTCAACATCATCACCGATCTGATCTACACCATCGTCGACCCCCGGATCGAGGTGGACTGACATGAGTCGAGACTTCTGGAAGGCGTACGCAAGCAATCGCGGTGCGGTCATCGGCCTGGTGATACTTGCGCTGGTGGTGCTCATGGCCATCTTCGCCGACGTGCTCTACCCCCGCAGCCCCTGGTCAATGGTTACCACACCGTTCCAGCCACCGTTGTCGGATGATGTGGTGCTCGGCTCCGATACGCTCGGTCGGGATATCGCCGCCGGCATCGTCCATGGCGCCCGGGTGTCGCTGTTGATCGGGCTGATTTCGAGCCTGGTTGCACTGTTCATCGGCGTCACCCTGGGGGCGTTGGCCGGCTATTTCGGTGGCTGGGTGGATGACGCCATCATGCGTTTTACCGAGTTGTTCCAGACCATTCCCAACTTCGTGCTGGCTGTGGTGCTGGTGGCCATCTTCACGCCGTCCATCTACAGCCTGGTGGCGGCCATAGCCATTGTCAGCTGGCCTCCACTGGCGCGGCTTGCGCGGGGTGAGTTTCTCAGCCTGCGTTCCCGGGAGTTCGTGCTGGCGGCGGTGACCACGGGCCAGTCCACCTCGCGCATCATCCTGCGGGAGATTCTGCCCAACAGTCTCTCTCCCATCATTGTTGCTGCGTCCCTCACCGTAGCCACCGCGATACTGCTGGAGAGTGCGCTGAGTTTTCTGGGTCTGGGCGATCCCAACATGATGAGCTGGGGTTACCAGATCGGCGCAGCCCGCACGGTGATCCGCCAGGCCTGGTGGATGAGTTTCTTCCCCGGCATCGCCATCCTGATTACGGTGCTGGCCATCAACCTGGTGGGGGAAGGCCTGAATGATGCAATGAACCCGAAACTGGCACGCAAGGGGAGGGGCCGATGAGCGCCGCCGATCAGCCGGTTCTGGAGTTGCGCGGCCTCAGTGTCAGTCTGCCGCCGGGGGGTGATCGACCCTTGGCGGTGGAGTCCGTGGACCTCAGCGTTGCCCGGGAGGAAATACTCTGCATCGTCGGTGAGTCCGGGTCGGGGAAGTCCATGGTTGCCCACGCCATCATGGGCTTGCTGCCGGAACCCCATGTCAAGGTGGCTGGTGGTGAGGCACTGCTGAACGGCGAGAATCTGCTCACCATGTCCCGGGCCCGACAGCGCGCCGTCCGGGGCGTTGGCATGGGCATGATCTTCCAGGAGCCCATGACGGCGCTGAATCCGCTGATGCGGGTCGGGGAACAGATCGAGGAGGCGCTGCGTTTGCACTCGCCCCTGGACAGCCGTGGACGCCGCGCCCGGGTGCTGGAGCTGCTGAACGATGTCGGCCTGCCCAACCCGGGTGATCTCCGCCGCAGCTATCCGTTCCGGCTGTCGGGCGGTCAGCGCCAGCGCGTCATGATCGCCATTGCGCTGGCTCTGGAGCCGAGCCTGCTGATCGCCGATGAGCCCACCACTGCGTTGGATGTCACCACCCAGAAACAGATACTTGACCTGGTTCGCAAGGTGCAGGCTGACAAGGGCATGGGCGTTATCTTCATCACCCATGATTTCGGCGTGGTCGCAGAGATCGCCGACAGCGTCGCGGTGATGCAGCACGGCCAGTGCGTGGAATATGACGTGGCGGATAAGGTGCTGAACCAGCCGCAGCACCCCTACACCCGGGAGCTGATTGCCGCGGTACCCCACTACATCGAGCACCGTGCAGACTTTACCCGGGAGGGTGATCCACTGCTCACTGCCGACGCCGTGCGCAAGGTCTTCCGGGTGGGCAGCGGCTTTCTGCGCAAGGGCCGTGAACTCATTGCCGCGGACGATGTGTCATTGACCATTCATCCCGGGGAGACCGTGGGCGTGGTGGGGGAGAGCGGTTCCGGCAAGTCGACCCTTGGCCGTTGCATCGTCGGCCTGCACCAGGCCGACGGCGGTCGCATCGTGTTTCAGGGTACGGACCTGGTCGGGCTGAGTCGCAAGGCATTCCGCCCCTTCCGCAAGGATGTGCAGATGATCTTTCAGGATCCCTACGCTTCGCTGAATCCCCGCTACCGGGTGGCGGACATCATCTCCCAGGGCCCTATCGCATTCGGTACACCCCGCAAGCAGGCCCATGCTCGCGCCGAGGAATTGCTGGAACTGGTCGGGCTGGATCCATCGGCGGCCCGGCGTTATCCCCATGAGTTCTCTGGCGGACAGCGACAACGGATATCCATCGCCCGGGCCCTTGCGCTGGACCCCAAGCTGCTGATTGCCGATGAACCCGTCTCGGCTCTGGATGTGTCGGTGCAGACCCAGGTGCTGGATCTGCTGGACGACATCCGTCACCAGCTTGGTCTGTCCATGCTGTTCATCACCCATGACCTGCGGGTGGCGGCCCAGGTCTGCGACACCGTGGCCGTGATGCAGACCGGCAAGGTGGTGGAGATGGGTAGCTGTCGCGAGGTGTTCTCCAACCCTCAGCATGCCTATACGAGAACCCTGCTGGATGCGATTCCTGGCCAGGACTGGGAGATCCCCGAAGATCTTCGCCACTTGCGCGCGCAGAGGGCGCGCCGGCCCCGGGAGTTATCGCAATGAGCATGTCCTGTCCGATCAATACCGAGCGCCTCTGGGGCAGCCTCATGGAAATGGCGCAGGTGGGCCCGGGGCAGGCCGGCGGCAACCGCCGTCTGGCACTGACCGACGAGGACCGGGCAGGGCGGGATCTGTTCCTGCACTGGGCCCGGCAGGATGGCTTCGAACCGACCACCGACGCCATCGGCAATCTCTTCGTGCGCCGCCCGGGTACGGACCCGACACTGGATCCGGTGGTGATGGGCAGCCACCTCGATACCCAGCCCACCGGTGGCCGTTTTGACGGCGTCCTCGGGGTACTGGCAGGGCTGGAAGTGCTCCGGTCGCTCAACGACCACGGCATTCAGACCCGCCACCCCATCGACGTCGCCGTCTGGATGAACGAGGAGGGCGCACGTTTTTCCCCGCCGATGATGGGCTCCGGTGTGTGGGCCGGAGTTTTCACACGGCAGGAGATCCTGGACAAGCAGGGGCAGGACGGCTCCCGGCTGGGCGACGAACTCCAGCGCCTGGGCTGGAATGGCGACGCGCCTGCCGACCACCGGCAACGGCCCTTTGCCGCCTGCTTCGAGCTGCACATCGAGCAGGGCCCTGTCCTGGAAGATGCCGGTCGTCAGATAGGCGTGGTCACCGGCGCCCGGGCGCAGCGCTGGTACGAAGTCACGATCACCGGGCAGGAGGCCCACGCTGGCCCCACCCCCATGCGCTTGCGTCGGGATGCCTTGGTGGGGGCGGCACGGATCGTCGACCTGGTGAACCGCATCGGTCAGGTCGACGGTGACGACGGTTGCGCCACCGTCGGTATCCTCGACGTGCATCCCCATTCCCGCAATGTGATTCCGGGCCGGGTATTCCTGACCGCAGACCTGCGTCACCCGGATGAAGAACAACTCAAAGACATGCACCATCGCTTTCATCGGGAAACCGTGGCCATTGGCGAGGCGGCGAACCTCAAGGTGGAGATAAAGGATTTCTGGCATTCAGCGGCGCTGCCCTTCGATGCCGGATTGGTCGATTCCGTTCGTGACGCTGCCAGGGCTCTGGGCTATAGCCATCAGGACATTGTCTCCGGCGCCGGACACGATACCGTGTATGTAGCCCGCGTCTGTCGGGCGGCCATGATCTTCGTCCCCTGCGAAGGTGGCATCAGTCATAACGAGGCGGAAAACATCCAGCCCGGGGATGCCCAACGCGGTTGCGCGGTGCTGTTCGAAGCGGTGCGAACCGCCGCCGGTCGGGGCTAGCGTCATGCGTATCTACTACCACCCGGACCAGGCATGCCACGCGCCGAAGAGTTTTCTGCTCCGTGGCCAGCTCACACCAAGCCCGGAGGGCCCCGTGCGCGCGGAAATCCTGCTCGACGCACTGTCCGGCGCGGGCTTCAGCGTCAGCACCCACGTGCCGGAGTGTGGTCTGGAACCGCTTCGCCAAGTCCATAGTGACCGGTACCTGCGCTTCTTGCAGACGATTCACGGTCGCTGGCAGGCCCTGCCAGGAGGCACGGATATCGTGATGCCCAACGTGCATCCCGTGGGGGGTGGTCGGCGCTATCCCGATCATCCTGTAGGCCAGGCCGGATGGCACATGCACGATATGGCCTGCCCACTGGGTGCCGATAGCTGGACCGGCATCGCCGCCAGCGCCGCCAGTGCAGTCGCTGCCGCCGAGGCCGTCCTTGACGGAGGCGACCACGCCTATGCGCTGTGCCGCCCGCCCGGGCACCACGCCGGCCCCGAACGAGCTGGTGGTTTCTGTTTCGTCAACAATACCGCGGTGGCGGCGGCACACTTGCGTACGCGTTATGCCCGGGTGGCCATCGTCGACGTCGACCTGCACCACGGCAATGGTACCCAGGATATCTTCTACAACCGCGGCGATATCTGGACGGGGTCCGTGCATGCCGATACCCGGGAGTTTTATCCGTTCTACTGGGGGGGTGCCGATGAGACTGGCGCTGGCGCCGGGCTGGGCAGCAATCACAACATCCCCCTGCCGCTGGGTAGCACTGGTCGGGAGTTCATCGCCGCATTGGAGCGCCTGCTGGAGGAACTGGAGTCCTGGCAACCCCAGGTACTGGTCATCGCGCTGGGGCTGGACGCCCACAAGGACGACCCCCTGGCCGGTCTGCGGCTGGAGACCGAGGATTTCATCCCTGTCGGAGCCAGGCTCAGGGCGCTTGACCTGGCCACGGTCATCGTGCAGGAGGGTGGCTACCCCACCCAATCCCTGGGCCGGAACCTGCTCAGCTTTCTGGACGGCTTCAACGCCGAAACATAAAGAGAAAACGCACAAGCGAGGAGATGAACATGGGCATCAGACACATCGCCCCTGGTCCACGGATGAGTCAGGCGGTGATACACAACGGAACGGTGTACCTGGCCGGGCAGGTTGCCGAGGATGCAGCTGCCGATACCGCTGGTCAGACCCGTCAGGTGCTGGAGCGGATCGACGCCCTGCTCGCCGAGGCGGGTACGGATCGCTCGCACCTGCTGTCGGCAACCATCTGGATGCCGGATCTGGGTGACTTCAACGCCATGAACGGGGTCTGGGACGCATGGGTGGCCACCGGTCGCACCCCTGCCAGGGCCTGCGTCGAGGCGAGACTGGCGCGGGCCGATTGGCGCGTGGAGATCATGGTGACAGCTGCCCTGCCGGAGGGCTGATCATGCAGGTCATTGGTGCCGAAGAGGTTGCCAGAGTCCTCCGCTGGACGCCCTTGATAGACCGCATCGGGGACATGTTCCGGCAGGGCTGCGTGTCACCACCGCGCCATCACCACGCCGTGCAACGCCCTGATGGCGAAGCCACGCTACTGTTGATGCCGGCCTGGGAGCACGACGGTTATATCGGTGTGAAGATCGTCAACGTGTTTCCCCAGAATGCCGCTGCCGGGTTGCCCGCCATTGCCGGCCTGTATCTCCTCTCCGAGGGGCGGCATGGCCGGCCGCTGGCCTGTATTGACGGCAGTGAGCTCACCCGGCGGCGAACCGCCGCCGCATCGGCCCTGGCCAGCCGTCACCTCGCCCGGGGGGATGCCGACAGCCTTTTGGTCGTCGGAACCGGACGACTTGCGCCAATGCTGCTGGAAGCCCATGCGGCGGTGCGGCCGATTCGGCGATTCCGGGTCTGGGGACGGAACCCCGAGAAGGCCGAGGCGCTGGCGGCGACCTACCGTCGCCAAGGGCTGGACTGCGAGGCTGTGGCCGACGATGCCCTGCCCGACGCGGTAGCCGCTGCCGCCATCATCAGCTGCGCGACCCTCTCCACCGAGCCAATCATTCGCGGCGAGTGGCTGTCGCCGGGGAGTCATCTGGATCTGGTCGGTGCCTTCCGACCGAGCATGCGGGAGAGTGACGACGCCTGCCTACAGCGTGCAGATGTCTATGTCGACACCTATGCCGGGGCCCGGGGGGAGGCCGGTGATATCCTTCAGGCCATTGACGCCGGCAGTTTCCGGGAGGCTGACATCCGCGCTGACCTTGCCGAGCTCGAGCGGGGCGAGCGCGCTGGCCGAACGGCGCAGGATCGTATTACCCTGTTCAAGTCCGTTGGAGCCTCATTGGAGGATCTCGCCGCCGCCATCGAGGTATGGGGCCGGCTTGGCAAGGCGGGCGATTGATGCTGCAGCACAGGGAATCAGGGCATGACCGGCGACCACTCCGGGGAACGCGCTGAAGCGGTAGGGAAAATCCGCCTCGGCCGGCGAATCAGCGAAGATGATGCGGCGATTTTCTTCAATGCCGCGCTGGATCTGGACACGGCCCGTAGCATACAGAGCGCTGTCAGGCGGGTGCTGGCCTGTGATCGGGAGGACTCCATCGCCGAGGGCGGGTTTGTGTGCCTGCTGGATGTGGATGAGGCCACCGCCGACGTCGCCTGGATCAAGCCCGCAGGCTGGTTGCTGCTGCAGGCCTGCTTCAACAGCGAACGGCGCAGCGAGCTGTTCCATGCCCTGATCTACGGATTGGACGCCTGATCAGCCGCCGCCGAATTGCTCGAAAAATCCCCGTACGGCGGTCCGTTCCGCACCGTTGCCGATGAGCAATGACAGGGCTATGCGTGCTTTCAACCCGGTCAGGCTTCCGGCACGGATCACGCCGCGCGCTGCCAGATCGATTTCTGCCCCAGGGTAGCCGTAGGTCTGCCGCAGAGTCCGGCCGCTTCCAGTGCGGCTGGCGATAATCACGGGAAAGTCCGGGCCCAGTTGCTCTAGCCGATCCGCCATGGTCGGATGCAGATGGCCCCCACCCATGCCGTCGAGTACCAGGCCCCGGTAACCGGCCCCTTGCAAGTGGTCAATAAGGCGACCGTCGTCGCCCAGGGCTGCTGGCAGCAGTGCCACCGGCGCGGGCTGTTGGCAACCGGCGGCGGCCCCGGCGCCGCGTCTGTCCGCGAGCGCTTCAAAATACACCGCGTCCTCGATGATCTCGCCCAGCGCGCCGCGCGGGGAGAAAAAGGCGTCTGGCCGTGACACATGCCGCTTGATCACCCGATCAGCGGCATGGATGGTGGCGTTCAATACCACCATCACGCCTCGATCTTTGGCCGCTGGATGGGCAGCCACCCGCATGGCGTCAAGAATATTGGCCGGCCCGTCGGCACCGGCCTGGCTCGGGTGGCGAAGAGCCCCGGTGACCACCACGGGTGCCGGCCAGGCGTGGAGCAGGTGCAAGCCAAAGGCGATCTCGTCGATGGTATCGGTGCCCTGGCTCACCACGACGCCGACGCAGCCATCGGCAAACGCAGCCGTGATCCCGGCGGCGATATCAGGCAGATCCTCCAGGCCCAGGTGGGGACTGGGGACATTCTTCAGGTTGATCGGTCTTGGTCGGACCACAGAGTCCAGCCCCGGTACAGCGTCAAGCAGCGCAGTGGCATCCAGAGCTGGCATCACGCCGGAGTGCTCACTGCGGACCATGGCGATGGTGCCGCCAACGCCGAGGAGGGCGATTTCCGGTGGATTCTTTGATTCGACCATGGGTCTTGCGATATCCGTTGCGACATTCGTAGACCGTCAGTGTACAGGCGATCGTCGGGAAGCCGGCAAGTGCTGCTCTCGTGCCGTGCACCATTTGGGGTCAGTGCGCACCCTTTTGGGGCCGCGTTTGTCAGGTTACCGCTGCCTCTTTCTGGTGCCACCGCCCTAGTGGCGCAACGCCGACGCGCTTGGCACGACTCCTGCTCCCACCGCCCCACGCGGATCGTCTTCCGCACGATCCCCGCACGAAACGGGGCGTCGAACCGAGTGAACGGGAGTCAGGACCAATGACTGATCAGAAAAAGTATTCCCGGCGGGACATGTTGAAGATGTCCGCCAATGTGATGGGCATGGCCGGGATGATGGCTGTGCTTCCCGGCCTCGGCCTGCGGGCCGCGGCTGCCGGTGAGGAAATCACCGTGGGCTTCATCTACACCGGCCCCAGGGATGACTTTGGCTGGAACCAGGCCCACGCGGTTGCCGCCCGCCGCATCGCGGAACTGCCCGGCGTGCGCCTCATCGAGCAGGAAAACGTGCCGGAAACCAATGCCGTCGCCAACGTCATGGAAAGCATGATCCGACTGGATGGCGCCAAGGTGCTGTTCCCCACGTCGTTTGGCTACTGGCCCTTCATCCAGCGCCTGGCTCCCCGCTTCGACGACGTGCTGTTCGTGCATGCCGGCGGCCTCTGGAAAGACGGCGATGCCCCCAACACCATCGGTTATCGCGGCTTCATGGAAGAAGGGCATTACTGTGCGGGAATCGCCGCCGGTCGCATGACCGAGACCAACCGCATTGCCTTCATAGGCTCGCTGCCCCTCTATTTCATTTTCAACAACTGCAACGGTTTCACCCTGGGTGCCCGATCGGTGAATCCGGACGTGACCTGCCGCGTGATCATCACCGGCGACTGGAACGATCCGGTGCGGGAAGCGGAGGCCGTGAACAGCCTGGTGGACCAGGGTGTTGATGTCATCGTGGCCAATACTGATAGCCCGCAGGTCTGCATCGAAACCGCCGAGCGTCGCGGCATCTACAGCTGTGGCTACCACACCGACCAGAGCAGTCTGGCCCCCAACGGCTTCCTCACCGGTGCCGAGTGGAACTGGGCCCGGGGCGCGGATTTCGTCGAGGCCTGGCGCGGCGACGGGGACTACCCGAACCTCTACCGGGGCGGTTTCGCCCGCGACATGGTGTCCCTGAGCCCCTTCGGCGCCAACGTGCCGGAGGATGTCCGCGAAGAGGTGCTGGCTGCACGCCAGGGTTTCGTCGACGACACCCTGCCCCTCTACGCCGGCCCGCTGCGGGATAACGAGGGCAACACCATCCTCGAAGAAGGCGAAGTGGTCAGCAATACCGATCACGAGTTCAAGGTTGGCGTCGACTGGCTGGTGGAAGGCGCGATTGGCCGCACCGGGCTCGGCGATAGTTGAGCTCTGCCCACGGCCGCGGCGTGATCCGTCGCGGCCGATCCCACTCTCCACGGAGGCTTGCCATGTTCATCCGCCCTGGCGGTAGCCTGGAAGCGGCCATCCTGTTCTTCTCGGCGCTGCTGTTCACATTGTTCGTGTTCGGCGTGTTGGTCACAGCCCTGGGCCATGATCCGTTCGCCGTCTACTACACCCTTTACCTGGGTGGGTTCGGCACCTGGTTCTCGTTGCAGGACACGCTGATTCAGGCGGCACCGCTGATGCTGACCGCGCTGTGCACGGCGATACCTGCACGGGCCGGACTGCTCATCATTGGTAACGAGGGGGCCCTGGTGCTGGGTGGCGTTGCCGCCGTAGTTGCGGGGGTGGCCATGGCCGGCGCACCGCCGCTGCTCGCCGTGATCGTGATCCTGGCGTCCGCCTCACTGGCCGGCGCGCTGTGGATCGGCTCGGCCGGACTGCTCAAGCACTACCGTGGCGTCAACGAGGTGATTGCCACGCTACTCATGAACTACATCGCCATCGCCATCATGATGCACCTGGTGACCGGGCCGATTCGCGACTACGCGCAGGTTCTCAAGCCATCAAGCTGGAGCATTCCCTTCGAGTTCATGGTTGGCACCATTCCCGGCACCACCGTGCACTGGGGGCTTGTGATCGGCATGGTGGTCTGCCTCTTTGCCTTCGTGCTGATGCGCTACACGACGTTTGGCTTTTCCGCCGATGTGCTGGGCGGAAACAATCGCGCGGCGCAGGCCGTGGGCCTGCCGGTGGCGAAGCTCACGCTGTTGACCTGCCTGCTGGGTGGCGCGGCTGCCGGGCTCGCCGGTGGTATCGAAATCGTTGCCGTCCACGGCTACGCCAGCAACTCCCTGGTGGTCGGGTTCGGTTACGCCGGCATCCTGGTCGCCTTCGCCGCCCGACACAATCCCCTGGCCATCATTCTGGTCGCCATTCTACTCGGTGGCATAGCAGCCAGTGGTGGCCTCCTGCAGCGCCGATTCGATCTCCCCGACGCCGCCACCCTGCTCTTCCAGGGGCTGCTTTTCATGTCGGTGCTGGCCACCACCACGCTTTACGGCCTGCTCGGGCCGTGGCTCAACCGCAAGGTGCTCCGCCATGGAAATGGATGAAGCGATGGAGATGACCGAAGACCTGGTGGAGGTCGGACAGGCCTTCGCCGATCTGGGCTGGTGGGGCGTGCTGATCGCCGTGCTCGGTGGCGCCATCCGTGTGTCCACGCCGTACCTGTTCGTCAGCCTGGGCGAGACCATCACCGAGAAGGGCGGCCGTCTGAACCTGGGCCTGGAAGGCACGCTGGTGCTGGGCGCCGTAGCCGCGTTCGCCATCTCATACATGACCGGCAACCCCTGGCTCGGGGTCGCTGCCGCCGGCGTCGCCGGTGCCATACTTGGCGTGGTGCACGCACTGATCTGCAACCTGCCCCGGGTGAATGACATCGCGGTGGGCATCGCACTGTTCATCTTCGGCACCGGCGCGGCCTTTTTCATCGGCAAACCCTATATCCAGCTTTCGGCGCCCCAGGTACCCTCGGTGCCCCTGGGATTCTGGAGCGATATCCCGGCGATACAGTCGGCGCTGAATATCAACGTGTTGTTCATCATCGGTGTGATCTGCGTTCCGCTGATCCACTGGGGCATGAACAGCACTCGCTGGGGGCTCATGCTCCGCACCGTGGGTGACAGCGAGCAGGCTGCCCGCGCCGTTGGCTATCAGATTCGTCTGGTGCGCACACTGGGCACGGCAGCTGGTGGTTTCCTCTCCGGCATGGGCGGCGCGTTCCTGTCCTTGTATTACCCCGGCACCTGGAACGAATCACTCTCCAGCGGCCAGGGCCTGATGGCTGTGGCACTGGTGATCTTCGCCCGCTGGAATCCCTGGTACTGCTTCTATGCCTCGCTGCTGTTCGGCGGTGCCACGGCGCTGGGGCCGGCACTGCAGTCGGTGGGCATCACCGATAACTACTACCTGTACAACGCGGCTCCCTACGTGTTGACCCTGGCGCTGCTGATCTACAGCTCGTCCACCAAGCACAAGCTTGCCGGCGCACCGGGCGAGCTCAGCATCAGCAGGTGACGTGATGGATATCGGAAACGAAACGCTGGAGACACTGGGCCGTGAGCCGGCGCCGTCGGTGTCGGTGTGGAAGCTGGGCAAGCGCTTCGGTGAGTTGCAGGCGCTGGATGACGTCAGCCTGGAATTCGACAGCGGCTGCTTTCACGCCATTCTCGGCGAGAACGGCGCCGGCAAGAGCACCCTGGTGAAGTGCATGCTGGGCTTCTACACCCCCACCACGGGTAGCGTGTCGGTGAACCGCAAGGAGCGGGAGATCCGCACGCCGAGGGAGGCCCACCAGGCAGGGCTGGGTATGGTTTACCAGCACTTCACCCTGGTGCCCAGCATGACCGTGGCGGAAAACCTGGTGCTGGGGCTGGACCCGGTGCCGGCATTCGTGTCCTGGCGTCAGCAGCGGGAGGCCATGGCGGCCTTCATCGAGAAAACTCCGTTCAACATCGACATTGATCGGCAGGTTTCCACGCTGGCAGCCGGCGAGAAGCAGAAGCTCGAGATCATCAAGCAGCTTTACCTGGGGCGGCGCTTCATCGTGCTCGACGAGC
The DNA here is from genome assembly GCF_024170285.1 of Natronocella acetinitrilica. NCBI lineage: Bacteria > Pseudomonadati > Pseudomonadota > Gammaproteobacteria > Chromatiales > Ectothiorhodospiraceae > Natronocella > Natronocella acetinitrilica. The sequence continues at coordinate 642,481 of NZ_JALJXV010000001.1, forward strand.
CCACCAGCGTGCTGACACCTGCAGAGGCGGATCAGATCCTCGGGCTGATGCGCGAGCTCACCGACAGCGGCGTGATCAGCGTGGTGCTGATCACCCACAAGCTGCGGGAAGTGCAGCGTTTCGCCCGGGAGGTCTCGGTGTTGCGTGGCGGCCGATACGTCGGCGGTGGTGCCGTTGCCGACTACTCCATGGATGCCCTGGCCGAGCTGATGGTTGGGCGAGACCGCATTCCTGAGGCCGCCCCCCGCACCGGTGCCCAGCGGGGGGGCGTGGTGCTCTCGATTCGGGATCTGGCGGTGGACAGCGATCGTGGCGTCCCTGCGGTGCGTGACGTCAGCCTGGACGTGCGGGCCGGAGAGATTCTCGGGGTCGCCGGCGTATCCGGCAACGGGCAGCGGGAACTGGTAGAGACCCTGGCCGGACAGCGCCCGCGGGTCAGTGGCGAAATCATGCTGAACGGCGAGAGTTTCCGTCCCCGTCGGCAGTTCCTGCGCAAACACGGTGTCTACCTGCTATCCGAAGAACCGTTGCACAATAGTGCGGTAAAAACCATGTCGGTGGCGGATAACCTCGCCTTGCGCAATTTCGATGAGCCCGAGCTGACCACCGGTGGCGGTTACTTTGTGCGCCGTGGCGCCATTCGCCGCCAGGCGGAACGCCTCATTGATGACTACGGAATCCGCACCCAGGGTGCCGAGGCCCGACTCGATACACTCTCCGGCGGCAACGTGCAGCGCACCGTGCTGGCACGGGAGCTGTCCGGCAATGTCTCCCTGCTGATCGCCCAGAACCCCTGTTTCGGACTCGACCTCGCCGCTGTCGCCGAGATCCGCAACCGCATCGTGGCCGCGCGCAACAAGGGCGCATCCGTGCTGCTGATCAGCGAGGATCTGGACGAGATACTGGAACTCTCGGACCGCATCGTGGTGATGTTCGACGGTGCCGTGGCCTACGAAACCGATCGTGAAACCGCGGATGTACGGACCATCGGCCGCTACATGGCCAGCAACCAGGGTCTTGAGGTGAGCGCCACGGACCAGGAGGCGTGATGCATGCTGCCCAGAGTGTGGTGATACGTGGCGGGCGGGTGATGGACATCGCCCACCGCGGCGCGCCCTTGCTCGATATCCTGGTGCTGGACGGCGTGATCCACGAGATCGGCCCGCCGGGCCTTGCCGCACCAGCCGGAGTCGTCGAGGTGGATGCCACTGATCGGCTGCTGATACCGGGGCTGGTGAACGGCCACACCCACGCCCACGGTGCGCTGGGCAAGGGGCTGGTGCCGGATCGCTCCACTCTGGAGCTGTTCCTGACCATGGTGCCCGCCCTGAGCGGCAACCGGTCCCTGGAAGACAAGTACCTGACAGCCCAACTCGCCGCCTGCGAAATGGTGCGCAAGGGCTGCACCACCTGCATGGACCTGTTCGCCGAGTTCCCCCTGCCCACCGTGGAGGGGGTGGATGCCGTGGCCCGAGCCTACGGCGACGTGGGCATGCGCGCAGTCATCGCTCCCATGATGGCGGATCGCACGCTCTACCAGGCTCTGCCCGGGCTCATGGACGCGCTGCCCGAGGGGCTGCGCGAGGAAGTCGCCGGCCTGAGCATGGCACCCCATGAAGCCAGCCTGGAGGCCAGCGAACGCATACTCCGCGACTGGTCCCACGATACAAGCCGGATTCGTCCCGCCCTGGCTCCGACCATCCCCATGCACTGCTCCGACGCGTTTCTGCAAGGCTGTGATCGTCTCGCCCGGGACCATGGAGTATCACTGCAGACCCACCTGGCGGAATCGAAAAGTCAGGCAATACGCGGCATGGAACGCTACGGACGTACCCTGACGGCGCACCTGGAGGAGCTCGGCCTGCTCGGGCCCCACCTCAGCGCAGCCCATGGCGTCTGGCTGGATGACGACGACATGGCCCGGCTGGCGCACCATGGTTCTGCGGTGGTCCACAACCCGCTCAGCAACCTGCGCCTGGGCTCGGGCCTGGCGCCGCTGCGCTCCATGCTGGACCGGGGCATGACGGTGGGGCTGGGAACCGATGCCGCCAACACCTCCGATACCCAGAACATGTTCGAAGTGACCCGCATCGCCAGCTACCTGTCCCGCATCCAACTGCCGGACCACGACCGCTGGCTCGGTAGTGACGAAGTGCTGCGCCTGGCCACCGAGGGCAGCGCACAGGCGCTGGGCTTCGGCGACAGCATTGGACGGCTGGCCGTCGGCGCCCATGCCGACATCGTGTTCCTGCGTCTGGATCACATCGACTACTGGCCGCTGCGCGACCCGGTGATGCAGGTGGTGAACACCGAATCTGGTGGCGCCGTTGACAGCGTCATGGTGGATGGCCGGCTGATCCTCGACCATGGCCGCTTCACGACCATCGATGAGGCACGGCTGCGCGCAGATGTGGAGCGTGCGGTGGAGCGCCTCGATCCCGCCAGCGAGGGCGCGATGGCCTTCGCCCACCGGGTTCGAGAGTTCGTCGGCGCTTTCTGCGTCGCCAACACCTGCAGCCACTACCACGTGGAGCGGCGGCTGGACCCGCACTCGTAAGCCCATCCCTGCCGGTCGTCGGACAGACCAATCGACTGCCTGGATTCCCGCTGTATGATGCAGGCCAACGACGGTGCATCGGCCATGGAAAACGCGAACCAGTTCGTGGCGGCTGACCGGCGAAGGCAGGATGGTGGTCCTGTGGGCGGCGACTTTTCCCGGTGGGTTAATCCATTGAAAATCAGAAGACTTCTTCAGAGTGTTGGTGTGGTTGTCGGAGCCGGCCTGCTGCTGGCGGGCTGCTTCGGTGGCAGTGGTGGTGGGGGTGGGTCGTCGGGCTCGTCGGAGCCCTCGCTGGTGGGGCTTGAGGCGTCGCCACCCCTGGTGCAGGTTCCTGTGGGTTTTTCGGAGGCGCTGACCGTCACGGCCCAGTTCGACGATGGCAGCAGTCGGGAGGTCACTGACGAGGTTGCCTGGAGTTCGGCCGATGAGACCATCGCCACGGTACCCGCTGACGCGCCCGCCCGGGTGCGGGGTGAGGGTGGCGGCGAAACGGTCCTGGAGGCGCGCTTTGAGGACCAGGTCGCACTGTTACAGGTAGAGGTTTCCGATGCGACGCTGGAGGGGCTTGAGATCCTCTGGTTGGACGAGTTCGAGGAAGAGCAGGTTGAACCGGTGCCGCCGTTGGCGCAGGGGCAGTCGATCCGGTTAGTGGTCCGGGGAGTATTCGAGGATGGTAGCTCGCGTGATCTAACTCGCGTGGCGCAGTGGGAGAGCGCTGATCCGGACGCAGTGAGTGTGGGCGCGGTGGGTGATCAGGCGGGCCTAGTCACGGGTCGTCGGCAGACTGCGCCGGAGTCCGTGAATGTGACGGCGACGGTTACTGCCGGTGACGGTCCTGGCGAGGCCGCCTCGGCTGCGGTGACCGTGACCGACGCCGTCGTCGACTCCATTAGCATCTCGCCCGGGATGGAGACTGTTAACCAGAGTGGGATCGTCGCTTTCGGCGCCGTTGCCAGATTGAGTGACGATACGACCGTAGATGTCACCACCTCAGTCACGTGGTCCGTCGATGCTCCGGATATCGCAACGATCCGCAACACCGCACCAAACTTCGGTCGGGCGGCCGGACTACAGCCCGGCAATACGACGGTGAAGGCTATTCTGGGAGGTGATGAGAACCTCACGGACACTGCTTTTCTTGAGGTTTTGGAAGCGCCCGCCGCTCCTCGCGCCCTACGACTGGAAGCGCGTCCGAACGTGATTCTCGCCGGCGGTGAGGATACGACGGAACTGACCGCCACGGTGTTCCCGAATGTGGAGGGGCGGACCATCGTCGATGGCACGCCGGTGCGCTTCGTCAAGCTCAGCAGCGATGTTCTGAATTTCTCCGAGGACGGCATGCGAGAAACGTTCTCCGGCGTCGCGACTCTACCCGCCACTGGAGGAAGTCTTGGTATCGATCTGGTGTTTGCCAATGTGCCGGACACCATTGCTGAGGGCCTGGCGTTTGTGCGGGTGGTGGACAGTTTTGCTGAAGTGGTTGTGCCATTGGGATTCATTCAGCGGGATGATGACGGCAACATTGAAGCTTACATTTTCGCAATCGGTAACGTCTCTAATCGTCAATTCGAGATCGATGGAGTCGACGTTTTCGATGCTGATGGATTCGTACGTGAGTTTGATGCCGAAGAGCTTGATCAGCTGAATGACCGAGTACTCCTTGGAAGAGGTCAGGTTGCGGCTGCTTTCGGAAGCTTGGACGGTCGTGATCCGGATGACGTAAGCCTGACATTCTTGCTTCGGGAGCCGTCCGTACCCGGCTCCGAATTCGAGATAGAAGTGGTGCTTCAATAGGTATCACGCTTGGTGGAAGGGGCCAGCTTAACGGTGCGTTACGCGCTGCGCGCTAACGGCACCCTACGCGAGGGGTACAGGGGGTGCGGTAGAATCTGTTATCCTGTATAGGCTTTGTACATGAAATTCACGCGCTCCAACCACCCTGGAGGATTGCATGACTCCCCAGAGCATGTTGAAGAGCCCCTGCAATGGAAACTGCGGGTTGGCGATGGAATCGGGCAGTTGCCCGAACTGTTTCCGCACCATGGATGAGATCGTGAGCTGGCGCGCCATGAGCGAGCAGGAGCGGGAAACCGTCCTCGCTGCCATTCCCGCCCGCCGCGCTGAAGCGTCCACGGCAACCGCCGGCTGATTTAATCCGACGGTCACGCCGTTTCCCAAAGCCAGATGCCGCCCGCGAAGCGCCGCCAGACGATACAGTGGCAATCGTCTGGCGGCGCTTCGCGGGCGGCACTGGTGTATCATTCCCTCATCCTTGACCGAAAAGTGGAATCCTCATGTTTGAACATATCAAGCGCGTCCCCGGCGACCCCATCCTTGGCCTGATCGACGCGTTCAACAAGGACACCAACCCGAACAAGGTCGACCTCGGCGTCGGCGTCTACCGTGACGATCACGGCACCACGCCGATCATGCGCGCGGTGAAAGAGGCCGAGGCGCTGCTGGTGAAAAACGAAACCACCAAGGCGTACATCGGTTCCCACGGCGATCCCCGTTTCGGCAAGGCCGTGTTGCCCATGGTGCTCGGCGATGACTCCCCCGTGCTGGCAGCGAATCGCGCCAGCGGCACCCAGGCGCCCGGCGGCACCGGTGCGTTGCGCCTGGCGGCGGACTTCATTCGCGTGCATCTGCCGGGCAAGGGCATCTGGTTGTCCGACCCCACCTGGCCCAACCACCTGGGGCTGTTCGAAGGGGCCGGCTTGAAAGTGGGCAAGTACCCCTACGTTGATGCCGAAAACCGCCTGGATTTCCCCGCGATGATGGACGCCATTCGTCAGATTCCGGCGGGCAACGTGGTGCTGCTCCATGCTTGCTGTCACAACCCATCCGGCTTTGACCTGTCCGCCGAGCAGTGGCAGACAGTGCTTGATGTGGTGCGTGAGCGCGATCTGCTGCCGCTGGTGGACTTCGCCTACCAGGGTTTCGGTGATGGGCTGGAGGAGGATGCCTATGGCGCGCGCCTGCTGGCCGAGCAGCTGGACGAGGTTCTGATCACCAGTTCCTGCTCGAAGAACTTCGGCATTTACCGGGAGCGCACCGGCTGCCTGATCGCGGTGGCGAAGGATACCGAGCAGATGGAAAACGTCCGCTCGCAGCTGGCCATCACGGCGCGGGAAAACTATTCCAACCCGCCGGCCCATGGTGGCGCCATCGTCGCCGAGATCCTGGAGTCCGCCGAGCTGGCCGCCATGTGGCGGGCCGAACTCACCGAGATGCGGGACCGCATCAACGGCCTGCGCAGGGACTTCGTCGAGGCCCTGCAGCCCTTCGGGCTGGCGGAGAAGTTCGCCTGCATCGCCGAACAGCGGGGCATGTTCTCTTACACCGGCCTGTCGCCGGAGCAGGTGGAGACACTACGCAGCGAGTTCGGCATCTACATGGTGAAGTCGGGACGTGCCAACGTTGCGGGCCTGTCCCGCGACAACCTGGCCTACGTGGCCAAGGCCTTCGCCGCGGTCAGTTCCTGACCGAGTCCCGGCGTCCGATGTTTTGCGCCGCAGTTCACGCTCGGCGTTGCCAAGGTGTTGAAACGTCGGCGAAGACGTCGAGTCGTGATTCGGCAGCCGCCGCAACCTGGAGGAGTCTCGCCTCCCGGTGCGGAGGCGCCATGAGCTGTAGGCCGATGGGCAGCCCATCCGGGCTGAAGCCACAGGGAATGGAGATGGCCGGAACACCAATGAGGCTCACGGAATACGTGAGGCGCAACCAGTCGTAATAGGTGGGCAGGGCTTCGCCGGCCACCTCGGCAATGCTTGGCTGGCCTGCCTTGAATGGCGGCACGACAACCGTGGGGCAGGCGAGTATGTCTGCGTCCCGGAACACGATCTCGGCGGCTTTCCAGAGTTCGCCCTGCAAGCGGTCTGCCCTGGCAATGGTCGTGGCATCGAAACCAAGGCCCCGATCCAGATCGGAGATGATGTCTGGCCGTAGCAACTCCGGGGAATCCCGGCGGAACGATTCGAACATGGCCGCATAGCAAAGCCCCCGGCGGACGGCGAAGACTTCGCGGGCCGCCGCCAGATCAAGCTGGCGATCCATGACTTCCCAGTCCGGCAGTGTATCGAGCCTCCCGAGGGCTTCATTGACAGCCTGCTCAACCACGGGATCCAGGGCGCCGAGTCCGAGTCCACCCACGCTGGCGATTCGTACCCGGTCCGTTGGTCGGTCGACGGCCTGCAGAAATCCCGCTTCGCGGGGCGTCGACAAGGGATCCCTCCGATCCTGGCCAACCAGTGCATCCAGCAGCAGAGCCACATCAGCCACTGATCGGCCCATGGGACCCTCCACCCAGTGACGGTCAAACGGAACGGCTGACGGGCCTCGCGGCACGCAACCTGGTGTTGGACGCAGGCCCACGATGCCGCAGAAACTGGCCGGCAGTCGCAGACTGCCGCCGAAATCCGATCCGAGGGCCAGCCATGCCTGCCCTGATGCCAGTGCCGCCGCCGAGCCACCCGATGAGCCTCCGGGGGTGTAGGCCGGATTCCACGGATTGCGCGTTTCCCCCAATACGTCGTTGAAGGTAACGCCACCGCAACCGAACTCCGGGGTATTGCTCTTGGCATAGGGAAGCCCGCCCGAGGCCTCAATGCGTTCCACCACGAAGTCGCTCTCCGTGGGCATGTTATCGCGATAGATTGGAGACCCGTAAGTGGTGCGCACGCCCGCGACCGCGGTCAGATCCTTTACCACAACAGGCATTCCATGCAGCGGTGCGAGCGTGCCCGCACGCACCGCCGCACCCCGCGCACGGGCAAAGCAGGTTGTCGGGAGCGCGTTCAATGTCGCATCGACGCTGTCATGGTGCCCTTCAAGCAGCGTGAGGAGATCCTCGCTTTGCACGCTACCGCCGCGCAGTCGTGCCTGGACATCGACTGCAGATTCACCCAGAAGATCGCTGAGTTCGGGGGTCATGAGGTTTTCTCCTTCATGCTTAGCGGCCACCGAACAGGACGGACGGGAGCCAGAGGGCGATCTGCGGGAAAATCACCACAAGGGACAGCCCGAGAATCTGCAGCCCGAGGAAGTGCAGCATGCCGATGTAGATATCCTTCAACTGCCAGTGTGGCATGACCCCCTTCAGGAAATAGGCCGACAGGGCCACCGGCGGGGTCAACCAGGCGGTCTGCAGGCAGACGGCCACCAGGGTGCCGAACCAAACGGGATTAATGCCCAGTTCCTGGATGACGGGGAAGACAACCGGGACAAGAATCAGGACGATCGGCGCCCAGTCCAGCGACCACCCGAGCACGAAGATGAAGCAGAGAATCACGATCAGCAGGGCCATCGGCGACAGTCCGAGGTCGAGCAGCCAGTCCGTGATCAGGTAGGGCGTTCCGAGAATGGAGAAGATGGCGCCGAAGTAGTTCGCTGCCGCAATCAGGAACAGCACCATGCTGGATATCTTCAGGGTCTGCGCCAGGGAGTCGCTGAAGTTTCTGAAGCTGAACTTGCGGTACGCGATGGTAAGCAGCAAGGCACCCAGGGCGCCCATTCCCGAGGCCTCGGTTGGCGTTGCAAGGCCCGCGAGTATGCTGCCAAGCGTTGCGGCAATCACCACGAACAGCGGCACGACACCCAACGCGAATTCCTTGGCGATGAACATGACGTTCGGCGCCCGCTTTTCCGGGGGCAAGGGGGGCCCCAGGCTCGGGTTCAGGAATGAGCGAATCATGCAGTAGGCGATAAAAAGCCCTGCAAGCAGTAGACCGGGGAAAATGACGGCCGCAAACAATCGCAGTACGGGAACCCCGATGATCGGCCCGAGCACGATCAGCATGATGCTGGGGGGAATGAGAATGCCCAGGGTGCCACCGGCAGCGATGGCTCCGGCGGACAGTCGCACGTCGTACCCACTTTTCTCCATCATTCGGCCCGCCATCAGCCCGATGACGGTGACCGAGGCACCCACGATGCCGGTCGCCATGGCAAACAGCGTGGAGGTGGACAGCACTGCGAGGTACAAGGAGCCCCGCACGCGCGCGAATAGCAGCTGAAAGGCATGGAACAGCCGTTCCATCAGCCCTGCGCGTTCCAGGATCAGCCCCATGAAGATGAACAGCGGGATAGCGGCAAGGGTGGTCATCTCCATGGTGCGTTCAACCTGCGTGATCATCAGGTTGAACGCGCGCATGCCAATGCCGCTGTAGCCGGCGATCACGGCCACGAACAATAGGGTGAAGGCTATGGGGAAGCCCACGATGATCAGCACGAAAAGTCCGGCTAACAAGGCGAGGCCAAGCATTTCCTCGCTCATGGCCATCTCCCCGTGATCAGGGCATGAAGACTCTTCGTGGTCTCGGAGAGCCCCTGCACGAGCAGCATAAGTGCCGCCAGAGGGATTACGGCGCGAAACGGATAGAGCACGGGACCCCACGCGCTGTGGATCGAGCGTTCGTTCAAACGCACCGCATCCTGAAAGTTATCCCAGCCGTACCAGAGCAGGAAGAACATGACCGGAAAGAAAAAGCCCACGTACGCCACTGTGTCGATCAGCCCCTGCCAGCGCACCGGCAGGCTGACGTAAATGAAGTCCGAGCGAATGTGTCCCTTGTGCAGCAGCGTGTATGCAGCCCCCAGCATGAACAGGCTGCCGTAGAGCATGTAAATAACGTCGTAGGACCAGAATAGCGAGCGGCCCATCATGTAGCGGCCGAACACCTCCGCCACCACGGTGATCATGAGCGGAACCAGCAAAAAGGCGATCAACCAGCCGGTCCAGTCGGTGAAGCTGTCTATGGCCCCGAGAAACCGCCGCAGTATTGGTGGCGTTGGCGGTGGTTGTTGCGCACCTGAAGCCGGGCGCCCCGTGCTTGCCTCGTTCAAGAGTCTCTCCCGGTCGGTATAGGCGGGCTGACACAAGCCAACGCGGCCCGGGGGCGGAAGGCCCCGAGGCTGCGCTGGCAACTGCCGAAGCCGGCGTCAGTCGATCAAGGCGTCTTCCGCCAGGCTGTCATAGGCGCGCAATACCTCCCCCCAGGACGGCTTGACCTTGCGGGCAAACTCGATCTGCGAATCCACGATGTTCTTGTAGATCGCGCTGTCCGCGGCATGGCGGTTGATCACCCGTTCCCCCGCCTGGACAAGCTGCGAGTTGATGTCCGCCGGAGTGGGGTGAACTTCGATGCCGAATTCTTCCTCGAAGCGGCGGATCATGTCGGCGTTGCGGGAGATGTCTTTGGTGTAGGTTTCGAGAATGGTTGCCATGGCCGCCGTGCGCACCATTTCCTTGTGGGTATCCGGCAAGCCGTCCCAGAAATCGCGGTTGATCACGATTTCACCCGTGTCCGTCCATTGGTGCACGCTCGCGAGATAGTAATGACTGAAAATGTCATGAAAGCCGAGGGGATAATCCTCCACGGGGTTGATCCAGCCGGCTGCATCCACCACGCCCCGCTCGGCGGCGGGCACGAGTTCCTGTGGTCCGATAAAGACGGTGGAGACCCCTGCCTCATCGAATATTTCACCCACGAGCCCGGGGGGCGTGCGGTAGCGCAAGCCGTCCATGTCGGCCATGCTCTCGATGGGTTTGTTGAACCAGCCAAGGGGTTGCCAGCCCGAGGGCGTTACGAAGAACGACACCACATTGACGCCGATTTCGTCCTGCAGCAGTTCATGGTAGAGATCGATGCCGCCGCCCTCGTACATCCATGACAGATGCGTGAGGCTGTCGAGGCCGGCCATCGCCCAGACTGGCGTGTTGCTGAACAGCGCCGTTGCGGGATGCTTGCCGGACCAGAACTGTGGCCAGGCGAACCCCGCCTCCAGAACACCGTCACTCACCGAATCCAGAATCTGGTTCGATGGCACGATGGCACCCCCCGGCAAAACCCGAACGTCAAACTCGCCGTTGGACATGATTTCCAGGCGTTCTCCGAAACGTTCAAGCATTTCGAAGGACATGGCTCCGGACGGGACAGCCGCCTGTATGCGCATGCGATAGGTGTCCTGAGCGGTCGCGACCGATGCGGACAAAATGCCTAGAGTAAGCGCCCCTACACTAAGGGTGGTCAGTGCCTTGCGGCTGATGGTGGGCAAAATCGTGCTCATGCTCTTTGTTCTCCAGGAGGTGGACTGGCACCAGGACCCCGCCAGCGAGGAGTTTGGGTTAGGTAGAGACGAGACTTCCCTATTTATTTATTAGAATAATCTGTAACTCATGTATCTGAGCTATCTGTTATGAGCATAGCGCGGTCGAAAATGCTGTCAACTCCGCAGAGTTGGCCGTGCGACGAGCGGTCTGTCGATCCCTCGCCCTTATTCTGGCCGCCGGTACCAGAACCAGCTCAGGCGCCGAAAGCGTCCTGCCACGGGGAACAGCACGAATGTCAGGAGCACCAGGACGTGCTGCCACGGTGCGAACCAGTGCGTCTTGCGGCCGGAACTGCGCACCGGCGGGGTCGAGAGTATCCCGAAGCGCAGCCCTTCCCGCCGCGCCAGCCGGGCCAGCCGCCTGGAGTAGTTGATCTCCTCCCCGGCGTAGATGCGCTCGTCGAAGCCGCCCATGGCCTCATGCAGGTCGCGGCGTACGAACAGAAAGCAGCCGGCGGCGAGGTTGAGTCGGCGTGCCAGCCAGTTCCAGACCGTGACCCCCGGCCGGTACACCGGATAGCGCATGTCGGTGAGTTCCAGCGGTGCGCCGCCGCCGCCCCAGCCACCATCCACGGCCCGCATCACCGCGCCGAGATGCGTCGCGTCCACCTGGGTGTCGGCATCGAGAAACAGCAGAATGCGGGCGCCGGCCCGGGCGGCGCCGGCGTTTCGGGCGCAGGCGATGCCGCGCCGCGGTTCATGCACGACACGGGCTCCCGCGTCCTTGGCCACCCTGGCGGTGTCGTCGTCGGAATCGTTATCCACCACGATGATCTCGGCAGCCACACCGCTTGCGGCCACGGCCTCGTGCAGGGCTGCCAGCGTGCCCGGCAGCAGTGCTGATTCGTTCCAGGCCGGTATGATGACCGACAGCGCGGGTGTGGCGGATGTGTCCGGCATCAGAACCTGCGGCTCGCCAAGCGGTCTGAGCAACACTGAAAAGGGAGAATGGCCATGCGTTTGTCAGCCCTGTTTGCCCTGTTGATCGGCCTTGCCGTCGCGCAGGCCCATGCCGGAGAGTCGACCGTGGATCGAGAGCGGATGTTCAATCATGAGCTGCGGCTGCTGCATTCCGACGACACCGTGAACCTGCGGGATGCCTACGATGGAGTACCGTTGCTGGTGGTGAATACCGCCAGCCGCTGCGGCTTCACCGGCCAGTTCGCCGGTCTGGAGGAACTGTATCAGGCCTATCGTGACCGGGGGCTCAGGGTGGTGGGCTTTCCCAGCAACGATTTCCGCCAGGAAGTCGATGACGAGGCGGAAACCGCCCAGGTCTGCCGGGTGAACTACGGCGTCACCTTCGACATGTTCGCCCCCATCAGCGTGCGCGGCGATCAGGCCCATCCGCTGTTCCAGGAAATCGCCCGCCAGTCGGAAGAACCGCGTTGGAATTTCCACAAGTACGTCGTCGACCGCGACGGTCAGGTGGTCGGCGCCTTCCCCAGCCGCGTGACCCCGGACAGCCGGGAGCTGCGCGAGGCCATCGAGGGTGTGCTGTAAGGACGATATCAACTCGCGCGGCGCACCCGCCGGTCGTTTGTGCCATTAGACTTGCAGGGCGGCATGACGACCGCCGAATCGGTGCGTTACGCGCTTCGCGCTAACGCACCCTACAGCAGGCACGTCCACACGTAGGGTGTGTTAGGCCGAAGGCCGTAACGCACCGATTCGGCGGTCGTTATCGGCACTGCGCCCGGTCGCATTATCCCGCCCCCCGATTCACCGCCCACACTGCGGCCTCCACGCGTGACCGCAACCCGAGCTTTTTCAGCAGATTCTTGACGTGCACCTTGATCGTGCCCTCGGTCACGTCCAGCTCCCGGGCGATCATCTTGTTGCTGAGCCCCCGGGCGATATGGCCGAGGATCTCCTGCTCGCGACCGGTGAGGTGGTCCTCTCCGTTATGGGGTTTGCTCGGGGGCTGCAGTGCCTGGGCGAGGGCGCCGGCCAGCCGTTCGCTCACCACCATGCCGCCGGCCGCCACCTGGCGCAGGCGCTCCAGCAATTGTTCCGGCTCCATGTCCTTGAGCAGGTAGCCGTCGGCGCCGGCCCGCAGCGCCGCCACCACATCGGCCGATCGGTCGGAGACGGTCAGCATCACCACCCGTGCATTGACGCCCGCCTCGCGCAGCGCCGCCAGCGTAGCCACCCCGCCCAGCCCGCGCATGTCCAGGTCCAGCAGGATGAGATCCGGGCGCGTCTCCCGGGCCAGGGGTAGCGCATCCTCGCCACTGCTGGCCTCGCCCACGTGCTCGAAGTCGGCTTCCAGTTCCAGCAATTGCTCCACACCACGGCGGAGCAGGGGGTGGTCATCCACCACGAGCACCCGGATCGGTGTCCTTGTCATGCGTTGGTCCCGGTGCGTGCTTCCGTATCCGTGTCCAGCGGGCACTGCAGCCGAACGCGGGTTCCGCCACCAGGGCGGGTCTCGACGCTGCACAGCCCGCCGAGATGGCGTGCCCGTTCCTGCATGATGCGGGTGCCGAAGTGATGAACGCGCTCGTAGTGCTCCGGTATGCCACAGCCGTCGTCGTCGATGAGCAGTTCGATACCACGCTCCTGGCTGAGCGTCAGGGTGACGGCGGCCTCGCGGGCATTGGCATGGTGCAGCACATTGGTCAGTGCCTCCCGGGCGACGTGAATCAGGTGCACCTCGGCGTTGGCATCGAGGCGGTGACCATTCATGCGGATGTCCAGCCCGACGGGGATGCCGCCCTGTCGTGCGAATTCCCGCACGGTTGCCTTTAGCGCCGTCTCCAGGTCCGGTTCATCCACCGACAGGCGGAAGTTGGCGATGAGATCGCGCAGGTGGCGATAGGCTGCGTTAAGTCCATGGCGCAGCTCGGCGAGCACCGCCGGAATCCGGTCATGCTCCTGTCGCTGTTCCAGGGTCTGCAGCCGGGAGAGCTGAATCTTGAGGTAGGACAGGGACTGGGCCAGGGAGTCATGCAACTCCCGGGCGATGATGGCGCGCTCTTCCAGCAGTGACAGTCGCCGCTGCTCCCGTGACTGCCGCCCCCGGGCAAGCCCGGTGGCAATCTGGTCGGCCACGGCCTCGAGCAGTCGCAGCTTCCACGGCTCAGGGATGTCGCCGGGGCCATGCTGCACGAACAGCGCGCCGAGCCGAGTTTCGCCGTCCAGCAGGGGAACGTGAATCTCGCCGGGCTCACTGCCCTTGCCAGGTCGTCCGGGCCTGTGGCTGGGCATGGCGCTTGCGTCCCGCTCGCCACTGTCACTGCAAATCCACTGGTCGCCGCTCTGCCCCTCGCCGTTCAGGCAGAGCCACACCGTGCCGGTGCCGACGACCTCCGCCAGGCGCGTGATCGTGCGTTGCAGGTTACGGGCTTCCGGCCCGTCGGGCGTCATGCTGCGGGCCAGTTCGTAGAGCAGCTTCAGCGCCTCGTTGCTGCGCCGCAGGTGTTGCGTCTTGACGCGGACGTCCCGCTCAAGCTGGCCGTGCATGCCCTCCAGGCTTTCCGCCATGGTGTTAAAGGCACGCCCCATGGCGCCCAGTTCGTCTTCGCCGGTGTGGGTGACCCGCACGGACATATCCCCCCGGCGGACCCGCACGGCGGCCCGTTTCAGTTCGCGCAGGGGGCCGACGAGCCCGGTATTCAGGCTGTACATGGTGGCAAAGACCAGGGCAATGGTGAGAAAGATTGCGATGCCCTGGATCAGGCGCAGCAGTTCAATACGGGTCTCCGCGTGTTGCTGCAGAGTCGCTACCAGCGTATTCAGCTCTGCCACGAAGGCGTCTGCCGCGGTTGCCGCGTTCGCCTCGTCGTTTTTCAGGGCTGGTTGCAGCTGGTTCGTCCACAGCCCGGTGATCTCACCATGCTTCCGCGCCAGCGCCGAATCGCTGTCGACAAGCTCGGCCTGCAGGGCCGGTGACTTGAGATTGCGTTCGAAGTGGTTCATGGCCTCTTGCAGCCCCTGCTGTTCATCACCCTGACGAGCCAGGTTCAGCATTCGGTAAGTCTGCATGCGCAGCGAACCGGCCTGGTTGATGGCGGCGGCATCATCCCTGGCGGTGTCGGCAATCATGATGGAGGCGATCATGGTGAACAGCGCCAGCCCGGCGATGGCGCCCAGCGATAGCCCCACCCGCAGGACCAGCGGCAGCGCCCGCATACCCCGTGCTTCGTGACTACCCCCAAAGATTCGGCTTCGTCTCATCCAGCCCTTCATCCACTCCGCAATCCATGCCTAAGTCATTCAATTTCAATGTTTAATGCCGCTCTCATCCAATACCTACTTGGAGGTAGGGCCCTGATCAGAATGAGTTTTCCCCAGTCAAGGGCATTGATCCGGATCAAGTCTGCGGTGATCGGCTGGACCTAGCGTCGGCGCTATCACAGTAGGAGACCGCCATGGTTTCGGATCGCCGCAAGCAACTGTCCGTGCTCACCGCCAACACCGGCGCCTTTACCATCTGTTTCGCGATCTGGGTGGTTTTCGGTGTCATCGGTAACCCCATCGCCGACGAAATGGGTCTGAATGAGACCCAGTTCGGCATTCTTACGGCCATCCCCATACTCACCGGCTCACTGATCCGGCTGCCGCTGGGCATGCTGGCGGATCGCATCGGCGGGCGGCCGGTGTTCGCCGCCACCATGCTGGCCACCGTCATTCCCATGTACCTGCTCCAGTTTGCAACGGCCTACTGGCAGTTGCTCGTGCTCGGCGCCCTCATCGGCGTCGCTGGTGGTTCCTTCTCGGTGGGTATCGCCTACACGGCGCGCTTCTTTCCCCGGGAGCAGCAGGGTTTCGCCATGGGGATCTTCGGCGCTGGCAACGCCGGGGCGGCGCTGACCAAGTACGTGGCGCCGACCATCGTGGTGATCTGGGGCTGGCAGGCGGTGCCGAGCGTCTACGCGCTGGCCATGCTGGTCACGGTGGTGCTGTTCTGGATCTTCACCTACCCGGAGCCGGAGCGCGCCCAGGTGGGTCAGGCCACCTTCGGCGAACAGCTCTCGCTGCTGCGCGACCCCAAGGTGTGGAAGTACTGCCAGTACTACTCGGTGGTGTTCGGTGGCTACGTCGCACTGTCCCTGTACCTGACCCGCTACTACATCATGGAATACGGCATCGGCCTGCAGCTTGCCGCCCTGATCGCCACCATCTTCGTGCTGCCCTCGGGTGTGGTCCGCGCGTTCGGTGGCTGGCTGTCCGACCGCTTCGGCGCCCACACCGTGACCTGGTGGTGCATGTGGTCGAGCTTCGTCTGCCTGTTCGTCATGTCGTATCCGTACACCGAGTACGCGGTGTATCAGCGCGACGGCACGGCGGTGACCTTCTCCTTCGGCGTCAACGTCTGGCTGTTCACGGCGCTGCTGTTCGTCGTCGGCATTGCCTGGGGTGTCGGCAAGGCCTCGGTGTTCAAGTACATCTCCGACGACTACGACCGCAACATCGGCGTGGTCTCGGGCATCGTCGGTCTGGCCGGCGGGCTCGGCGGCTTCCTGCTGCCCATCATGTTCGGCGCCCTGGTGGACGTCACCGGGGTCTCCAGCACCGTCTTCATGCTGCTGTTCGGCGTCACCGGCGTGTCTCTGATCTGGATGTGGTGGACCGAGCGCCGCGCCATCGTGATTCAGCGCGCGCAACTGGGCGATGCCGACTACCTCGCCGACCGGACTCTCTAGGCCTCAAACCCGCGGGTGATGACCATGGCAAGCACTTCGACCACTGCCAAACAGACCGGACCGGGACGCGTCATCGACGACTGGAGCCCGGAGGACAAGACTTTCTGGCAGGAGACCGGCAAGCGGGTGGCCAACCGCAACCTGTGGATCTCCATCCCCTGCCTGCTGCTGGCCTTCGCCGTGTGGATGGTGTGGTCGGTGGTGGTGGTGAACCTGCCCCGGGTGGGCTTCGAGTACACCACCAACCAGTTGTTCTGGCTGGCCTCGCTGCCGGGGCTCTCCGGCGCCACGCTGCGGATTTTCTACTCCTTCATGGTGCCGATTTTCGGCGGTCGCCGCTGGACCGCCATCAGCACCGCCTCGCTGCTGCTCCCGGCGCTGGGCATCGGCTTTGCCACCCAGAATCCGGACACCCCCTTCTGGGTCATGGCACTGCTGGCGGTGCTCTGTGGATTCGGCGGCGGCAACTTCGCCTCCAGCATGGCCAACATCTCATTTTTCTTCCCCAAGGCGGAAAAGGGCACGGCGCTGGGCCTGAACGCGGGCCTGGGGAACCTGGGGGTGAGCATCGTGCAGTTCGTGGTGCCGCTGGTGATCGTGGCCGGCGTGTTCGGCGCCTTCGGCGGCGAGCCGCTGACCTACGAGCACGGTGATGTCACCCGGCCCATGTGGCTGCAGAACGCGGGTTTCATCTGGGTGCCGTTCCTGGTGCTGGCGGCGCTGGCCGCCTGGTTCGGCATGAATGACCTGGCCAATGCCCGGGCCTCGTTCCGGGAGCAGGCCATCATCTTCAAGCGCAAGCACAACTGGATCATGTGCTGGCTCTACCTCGGCACCTTCGGCTCCTTCATCGGCTATTCCGCCGGCTTCCCCATGCTCATCAACAGCCAGTTCCCGGCGGTGGACGGCACCCAGTTCGCCTTCCTCGGGCCGCTGGTGGGTGCGTTGATCCGCCCCGTGGGCGGCTGGATGTCGGACAAGTGGGGCGGTGCCAAGGTCACCTTCTGGAACTTCGTGGTGATGGCCCTGGCGGTGGTGGGGGTGATGTGGTTTTTGCCCAGTGCCGCCGGTCCGGGCAATTTCTGGGGCTTTTTCGCCATGTTCATGGTGCTGTTCCTCACCACCGGCATCGGCAACGGCTCCACCTTCCGCATGATCCCCGTGATCTTCATGACCGAGCGCCTGCGCGACGTCGAGGGCAAGGGCGAGGCCGCCGAGAAACAGGCGGTGATCGACGCCAACAAGGAGGCCGCCGCCGTGCTCGGCTTCACTTCCGCCATCGGCGCCTACGGCGCGTTCTTCATTCCCCGCAGCTACGGCACCTCGATCTCGCTGACCGGCGGTGTCGAGGGGGCGCTCTGGGTATTCATCGCCTTTTACGTCAGCTGCATTGCAATCACCTGGTGGTACTACTCGCGCCGCAACGCGCCGGTGCCCTGCTGAAACACGAACCGAGAACGCGAGGAGACGACAATGAGTTTCTTTCTCGACCGACTGACCTTTTTCCAGCGTGTGGAGGGTGAGTTCTCCGACGGCCACGGTGTGACCACCGGGGATTCCCGCCGCTGGGAGGACGCCTACCGCAGCCGCTGGCAGCACGACAAGGTGGTGCGCTCCACCCACGGGGTCAACTGCACTGGCGCCTGCAGCTGGAAGATCTACCTCAAGAATGGCCTGGTGACCTGGGAGACCCAGCAGACCGATTACCCCCGCACCCGGCCCGACATGCCCAACCACGAGCCACGGGGCTGCGCCCGGGGGGCGAGCTACTCCTGGTACATCTACAGCGCCAACCGTCTCAAGCACCCCATGGTGCGGGGCCATCTGCTGCGGCTGTGGCGCGAGGCGCTGCAGCGTCACGACGACCCGGTGGACGCCTGGGCCTCCATCGTCGAGGACCCGGAAAAGAGCCGGCAGTACAAGTCGCGCCGGGGCAAGGGCGGGCTGGTGCGCTCCACCTGGGACGAGGTCAACCGGATGATTGCCGCCGCCAACGTCTACACGGCGCGCAAGTACGGCCCGGACCGCATCATCGGCTTCTCGCCGATCCCCGCCATGTCCATGGTGTCCTACGCCGCCGGCTCGCGGTACCTGTCGCTGATCGGCGGGGTCTGCATGAGCTTTTACGACTGGTACTGCGACCTGCCCCCCAGCTCGCCGCAGACCTGGGGCGAGCAGACCGACGTGCCGGAGTCCGCCGACTGGTACAACTCAAGCTTCATCATGATGTGGGGCTCCAACGTGCCCCAGACCCGCACCCCCGACGCCCACTTCATGACCGAGGTGCGCTACAAGGGCGCGAAGATCGTCACTGTCTGCCCGGACTACTCCGAGGCTTCCAAGTTCGGCGACCTGTGGCTGGCGCCGAGGCAGGGCACCGACGCCGCCCTGGCCATGGCCTTCGGCCACGTGATCCTCAAGGAATTCCACGTCGACAAGCCCAGCGCCTACTTCACCGACTACGCCCGCAAGTACACCGACATGCCCTGCCTGGTGCGGCTGGACAAGACCGACAAGGGCTACCAGGCGGGCCGGCTGCTGCGCGCCTCGGACTTCGACAAGTCCCTGGGGCAGAAGAACAACCCCGAGTGGAAGACGGTGGCCTTCGACGAGAAGAGCGGCAAGGTGGTGGTGCCCAACGGCGCCATCGGCTTCCGCTGGGGCGAGGACGGCCGCTGGAACCTGGAAGAGAAGGAGGCCGGCGGCAAGAAGACACAGCTCCAGCTTTCCCATCTGGAGGGCAGGGACGACGTGGCCGACGTCGGCTTCCCCTACTTCGGCGGCAAGGAGCATGAGCTCGGCCGCTTCACCCCCAACCCCCAGGAGGACGTGATCTACCGCAAGGTGCCGGTGCGCCGGATCCAGCTCGCCGACGGCGAGGAGGTGCTGGTGGCCTCGGTGTTCGACCTGATCACCGCCCACTACGGTGTGGATCGCGGGTTGGACTGCCCGAACACGCCGAGCAGCTATGACGATAACCTGCCCTATACCCCGGCCTGGCAGGAGCAGATTACCGGGGTCAAGCCGCAGCACGTGATCAGCGTGGCCCGGGAGTTCGCCCGCAACGCCGACAAGACCCAGGGCAAGTCCATGATCATTCTCGGTGCCGGCCTCAACCACTGGTACCACATGGACATGAATTACCGCGGCATCATCAACATGCTGGTGTTCTGCGGGTGCATTGGCCAGAGCGGCGGTGGCTGGGCCCACTACGTGGGACAGGAAAAGCTGCGGCCGCAGACCGGCTGGCAGCCGCTTGCCTTCGCCCTGGACTGGGCGCGGCCACCGCGGCACATGAATTCCACCTCGTTTTTCTACGCCCACACGGACCAGTGGCGCTACGAGAAGCTCCACGTCTCCGACATGCTCTCGCCGCTGGCTGACGCCTCCCAGTTCCAGGGCAGCATGATCGACTTCAATGTCCGCGCCGAGCGCATGGGCTGGCTGCCATCGGCACCCCAACTCGCCGCCAACCCGCTGGAGGTGGCGCGACAGGCAGCGGAGGCCGGCAAGGAGCCGAAGGACTACGTGGTGGAGCAGCTCAAGAGCGGTCGCCTGGCCATGGCCTGCGAGGATCCCGACAACCCGGTGAACTTCCCCCGCAACCTGTTCATCTGGCGCTCCAACCTGCTTGGCTCCAGTGGCAAGGGCCATGAGTACTTCCTCAAGCACCTGCTGGGCACGGCCCATGGTGTCCAGGGCAAGGATCTGGGCGAGGAGGGCGAGGAAAAGCCCATGGAAGTGGTGTGGCGGGACGAGAACACCGACGGGAAGCTGGATCTGCTGGTGACACTGGACTTCCGCATGTCCACCACCTGCCTTTACTCCGACGTGGTGCTACCGACCGCCACCTGGTACGAGAAGAACGATCTCAATACTTCGGACATGCACCCGTTCATTCACCCGCTGTCCGAGGCGGTGAGCCCCTGCTGGGAGTCCCGCAGTGACTGGGACATCTACAAGGGTATTGCCCGGACATTCTCCGAGCTTGCGCCGAATCACCTGGGCAAGGAAACCGATATCGTTGCCCTGCCCATCCTCCACGACAGCCCGGCGGAGCTGGCGCAGCCCTTCGATGTGCAGGAATGGCGCAAGGGCGAATGCGAGCCCATCCCCGGCAAGACCATGCCAAACCTGGTGGCGGTGGAGCGCGACTACCCCAACGTCTACGCCCGGTTCACCGCCCTTGGGCCGCTGATGGACAAGATCGGCAATGGCGGCAAGGGGATTGCCTGGAATACAGAGCACGAGGTGAAGCTGCTGGGCGATCTCAACGGCCGTCACCTGGGCGAGGGGGTGAACCGCGGCATGGCGCGCATCGAGACGGCCATCGACGCCGCCGAGGTCATCATGACCCTCGCGCCGGAGACCAACGGCGAGGTGGCGGTGAAGGCATGGGCGGCGCTCGGCAAACAGACCGGGCGGGATCACACCCACCTGGCCCTGCCCCGGGAGGACGACAAGATCCGCTTCCGGGACATCGTCGCCCAGCCGCGCAAGATCATCTCCTCGCCCACCTGGTCGGGACTGGAATCCGAGCATGTGTCCTACAACGCCGGCTACACCAACGTCCACGAGCTGATTCCCTGGCGCACCCTCACCGGCCGCCAGCAGCTCTACCAGGATCACAAGTGGATGCGTGCTTTCGGCGAGGGCTTCGTGCTCTACAAGCCACCGGTGAATATGCGCACCACCCAGAGCATCCAGGGGGTGCGGGGCAACGGTAACGAGGAGATTGCGCTGAACTGGATCACGCCCCACCAGAAGTGGGGTATCCACAGCACCTACAGCGAAAACCTGCTGATGCTGACGTTGTCTCGCGGCGGCCCCTGCGTATGGATGAGCGAGACCGACGCCCAGAAGGTCGGGATCGTCGATAACGACTGGATCGAGTGCTTCAACAGCAACGGTGCCCTGGTGGCCCGGGCGGTGGTCAGCCAGCGGGTGCCCGAAGGCATGGTGATGATGTACCACGCCCAGGAGAAGCTGGTGAACACCCCCGGATCGGAGATCAGCGGCGAGCGGGGCGGTATCCACAACTCCGTGACCCGGGCCGTGCTCAAGCCCACCCACATGATCGGCGGTTACGCCCAGCTCAGCTACGGCTTCAACTACTACGGCACTGTCGGTTCCAACCGGGACGAGTTCGTGGTGCTGCGCAAGATGAACCGGGTCGACTGGCTGGAAGGCGACGACGAAAGCATTTACCAGGCGGAGGAGCAGGCATGAAAGTCCGCGCACAGATTGGAAAGGTACTGAATCTCGACAAATGCATCGGCTGCCATACCTGCTCCGTGACCTGCAAGAACGTGTGGACGTCGCGCGAGGGCATGGAGTACGCCTGGTTCAACAACGTCGAGACCAAGCCCGGCATCGGCTACCCGAAGGATTGGGAGAACCAGGACAAGTGGAAAGGCGGCTGGAGCCTGCGCAAGGGGGATCTGCAGCCCAAGGCGGGTGGCAAGTGGCGGATATTCGCCAATCTCTTCGCCAACCCGGATCTGCCCGGCATCGACGACTACTACGAGCCGTTCAACTACGACTACCAGCGGCTGCACAACGCACCAGACTCCAAGCACCAGCCGGTAGCCAAGCCCTTCTCGGCGCTCACCGGGCAGCCCATGGACAAGATCGAGTGGGGACCGAACTGGGAGGAGATCCTCGGCGGCGAGTTCGCCAAGCGGTCGAAGGACTACAACTTCAAGGACGTGGAAAAGCAGATGTACGGGCAGTTCGAAAACACCTTCATGATGTACCTGCCCCGGCTCTGCGAGCACTGCCTGAACCCCACCTGCGTGGCGTCCTGCCCCTCCGGCGCGATCTACAAGCGGGAGGAAGACGGCATCGTTCTCATCGACCAGGACAAATGCCGCGGCTGGCGCATGTGCGTCTCCGGCTGTCCCTACAAGAAGATCTACTATAACTGGCAATCTGGAAAGTCGGAGAAGTGCACCTTCTGTTTCCCGCGCATCGAGGTGGGCCAGCCCACGGTGTGTTCCGAGACCTGTGTAGGGCGGATTCGCTACCTGGGCGTTGTGCTCTACGACGCGGACCTGATCAAGGAAGCGGCTTCAACTGCCTCCGAGCAGGATCTCTACGAGCAGCAGATGCGCATCTTCCTTGATCCCCACGACCCGGCGGTGATCGAGGC
This sequence comes from Natronocella acetinitrilica, assembly GCF_024170285.1. Lineage (NCBI taxonomy): Bacteria > Pseudomonadati > Pseudomonadota > Gammaproteobacteria > Chromatiales > Ectothiorhodospiraceae > Natronocella > Natronocella acetinitrilica. The sequence continues at coordinate 664,949 of NZ_JALJXV010000001.1, forward strand.
GGCGCGCAAGGAAGGCATCCCCGACGACTGGCTCGAGGCGGCCAAGCGCTCCGCGGTCTACAAGATGGCCATGGACTGGAAGGTGGCCTTCCCGCTGCACCCGGAGTACCGCACCCTGCCCATGGTCTGGTACATCCCGCCCCTCTCGCCCATCCAGTCGGCGGCGGATGCCGGGGCCATCGAGACCAATGGCCTGATCCCGGATGTGAAGTCCCTGCGTATCCCCGTCAAGTACCTGGCCAACATGCTCACCGCTGGCGATGAACGGCCCGTGATCAAGGCCCTGGAGCGCATGCTGGCCATGCGTCACTTCAAGCGCAGCCAGACCGTGGATGGCGAGCCTGACTACAGCGTGCTGGAGCGGGTCGGCCTCAGCGAGGAGATGGTGGAGGACATGTACCGGATCATGGCCATCGCCAACTACGAGGACCGTTTCGACATCCCCACGGCGAAGCGTGAGCTGTCCCTGGATGACGCCTACGGGGAGCGGGCGGGCTGTGGCTTCAGCTTCGGTGATGGTTGTCAGACCGCCAGCACCGGGTCCACGCCGACGGACATTTTCGGTGGCAAGCGGGCCAGCCGGCGGGCATTTCCTGCCAAGGTCGAATTCAAGACCCGCAAGCCGGAAACCGAGCGGGAGGAGTCGTGATGCAAACGCTCAAGGCCATTGCCGTGATGCTGCACTACCCGGATGAGACGCTGCAGCGCCATGCCGGCGAACTGGTGGACATGGTGGGTGCCGAGCGGCGGCTGTCCTCCGTGACACGCCGGCAACTCATCGATCTGATCCGTCATTGGCAAAGCGAGGATCTGCTTGATCTGCAGGCCGCCTATGTGGGCCTGTTCGATCGCAGCCGTGCATTGTCCCTGCACCTTTTCGAGCACGTTCACGGCGAGTCCCGGGATCGGGGGCAGGCCATGGTGGATCTGCAGGACATCTACCGGAAGCAGGGCCTGGACATCGCCGCCAATGAGCTGCCGGACTACGTGCCGCTGTTCCTGGAGTTCTGTTCCCGGTTGCCCGAGCAGGATGCCCGGGAGTGGCTGCAGGAAGTGGCCCATCTGCTGTTGTTGCTGCATGGGCGCTTGCAGCAGCGGGAAAGTAGTTACGCGGCGCTGTTCCAGGCGCTGCTCGAACTGGGTGAAGTGGCGGAGCCGGATGCCGATTTCCGCCGCCAGCTCAGCGAGGAAGAGCGGGACGATACCCCCGAGGCGCTGGATCGTGTCTGGGCGGAGGAGCCGGTGATCTTCGGCCCCACCGATGGCTGCGGTGGCGCCAGGACCAACACTGGCCAGGCGGTACCCGTGGAGTGGACTGACCGTCGCAAGACCGTGACCGAGGAGTCATAACATGTACCTCTACCTTCATGAACTCGCCTTTGGTGTCTTCCCCTACATCGCGGGAAGCGTGTTCCTCCTGGGCAGCTTGCTGCGCTACGAAAAGAGCCAGTACACCTGGCGGACAGGCTCCAGCCAGATGCTGTCCAATGATCCCCTGTTCCGGCTTGGCAGCTATCTGTTCCACATTGGCGTGATCGCGTTGTTCTTCGGGCACCTGGTGGGGCTGCTGACACCCTACGCCGTGTACACGGCTCTCGGCATGACCTCCGGCGCCAAGCAACTCCTCGCCATCCTCATCGGCGGGTTCTTCGGGGTCATCTGCCTCGCGGGCATGTTGATTCTGGCCTACCGGCGCACGGTGAATCCCCGGGTGCGGCGTACCGGCAGCCCCATGGACATGTTCATCCTGTATCTGCTGTTCGCCCAGCTCGCCACCGGGTTGCTGACCATCTTCGTGTCCACCGGCCACCTGAGCGGGGAAGTCATCGTGCAGATCTCCACCTGGGCGCAGCGTCTGGTGACCTTCCAGCCTAACGCGGCGGACACCATCATCGATGTCCACTGGATCTACAAGATCCACATGTTCCTCGGGATGGTCATGTTCTTCATTTTTCCATTCACCCGGCTGGTGCATGTGTGGAGCGTGCCTTACGGGTACATCGGCAGGGCGTACCAGGTGGTGCGTCGGCGGACGGCCATGTGAAGTGGTGACTGTGCCGTGGTTCGGTTGGGTTGGTTCGGGGTTTATCGTCGGGGACACGCCGTGAACCCATCCATGGGGGCTCGACAGCGACATCCCTGTCGCTGACGGTCCCCGACGATAAACCCCGAACCAACCCAACCGAACCACGGCGACTTGTTGAGGGTTTGACGGGAGGAGCGGGGTGGCTTTCAAGGACCGTATGCGAGAGGGACCTCGCATACGAGCCTACATGGATGTATTTACGGCGTGTCCTTGAAAGCCATCCCGCTCCTCCCGTCAAACCCGGCCCCCGATCAAAGCCCACGGAGACACACTGATGAGCATTCAAGTCAATGGCCGGGAGATCAGCTCCCGGGAGATCAATATCGAATCGGCGCACCACCAGGAACCGGGCGCTGACCCGCGCCATGCCTGGCGGCGGGCTGCGGTGGCGCTCACGGTGCGGGAACTCATGCTGCAGCGAGCCCGGCAGGTAGACCTCACCGTGCCGGACGACCCTGAAGGGCAGGATGCGGCGCTGGATGCACTGGTGGAGCGTGAGGTGAACATGCCTGCCGCCGAGGAGGACGAGTGTAGACGCTGGTACGAGCAGAACCTCGAAGCCTTCCGCAGCCCCGACCTGGTGGAGGTCAGGCACATCCTGCTGGCGGCGGCGCCAGAAGACATGGATGGCCGTGATGTTGCCCGGGAGCAAGCAGAAGCACTGCTGAGCCGACTGGAGCAGGAGCCTCGCGCATTCCCGGCAATGGCGGCTGCCCATTCCCGGTGTTCGTCCTCGGCGGAAGGAGGTCACCTGGGGCAGGTCAGCCGTGGCCAGACGGTGCCGGAATTCGAAGACGTGGTGCTGCGCCTGCCGGTTGGTCTTGCCGGCCGGCCGGTGGAAACCCGCTACGGCTTTCATGTGGTGGAAGTGCTGCAACGGATACCCGGCGAACAACTGCCCTTCGACGCCGCAAAGACCAAGATCAAGGAGTACCTGGAAGAGCGAACCCGCCGCCGCGCCATTCATCAGTATATTCGCCTGCTGGCGGGCGAGGCCGACATCAAGGGAATCGACCTGGATGCCAGCGAATCAATGCTCATCCAATAGACGGAGCAAATTGATGCAAATCACGAGTTTCGATGACCTGAAAACGGCCGGGCTGGCGGAGCCCGAGCCCCAGCGCCTACTGATCTTGCTGCTGCGGGCGGACCCGGGCCCTGATGGCAAGGCCGTGACACGGAAAGGCGTGACGCGGGGTCGAGGCACCCTGACGCCGGTAATGGCCACCGATCTGGAACTGACGCCCCGGCTCAATCTCGCCGCCATCATCGAAGAGGCGGACAGCCTGGGTGAGCCCTGGCAGCTCATGATGGTCTCAAGTCTCGGTGGGCGAAACGGCCACATGCCCACGACGGAGGATGCGGGAGGTTACCTCGAGGGAATGGTTCAGGCGGTTCGCGAAGGGCATGACCTGTCCCGGTACGCGGTCTTCGATCGCGCAGGGAGTCCGGTGAAACTGCAAGCGGAGGACTAAGCTAAGACAGACAGGCATGGTACCGGAGGTGCATGTCATGACTGACTTTGTCGATGAACTGCTCTGTGAACACCAGGAAATTCGGCGCGTCCTGAATGTGGTGGAGAGTCAGCTTGACCTTCTGCATGCGGACGATGATCCGAACTGGGAATTGCTGCTGGATGCCATGTACTACCTGACTCGGTATCCCGACCTGTTTCACCATGGTTTCGAGGACGTGGTGTTCCGACAACTGCATCGCCGGGATGCGGCTGCCCGTGAGTTCGTGCAGGATCTTGGCCGTGAGCATGGCCTGTTGCATGAGTTGGGGATGGCGTTTCTCGCCCTGTGTGAAGACGTGGATGCAGAAACCATGGTGCCCAAGGACAGGCTGGAACATGCCGGGCGATGCTACGTGACTGCCCAGCAGCGGCACATGCGCAAGGAAGAACAGACTGTTTTCCCGCGCATTCGCCACAGCCTGACCGAGCAGGACTGGCTTGAAGTGCAGCATGACCTGGAGCGCCTGGCGCAAGCCCGAGCCGGCGCCGACACCATGAGCGACCAGTTCAAGCTGCTTCACGCCCACTTGATGCCGGAGACCGAGGCGTGAGTATCCCGATAGGCCGGTTTGCGGTGCGTTACGGCCTTCGGCCTAACGCACCCTACGATTGGCACGGCGCAACGACATGACAACCGGAATCCGTCGCCTCAGGGCACCAGCACGATCTTGCCCCGGGCGCCGGGTTCCATGACCGAGACATGAGCCTCGGCGGCCTGTTCCAGCTTCAACTCCCGGGCAATGACCGGTTTCAGCGACCCGTTGCGCAGGCCAGCGCCGATGGCCGCATGGGCGCTGCGGTACTCCTCCGGCGTCACCAGGGCCAGGGCAGCGCCCAGCACCTGGGCCCGGCGCTGCATCAGGTTGCGGGCGTTGATCTCCACGTCACCCCGGCTGCCGATGACCACCACGCGACCGCCATGGGCCAGCGCTGGCAGATCGACACCCAGGTTGGCGTCGGCCACCATTTCCAGGATCACGTCCACGCCACGTCCCCCGGTGGCTGCCAGGGCGGCATCCATGTGTTTGGGATCGCGGTGATCCAGCACCACGTCAGCGCCCTGATCGGCCAGCAGTGCACGCCCGGCCTCGGTGCCGCCGGTGGCGATGACGGTCAGCCCGGCGGCTTTCGCCAACTGCAACGCGGCAATACCCACACCACCGGTCGCACCATGAATAAGTACCGTCTCACCGGCGATTCCGTGACCGCGCTGAAAGAGGGCATGGTAGGCAGTGGTGTAGGGAACGCCGATACCCGCGCCCTGTTGAAAGCTGATCGAATCCGGCAGCGGGTGGACCTTGCTCTGGTCCGCCAGGGTCATCTCGGCGTAGGCCCCGGAGAGCGTGCCGGCCACGTAGACCCGGTCGCCCACGGCAACGCGATCCACGCCTTCGCCGACGGCGGCCACGGTGCCTGCGGCGTCGTGGCCGGGCGTGTAGGGGAGGTCGGGCAGTTTTGCGTATTGGCCGGCGCGGATGTAGGTCTCAACCGGGTTGATGCCCACCGCCTGTACTTTTACCAGCACCTGACCGGGAGCCGGTTTCGGGTCGGCCACGGTGTCGAGCTGCAGGGCCTTGGGTTCGCCAAATGCATGGACGCGGATTGCTTTCACGGTGCCTCCAGTGATTGTGAGTCAGGCTGTGGCGGAAAGCTGCGCATGATGCCATATCCGGCATTGCGGTGGCAGACAGGGCCCCGCGATGAGCAACGGACACCCGCTTCCCACGTCCGACGCGACGCGGCGCGGCAAGCGGAGGTCAGGCGGCTTCTGCGGTGTCAGCCGTGGCAGCCGCAGTTCTTGTGGCCGCAGCCATTACCCTCACTGTGGCCATTCGCGCAGGCTTCGCCACAATAAGGGCGACCGTCACGCTGGATCGCCTCGTTCGGGTTCACGCGGCAGACGCAATCGGGGCAGGCGCACTTCACCTTGTCGGAATCACTCATGGTGGTCTCCTTGCTCTTCATGGATGTGCTCGACCATGTTCTGCAACATGGTGCGCACGTGGTCGTCACTGACGACATACATGACGCGACGCCCCTCGCGAGCGCCTCGCACCAGCCGGGTTGCCCGCAGCAGCCGCAAGTGGTGACTCACCAGGGACGACGTTGCGTTCACCTGGCTGGCAATTTCGCTGACGCTCAGGGGGGCATCCATGCAACTCAGGACAATTCCGAGCCGGGTCGGATCGCTCAGCATGCGGAACATGTCGCCCAGTTCAGTCAGTTGATCGTCGTTCACGCGCGTCATGGAGGGAGTATGTGCACATATGAACAGTTGTTCAAGTATTATTGCTTTGCCTGTGACTAAGTCACTGACCGCCCTGCGCTCCTCCGCCTATGCTGCCCCATGAAACGCACCGCGTTTCTTCAACTCGGAGAGGCTTATCATGTTCCAGCGCAATGTCGGCGGCATTGACCGCATCGCCCGGGCCGTTCTGGGCCTGGCCATCCTCAGTCTGGTCTTCGTCGGGCCGCAGACTGCGTGGGGCTGGCTCGGCCTGATCCCGCTCGCCACCGCGGCTATCGGTTACTGCCCGGCCTACTCGCCCTTCGGCTTCAGGACCTGCAGAAGCTGACGGCGACGTCGAACCGATGACACACCGCGCGTTCTGCCCTGGCGGAACGGTGTACCTGTGTAGCCGGGCGGCCCCGGGGGCGACTACGCTTGTGTGAGAACTGCCGATCGGCACAGAGAGGAAGTTTTTGATGCGTCAGCCCAGCCGGGTGGCCCTGAATGCCCTCGCCCCCGATGCGCCTGAAGCCCTGCTCCAGCGGGTTACCTGTCTCGAACTGAAAGCAGGAACGCGGGTTTTTGGTCCGGGGGATCCCTGTCGGGGGCTGCCCTTCGTGATGAGTGGCGGTATCCGGGTGCAGATCACCTCCGTCAGCGGTCACGAGATTGTTCTCTACCGGATTGGCGAGGATCAGCTCTGTCCGCTCTCCGTGTCCTGTCTCTTTACCGAGAAGGGTTACCCCGCAGAGGCCGTGGTGGAGAAGGATGCGGAAGTCCTGGTGGTGCCCGCCGGTACGTTCGATGAACTGTTCGCCTGTTCCAGGCACTTCCGGCGCTTCGTCATGGGCAGCTATGGCGACCGGCTCTTCTCACTGATGATTCTGGTTGAGGAAATCGCCTTCCGGCGCATGGACGAGCGTATTGCCGAGCATCTGCTCGAGCATTCTGATGATGACGTACTCCATACCACCCACCAGCGTCTCGCCATCGAACTGGGAACCGCCCGCGAGGTGGTGAGCCGGGTACTCAAGGACTACGAGCGGCGTGGCCTGCTGCGGCTGGAGCGTGGTCGAATCGACGTGCTTGATCGAGGCGGGCTGCGCTCACATTGCTCCCATCACAGCGATGCATGAGACGCGCGCCAACTAGTGTCCCGAAACACTAGCTGCGCCGTCGCTGCACCACCTCGAAGAGCTCCATCCCCGCAATCATGGCGATGACAAACACCAGGGCCTTGGCTTCGCCGGCGCCCAGTGCCACCAGGGCAGGGCCCGGACAGAAGCCGGCCAGACCCCAGCCAACGCCAAAGCCGAGGCCGCCCAATACCAGCCCCCTGTCGATATCACGGCGATCGGGAATGCGGAACGGCTCGCCCAGGAGCGAACGCTCCCGGCGGGCGGCCAGTCGAAAGGCCCCCAGCCCGACGGCGATGGCGCCTGCCATCACGAAGGCGAGGGATGGGTCCCAGTTGCCGAACAGGTCGAGAAACCCCAGCACCTTGGCCGGGTTCGCCATGCCGGAGACCAGCAGGCCGATACCGAAGACAAGTCCGGCGACAAATGCGCCTGGTAATGCTTTGTTCATGGCCTAGCCTCCCAGCAGGTGACGCATCACGAAAACGGTGAGAAAACCGGTGCCCATGAAGCACAGGGTGGCCACCAGGGAGCGCGGCGAGAGCCGCGACAGACCGCAGACCCCATGGCCGCTGGTGCAGCCGCTGCCGTATCGGGTGCTGATACCGACCAGAAGGCCAGCGGCGATGAGCAGTGGGTAGCCGGCGTCGATCCGGATGGTGGGGCTGCCGGCCAGCAACAGCCACAGCAGTGGCGCCGCGATCATTCCCGCCAGAAAGGCGAGACGCCAGCCGGTGTCGCCAGCCGCCGGCCGCAGCAGCCCGCCGAGTATGCCGCTGATGCCGGCAATCCGGCCGTTGAGCAGGACAAAGAGCGCTGCGGCCAGGCCGATGAGTGCGCCCCCCGCCAGTGCAGTCCATGGGGTGAAGGCAGCCCAGTCGATGGTCATGATGCGTCTCCGGTGTGGTTGCAGAACAGCTCGTAGAGCGTTGCCAGCACGCGCTGGGCACGGGCATCTGCAATACGGTAGTAAATATGCCGCCCCTCGCGGCGCGTCGTCACAAGCTGTTGTCGCCTGAGTACGCCGAGCTGCTGGGACAGGCTGGGTTGACGGATATCAAGGCGCTCCTCCAGGTCACTGACGCATAGTTCTCCTTCGGTCAGCTGACAGAGCAGCAGCAGTCGATCCTCATGCGCCAGCATCCGCAGCAGGCCGGAGGCCTCTCCGGCGGCTTCGCGCATGGCGTCGACATCAAGGTGAGTGGTGGTGTCGGCAGGCATGATGACAGCTCATTGTTAAGTTGAAAATATTATATATAAAAATATAATGTATTCAATGAATCTGTTTGGAGGTAATCCCATGCGCCCTCAGGTCGAAGCGTTTCTTGATTCGGATAGTGAAACTTTCAGTTATGTGGTGTTCGACCGGCCGGGCGGCTCGGCAGCCGTGGTCGACCCGGTGCTCGACTTCGACAGCAAGTCGGGCCGCACCTCCACGGCCGGCGCGCAACGCCTGGTGGATTTCGTGGGCGAGCAAAATCTGACCGTGGAGTGGATTCTCGAAACCCATGCCCACGCAGACCACCTTTCCGCTGCGCCCTTCATCCGCGACGCGGTGGGCGGTCGCATCGCCATCGGTGAGCATATCCGTTCTGTGCAGAAGATCTTCCGCGAGGTCTTCAACCTCGAGAAAGAGTTCCTGCCCAACGGCAGTGACTTTGATCATCTGTTCACCGAGGGCGATACATTTGCCGTCGGCGAATTGCAGGGACGCGTGATTCACACGCCTGGCCACACCCCGGCGGATCTGGCCTATCTGATCGGAGACGCGGTGTTTGTGGGTGACACACTGTTCATGCCCGACGTGGGCACGGCGCGTTGTGATTTCCCTGGCGGTGATGCCGCAACCCTGTTCGCGTCCACCCGGCGGTTACTGGCTCTGCCGGATGAAACCCGCATGTTCATGTGTCACGACTACCCCACCGAGGGGCGCAGTCACCAGTTTGAGACCACGGTGGGCGAGCAGAAGCGCAGCAACAAGCACGTGCACGAGGGTGTCAGCGAGGCGGAATTCGTGGAATGGCGACGCTCTCGGGATGCCACACTGGACATGCCGCGGCTGATCCTGCCATCCATCCAGGTCAATATTCGCGCCGGCAAGATGCCCCCGCCGGAGGACAACGGCAAGGTCTACCTCAAGCTGCCCATCAACCAGCTCTAGTGGGATCCCCGGGCTCCCGGGTACAGATCCACAGCCAGACCAGGGCGGCGGCGGCGAAGGCCGCCGGCAGCATGAAAGCCGTCGAGTAGCTTCCGGTGAGGGCAAGGACGCCGCTCACCATGGCCGGACCCGCGAGCACGCCCATGTACACCAGCACCAGCACCGCGGCGGTAGATTCACTCACCTCGGACAAGGCACTGCGGCGTGCGACTTCGGCGAGAAAGACACCGTTCCAGGCGATGGCCGTTCCGCCAGCGGCAAGCAGCAGCGTCACCACCAGCCACAGAGGCGAATCGGTGCTGAGCATGGCGATAGCCACGAACAACAGCCCCATGCTCACGGCCAGGCCGTAAAGCACGGGAATGCTGCGCCCCAGTCGATCCGCGACGGCGCCCCACAGGATGCGGCCGATGACGCCGGCGGCATGCACGAAGGACAGAATGATTCCCGCCAGCACCAGGCCGATCAGCAGATCTTCCACCATGAAGGCAACGGCGAAGCTGAGCAGGGAGAGCTGAACTGCGGCCATGCAGAACCCTCCGAGGCCGAGCCAGCGGATCTCCCGGCGCCGGAACAGCACCGTCAGACTGCCGAGCCCACGCACCCGGGCCGTGGGGTCGCGGTCCGCATCCCAGCGCGCTCGTGGTATCTGAAGTGCAAGGGTGGTTACCAGCGCCGCCAGCGCAATCACCAGGAAAGCCGCCTCCCAACTCCAGATCTGGGCCAATGGCGGCGCCATGAGCCCGGCGATGATGCCGCCCAGCGGCACGCCTGTCTGCTTGATGGAATAGACCACGTTGCGGTAGCGGCTGGGGGTATAACGGGTGAGCAGGACTGCTGCCGCCGGGTTCGTCATGCCGTAGGAGATACCGAGCAACACCGTGGTAATGGCCAGGGCCCAGGGCGTGCCCAGCAGGGCGATGCCGCAGCCGGCTGCGACCAGCAGCATGGCGTACTGGCTGGAGCGACAGGCTCCATGGCGCCGGACCATTCCGCCCGCCTGGGTGGATGTCACCATGGCGAAACCGTAGAGCAGACTGACCTGCAGGCCCACGAGGCCGGCGGCGATACCGAAGCTCCCGGCGATCTGCGGCGCCAGGGTTGGCACCAGCAGCATGGCGGCGCTGCACAGGGCCTGTACCCAGGTGGTGGTGGACAGGACGGCGACCACGCCCGGGTCTGCACCTTCGGCGGATTCTTGAGGCAATGGATTACTCAGCGTGTTTGCCCTGGTTACGGATCACAGGCTTCCAGACCGCCGTGCTCCACGCGGATGAGTTCGTCCACGGGGTAGTCCAGGGACGCAGCCTTGGCGATGATCTCATCGAGCGTGTCTTCCGGCAGGGTGGTTTCCCGAGCGAGAATCCAGAGATAGCCGCGTGTCGGCCCGGACACCGCGGCCCACTGGTAGTCGTCCTTGTCCAGGGCAAAGACGTGATAGCCGCCATGGATCGGCCAGAAGAAGGTCACTGATAGGCTCGCCGTGTCGGTGCTGCCCTGGAATCGCGCACGGCCATCGATGGCGTTCCAGCGACAGGTGTCCGGATCAAAGCCGCGATTATGCACATCCACGGTGCCGTCGTCGCGCAAGCGATAGGTTGCGCTGACATTGGTGAGGCCCCGTTCGAAGCGGTGATCGAGCCGCATGATCGAGTACCAAGTGCCGTCATAGCGGGTCACATCGAAGCCGGTAACGGGCTCCACACCGCGAGGAACCCCCGTGCATGCCACGAGCAACACGGCGGCCAATGCCAGGGCCAAGCATTTCACTGGAATTCCGCGAGTCTTTCCGCACATGTATCAATGCCTGTCAATTTCGACGCCGCCGGGATGAACTGCGCAAGTATATAGTGGCAGCCAGCGTCGGCAGACGCGACCATTCCACGCATCACTCCGATGCGGACAAAAGGGCGACGGACATGTTCGAAGGCTTTGCCGAACGGGATTTCACGACTGGCGAAACACCTATTCACTACCGGATCGGGGGTGATGGGCCGCCCTTGGTTCTGCTTCACGGGTATCCCCAGACCCACATGATGTGGCATGCGGTGGCGCCGCTTCTGGCGGAAACGCACACGGTGATCTGTCCGGACCTCCGCGGCTATGGCGCCAGTGGCAGGCCACCGTCGGATGCGTCGCACACCACCTACAGCAAGCGTGCCATGGGCGCGGACATCATCGACCTCATGGACGAGCTGGGCTATCGGCAATTCAAACTGGCTGGCCATGACCGTGGTGGTCGCGTTGCCCATCGACTGGCGCTGGATCATCCGCATCGGCTGGAAGGCGTCGCGGTGCTCGATATCGTGCCGACACTCCACTTGTTTGAAACCCTGGGCCAGGCGGTGGCTACCGGCTACTATCACTGGTTGTTTCTGATTCAGCCCGATGGGCTGCCGGAACGCCTGATTGGCAATGATCCGGCCTACTATTGCCGGGAAAAACTGCGCCGCTGGAGTCATCATCACGATGCTTTCGCCGCCGAGGCCGTCGATGCCTATGTCGAGGCGTTCTGTCGCCCCGACACCATTCATGCGACCTGCGAGGATTACCGTGCCGGTGCCACCATCGATCTCGAGCATCATCGGGCCGATGGTGACAAGCTGGTGGAAATCCCCATGCTCGCCCTCTGGGGCCTTCATGGCCTCATGGAGAAGCACTATGACGTGCTGGGTGTCTGGCGTCGGCACGGCCATGATGTGACCGGCGAGGCGCTGGATTGCGGTCACTTCCTTCCCGAGGAAGCGCCGCAGGATACCGCCCGCGCATTGCGCCTTTTCTTCAACTGACGCCTGCCCCGCTAACCATTACGGAGATCACATGCAATTCGACTTTGACGAGGTTGTTGATAGGCACCAGACCGGCAGCGACAAATGGGATGCCTATGACAGCCGGGATATTATTCCCATGTGGGTTGCAGACATGGATTTCCGTGCCCCTCCTGCGGTACTCGACGCTCTGCATGCCCGCGTAGACCACGGGGTCTTCGGCTATACCAGCGCGACCAGCGAACTGGTGGAGGTGACCTGCACCATGCTGGCGGATCACTGCGACTGGCGGGTGGAGCCGGACTGGTTGGTCTGGTTGCCCGGAATGGTGCCGGGCCTCCACGTTGCCGCCGCCGCTGTCGGCGAGGATGGTGACGCTGTCATGACCACAACACCGGTCTATCCGCCGTTTCTGCTGGCACCGCCCCGCGCACGGCGGGAGTTGCTTACTGTGCCCTTGGCGGATGCCAGCGGCCGCATCGATTTCGATGCGCTGGAGGCGGCGGTGCACCCGCGGGCCCGCATGCTCATACTCTGCAATCCGCATAATCCCACCGGTCGGGTATACAGCGAGGAGGAATTACGCCGTCTCGCGGATTTCTGTCTGCGCCATGACCTGGTGCTGGTCAGTGACGAGATTCATTGCGGCCTGGTGCTGGATTCCGACGCCCGCCACCACTGCGTGGCCGCCCTGGGCGAAGAGATCGCCGCGCGTACCATCACCCTCATGGCGCCCAGCAAGACCTACAACATCGCTGGCCTGGGGTGCTCCCTCGCCATCATCCCCGACCGGGATTTGCGGCGCCGCTTTGCTCGTGCCCGGGCCGGTTTCGTGCCCGGGGTCAACACGCTGGGCTACACCGCGGCCCTGGCGGCCTGGCGTGACTGTGCCAGCTGGCATGCGGCGCTGATCGATGTGCTGCGGCGCAATCGCGACCTGGTACAGGCGGCGGTGGATGCCCATCCGGCGTTGTCCATGCACAGCCCCCAGGCGACCTATCTGGCCTGGATCGATTGCCGTGAACTGGGGCTCAAGCATCCGGCGACCGCCTTTGAAGCCGCCGGTCTGGGCCTGTCCGACGGCCAGGCCTTCGACGGCACGGGCTATATGCGCCTCAATTTCGGTTGCCCGCTGCCAACCCTGGAGCGGGCGCTTGCCCGGCTGCAGCAGGTGGGGCGGGACTGAACGGCCCCGCGCTAGTCGTCTTCGGATAACGTGGCGGGCCGCGGCTTGTAGGCGGCCTCGCCGTTCAGCCCGGGATGGTCCGGTCGTGGGCGATCCAGGTGATAGCCCTGGGCCAGGTCCACGCCCATCTCCCGCAGCAACGCCAGGGTGGCGCCATCTTCAACGAACTCCGCGATGGTGCGCTTGCGCAGCCCCGCAGCCACGTCGATCATGGCCTTGACGAAGGCCTGGTTGTCCCGGTTGTTGGGCAGATCACGGATGAACATGCCATCGATCTTGAGTATCTGCACTGCCAGGTATTTCAGGTAGGCAAAGGTGGAGAAGCCGGAGCCGAAGTCGTCCAGACAGACGGTACAGCCGGCCTGCTGCAACTGCTCGATGAAGCGCTGGGCGTCCTGCATTTCCGAAACCGCGGCTGTCTCGGTGAGTTCGATGATCAGCCGACCCGGATCCACGCCATTCTCGGCGAGTAGACGCTCGATGTAGCGCGCCATGCCCGGGTCATCGAAGCTTCGACCGGACAGGTTCACGGCCAGCCCTGACAGGCGCTGATGGTCGGCAAGGGTCTCCACGCTCTGGCGCAGTACCCAGCGGTCGATATCGAGAATCTGCCCGCTCTTCTCGGCGATGGGGATGAACTGCCCCGGCATCAGGATGCGGCTGTTGTCCGCCGGATCACGCATCCGCACCAGTGCCTCAAGATGGCTCAGGCCGCTATCCGCCGTTCTGTAGATACCCTGGAAATGCAGCTCAAACAGGTCTTCGTCCAGCGCAGCGGCGATGCGTGTGGTCCATGACAGGCGCTCAAGATTGGCTTCCGCACGGTCGGCACTGGCGTCGTAGAGCGCCCAGGTGTTCTTGCCGTGCTGCTTGGCCTGGTACATGGCGGTGTCGGCATGGGCCACCAGCGATTCCGCGTCACTGCCATGGTCGGGGAAGATGGCGATTCCAACGCTGACGGTGAGGCGGAAGTTGCTGCCCCGAAAACGCAGGGGAATTGCAGACACCGCATGCACCACGCGCTCGGCGAGTCGCGCCGGATCATCACTGTCGGTCAGTTCGGTGAGTATGGCGAACTCGTCCCCACCCAGTCGCGCGAACAGGTCGCCACCCCGCACCAGGCTTGCCACTTCCCCTGCTGTGCGTACCAGGACGGTATCACCGGCCCGGTGGCCGAAGTTGTCGTTGATGTGCTTGAAGTCGTCCAGGTCGAAGTACATCAGGGCGAAGCGCGCATGCATGCGCTGGGAGGCCTTGATCGTTCGCTCCAGGTGTTCCTGAAAGCGGTGACGGTTGTAGAGACCGGTGAGCGGGTCATGCTCGGCGAGATAAACCAGTTGCTGCGCGGTCTGCCGCTCGTGGGTGACGTCCTCGTAGATCCACAGCCGCCCGATCAACCGCCCTTCGGTGTCGTTGACCGGGTAGGACAGCTGGGTGAGTACCCGGCCGTCATAGAGGTCCACCTCGAAGCGTTCACTGATTTCCTGGGTGTCCAGCACCTGCAGTACGTGCTTCGAGGCATGGTCCGGGCGAGCGAACTGGTGGGTTGAGTGCTCCAGTACGCTGCGGGTGGCTTCGCCGACAAGCTCGAGTTCGTCAGAAATGGCCCACATCCGCCGGAATGCGGGGTTCACGTATTCCACGTTCCCCTTGCGGTCCTCGAACAATATCCCGATGTTCATGCCGGAGAGCAGCGCCGCCATGCGGCTTTGCTCGCGCTGCGCCACGTCCCGCAGATCCCGCTGCTGCTGTTCCGACTGGCGCAGTCGGGCCGTGGCCTCCTCGCGCTCGGTGACGTCCTGCAGGGTGCCCAGGAAACGGCGCCCTCCGCCCTGATCCCGTATGCAGCGATAAGTCGGTGCCAGATGGCGTTGTGGCCCGAACGCGGGATTCGACCGTACTACCTGGGCGGTAGGCTCCCGGTCGGCTTCGAGGGCTTCCAGTGCGTCGCTGACCGCTGTGCGATCGTCGGGATGCAGGCGCTCCAGGAAAGTAGCCAGGCTGGGCGTGGTCTCTGACGGATCCGTCGCCAGCAGCCTGTACAGTTGCGATGACCAGTAGGCCTGGTCGTCGTCATCCATCGCCAGCTCCCAGTGCCCAAGGGCCGCGTGCCGCTCCGCCTGCTCAAGCCGGTCGTTTGTGTCACGTAGCGCACGCTCCGCCCGGAGTCTCTCTGCAATGTCATGGACAATGGCGACGAACCTCGGCCGCTCGCCAGGGGGAGCGATATACTGCAGGAATATCTCCACCGGCACCCGCTGACCATGGCGGGTGAGATGGACAGTCTCGAACCGGCGCAGGTCCATGTCCCCATGGATCAGCGGCGCTATCATTTCCCGGAATTGTGGCTCGGGAAACTCCGGCTTGATGTCGTAGGGGTGCATGGTCAGCAGGGCCTCGCGACTCCAGCCCACCTGCCGGGCTGCCCCCTGGTTGACGTATGTGAAGCGCAGGGTCTCCGCATCGAAAATGAAAACCGCATCCAGCGTGCGATCCAGGGTGGTCTGGAACTGGTGGAGGTCTGCCCGGGCCTGCTCCAACGCAGTTGCATCGACCACATGCCCCTCAAGGAACAGCAACTTGCCGGCGTCGTCGTAGATGCCGCGGCCGTGGTCGTAGAACCAGCCGGTCTGGCCATCGGCGCGGATGACCCGGAAAGTGACCTCGAAAGCACCGCGGTCCTCCAGGGATGACTGGATCTCGTCCCAGACCCGGTCCCGGTCATCGGGGTGGACAATATCCTGCAGTGTGGCCTCGCGGGTACTCAGGAAGGCGTCCACCGAATAGCCGGTCATGCCCTCTATATCGCCAACCATGTATAGCGGAGTCCAGTCTTCGTCGTTCCGGCAGCGGTAGAGAAAGCCCGACAGGGTTCCCATGACCCGGTCCAGGTCGTCGTTGTTGATGAGGCTGGATTGCCGCACCACCGCCATCAGTGCGAGGGCCACCGTGACCGTGAAGCCGCCTCGCAGCAGGCGGACGGGAACGCCGACGGCCTCCTGGAACCAGGCTTCCGTGGGTAACCAGCCAAGCAGGCCGATTGCCTGGGTGCCAATAATGGGAATCAGGAGGCCGTAGCCCGCCATGCAGGCTGCGGCCAGCCACAGCCATGGCGCAAAAGGCCGGATGGAATGACGCTCCGCCGGACAGAAGCTCGCAACAAACAAGGCCCCGGCAGCCAACAGAGCGCCCGGTAGCCCCAGAAACAGACGAGAACCCGCGTTCAGGCCCCGTGCGGGATCATCGGCCATCACGACGCAAAGGAGGATCGCAGCGCCGACTACCGGGTAGAGCCACCAGATCCATCGTGGTGGCCGCTCGAACAGCGTCGCCAGGGAGCGGCGACCGAACTCCATCAGCGGCAGGTAGGAAAGAGGCAGCAGGATCCCGCCGACCACCAGCAACCAGGTGGCTGGCTGGCGCTGGAGTTCCCAGGCGAGGAAGATGGTCAGTGCGTGGAGCAGGGCGAAGAGGCCGAGTAGCCAGATGTGTGGCGCAAGCCTGAGCGCCCCACCCCTGCGCGGTAGCAGGCAAGCCACTACCGCCAGGACGATAAACGCCGCTGCCTGAATCTGGTAGATCAGCCCTAGGTGGGCCTGTACCCAATGTGTCATGGTCCCACCCAGGCTCCATGGTGCATCTTCTGAGTCTTATTGTTCCGGTCGAGAATATGCGAACAGTCTTCGGCTGGCTACACTGGTGGGTTAACCGTGTGACCGGATCGAGGTGAATCGTGCCTGAATCGCAGCCTTCCAGGATGACGCCGTCGATTGATATCGGCCCGCTGTCCAGCAGCTATGCTCAATTGCCATCCCGTTTTTACACCGGGCTTGGGCCGACGCCAGTGGCCAGGCCGGGGCTGATTGCGGTGAATCGTGATCTTGCCCAGGAACTCGGCCTTTCCCTGGGGGCCGTGAGCGAGCAGGACCTGGCCGAGGTCTTTTCCGGCAATCGTCTGCCCCAGGGTTCGGAGCCCATCGCCATGGCTTATGCCGGACACCAGTTCGGACACTTCGTCCCGCAACTGGGGGACGGTCGCGCCATTCTGCTTGGCGAGGTGGTGGACGGTCAGGGCCGCCGTCGTGACATCCAGCTCAAGGGAGCCGGCCGCACACCCTATTCCCGCGGCGGTGACGGTCGCGCGGCGCTGGGGCCGGTACTGCGTGAGTACCTGGTCAGCGAGGCCATGCATGCCATGGGCGTGCCCACCACCCGGGCACTGGCCGCAGTGACCACCGGAGAGGCGGTTCTCCGTGAAGAGCCGCTGCCAGGTGCCGTGGTCACACGGGTTGCTGCCAGCCACATCCGTGTGGGCACCTTCCAGTTTTTTGCCGCACGGGGTGATGTGGAGGCAGTCCGCCAACTCACCGATTACGCCATTGCCCGGCACGATCCTGATCTGACTGATGCGGACAATCCACCGCTGGCGTTTCTGGGCCGGGTGATGGACCGTCAGGCCGCGCTGATCGCCCAGTGGATGGCGTTTGGTTTCATCCATGGGGTGATGAACACCGACAATTGCACGGTATCCGGTGAAACCATCGACTATGGCCCCTGCGCCTTCATGGACGCCTACAATCCGCAACAAGTCTTCAGCGCCATTGACCGTCAGGGCCGCTACGCCTTTGATAACCAGCCTGCCATCGCTCAGTGGAATCTCGCCCGGCTCGCCGACTGCCTGCTGCCCCTGATCGATTCCGAAGAGCAGCGGGCCATCGAACTCGCCGTGGAATGCCTTGAGGCGTTTCCAGCCCGTTATGAGGCCCATCGGCTGTCGAACATGCGCGGCAAGCTAGGCCTGCGCAACGCGGAAGCCGAGGATGCAGGTCTCATCCAGGACCTGCACGATCTCATGCACCGTGAGCGGGCAGATTTCACCCTCACATTCCGGAGCTTGTCCAATGCCGTTGCGCCCGGTGCTGGCCTGGATTCGCTGACGCAAATCCTTGGCGAGTCGCCGGCCGCGGAAGACTGGATGGCCCGCTGGCGGGATCGCGTGGCGCGTGAGGCTGCGCCTGCGGAGGAAACGGTTGCACTGATGCGACAGGTCAATCCGGCCTATATCCCCCGCAATCACCAGTTGGAGCGGGTGATCGAGTCGGCGATAGGGCAGCAGGATTTCGAACCGTTCCATCGCCTGCTGGCGGTGGTGACCCACCCCTACGACGAACGACCGGAGTGGGAGAGTTACCTGGCACCGCCCAGCGAAGAAGAACGCGTACGCAATACGTTCTGCGGCACCTGAGGGATGGCTTCAGTCGGTGTTCCAGGGGGACATCTGCAACCGCAGTTTCCCTGAGAAGCCCTTGCGGCTTTTCAGGGGAATGTAGACTCCTTGATCGTCGGTTGGCGCCTCGCGACCGAGGTTCTCGCCCCAGCTCTCGTCCATGAGGTTGTAACGGATGAGCCAGCCATCGCTGCGGCGTGTCGCCCGAATGCTCACCGACTCCCGCAGCAGGTTCTCGCTGGGGATATGCCGGTTGAACGCAACGAGCCCATCTACCTGGTAGTCGGTGGCGGAAACCGAGAGATCGATACTGAAGACCAGTGTTCGTCCGATGGTGATCCGGGCCGTGTCCAGGAAAACGGTAAAAAGCCAGGGCCATCGAGGGCTCTCCAGCCCTTCGCGCTCGGGTTTGAACAACTCGTCGTATCGCCGGAAGACGGCGCTGTGGGTTGCGGTGGTCCGCTCAGTGAGGGTGTAGCCGGTTGCCGCCCGCGGCGCAACGATGGCCTCGAAGAAATACGATGCGCGCACCGAGCGGCCGGCCGCCTTTTCCCGTTGCACTGACGGCGGCAATGGCAGTTCCTCCACCTCCAGCTGGCCGTTCACCCGGACGTCGCCGAACAGGAAGCGCACCAGGTTCTGATAACCTTCCTCTGAGTTGACGATGCCCATGGGTCCGCTGTGGCTTCGGTACACGAAGGCGCGGGGTGCGCCGTCCACCGCCGCATTCTCGATCTTCACCAGGCCGTCACTCATGATGCCCGCCAGACGGCTCGACCAGCCGCCGGCGGCGTCATAGTCCTCCGGATTCGTACCCACAAGACAGAAGAACCGCTCCGCGTCGAAGCGCTTGTTGAGGCTGGAGACACGGGTGCTGCTGCGTAATCCCAGGTACTTCGCCATGGTGCTGCGGTTGAAGTTGTTCATGTCCCAGAGGCCGAGGAAGCGCGGCACGTTGACGCCGGCCATCTCGATGCCGTTGTGTGGTGTTGCGTAGGTGAATACCTTGTCCACCAACGCCGGCTCTTCGCTGCGCCGAAACTTGCTGTTCTGCAGCAGGCAGCGGCAGATCAGTCCGCCCATGGAGTGGGCGACCAGGTACACCCGGAAGGATTTGCGGCGCTGGGCGTCGTCGCCGCAGACACCGTCCCGCACCCGGGCGATCAGTTGGCGCAGCTCCTCCGCCGCGTCTTCAATGGATGGGGCCTGGCCATCTCCGAAATGCTCGTCCGCCGAATCGTAGTAACGGTGTATGAAAATACTGCGGGGTGACAGCGATTCCCCCTGCTCCAGCCCCTCTGCGTAGCAGTCGGCGTACCCCCAGTCCTTCATCAGGCGGATCAGGGGGGACTCGAAATAGTGGCGGATGACCTTGCCGTCCCAGCGCTGGCGGAGTTTCGTCGAACCCAGGTTGAAGCCCATGTAGGGCGTAGCGGTCGTTGCTGCCACCTCGCTGGCGGTCATGGCGTAACCGCGAACGTAGATGATGGGGTAGTAGGGTGCCTGAATCTTGCTCATGACCATTCCCTGGGGTTGTCGGTGGCGAACTATCACACTGGTATAGCCCGCAGCATTGCAATGTACAGGGTAAGCTTGCGCAGGGAACAGGCAACGATTCCATCAGGCATGACAGCGGACTCCCGCAGGATTTGGCGGTATCGTGCAATGGCCATTGCAACGACGAGGTAGCGAATCGATGGCCAGCAATTGCCCCGCCGAAGTCGGCATGCCCCTGGAGGCCGTGCTTACCCCCTGTCTGCTGGTGGATCTGGATGCACTGGAACGCAACATGGATCGGATGGCCGTGTTTGCGCGCGAAAACCAAATCCGGCTGCGCCCCCACGCCAAGACCCACAAGTGCCCGGCGATCGCCTTGCAACAGATCGCCCGTGGCGCGGTGGGGATCTGCTGTCAGAAGGTCAGCGAGGCGGAGGCCATGGTGGAGGGCGGCGTCACCGACATCATGGTATCGAATCAGGTGGTGGATCCGCGAATGATCGAGCGCCTGGCCAGGCTGGCCCGCGCTGCCCGGGTGGCTGTCTGCGTGGACGACGCGGCCAACATTGACGTTATTGCAGCGGCGACCAAGGCGCAGGACGCGGTGTTGGACGTATTGGTGGAGATCGACGTGGGCGCCGGGCGTTGCGGTGTCGCCCCGGGGCGGCCGGCGGTGGAGCTGGCGCGGCGCATTTCGGCGTCGCCGGCGCTGCGCTTCGCTGGTCTGCAGGCCTACAACGGCCGCACCCAGCACCGTCGGGACCATGCCGAGCGACAGGCCCTGGTGGACACGGCGGTGGCGATGACCCGGCAGACGATGGACCTGCTGGAATCCGAGGGTTTGCAGTGTCCCATCATTGCCGGCGCGGGAACCGGCAGCTACGCCCTGGACGCCGCCAGCGGGCTCTACAACGAGCTGCAGTGCGGTTCCTACGTGTTCATGGATGCCGACTACAACAGCTTGCGGGATCACGATGGCCAGCCCAGGCAGGACTTCTCCCAGAGTCTTTTTCTCTACACGACGGTGATGAGCAAGACCCGGCCCACCCATGCCGTCTGCGACGCCGGGCTCAAGGTCCAGAGCGTGGATTCGGGTCTGCCGGTGGTGCATGGCCGTGATGATGTGCAGTACATCGAGGCCAACGACGAGCATGGGTTGCTCGCCGACCCCCACAACCTTCTGCGCCTGGGTGAGCGTTTGCGCCTTGTTCCCGGCCATTGTGATCCCACGGTGAATCTGCACGACTGGCTGGTGGGCATCCGCGGTGGTCGGGTGGAGTGCATCTGGCCGGTGGGCGCGCGAGGGATGAGTCTGTGATTCCTGCCTTATGTCAGCAAGCGCACGAAGAACAGCGAGATAAACGGTACGTAGGTCACCAGCATCAACACCACGATCTCGCAGGCCACGAAAGGCAGCACCGCCCGTGCTGCCTTGGTAAATGGGATGCCCGCAATCTGCGATGCCAGATACAGCGCCAGGCCGATGGGCGGGGTGATATGCGCCATGGACAGGTTGGTGGTCATGATGGCTCCGAAGTGCACCACGTCCACCTCCAGAGCTCTCACCGTTGGCAGCAGCAGGGGAACCAGCAGGTAGATGGCCGACACCGGATCAAGGAACGCACCGGCGACAAACAGGATCAGGTTGATGTATAGCAGCGTCAGCCCGGTGCTCTCTCCGCTGGCGGTCAACAGCCAGTCCCGGACCTGCATGGACGTGCCGTCGATCATCAGGATGTAGGACAGGATCGAGGCCATGGCGAGGATCAGCATCACGACCCCGGTGGTGATCCCGGAGTTGAGCATCAGGTACGGGTAGTCCCGCCAGGCAATTTCCCGGTAGATGAAACGATCCACGAGGAAAATGTACACCACGGCAACGGCTGCTGCCTCCGTCGCGGTAAAGATGCCGCCGTAGATGCCCCCGAGGATGATCACCGGTGCCATCAGCCCCCAGAATGCCGAGCGCAGGGCTTTCCAGAATTCCGGCCAGGAGCGCTCCACATCGGCTATGGGAAAATTGTTGCGGCGGGCAACGATATAGATGTAGGTCGACAGGACGATGGCCAGCAGCAGCCCCGGCCCGATACCAGCGGCGAACAGCGCCGGAATGGATGCGTTGGCGATCACTCCGTAGAGGATCAGGTTGATGCTGGGGGGGATGACCACCCCGAAGGTGCAACCGGCGGCAACGGTGGCACAGGCGAACGGTAGCGGGTAGCCGGTCTTGTGCATGGCGCCGATCATGAAACCCAGAGCCGCAATAGCCGCCACGTTCGAACCGGATAGCGCACCCAGGAAGGCACCCGCCACCACCACGGTAATGGCCAGCCCGCCGGGGAGGCCACCGAAGATGACCTGGGCCAGGTGAACCAAGCGTGTGGCAATGCCTGCCTGGGCGATCATGTTGCCGGCAATGATGAACAGCGGTATTGCCAGCAGGGTGAATGAATCGATTGCCCCCGAGAAGATCATGGGCAGCGTGGTCAGGGGCCCGATCTGGAAGTAGATGAAAACGATCACGCCGCCCAGCCCGAGGGAAATGGAAATCGGGAAATTGAGCAGCAGGAAACCGAAAAAGAGCAGCAGGGCGATGACGCCGGCGCTGGCAAGGATGTCCATGGGGTGTCTACCTCAGTGCAGACTCACGGCTGTCTGATGGAATTCTCGGCGGTGGGGTCGTCTGCGCCGGGCATGGGTTTGTGTCTTGGCAGACCGGCCAGGTCCCGAATGATGGCGATGGCGCACCGCAGGCTGCAGAGCAGAAGCGCGCCGAAGATCCCGGCGTTGATGATCCACACCGGCATGCCTGTCGCTGAACTTCTCTGGCCGATGCGGATGGATTGCGCCAGGAACCGCCAGGTGTAGTAGGTCAGGAAGGCAAAGAACGCCGCCGTCACGGCCAGCACCAGCAGGTCGGCGACCCGTCTCGCCTGGGGCGAGAGCCGGTCGGCGAGCAGTGGCATGCTGCCGTGCTGGTTATACTTGAAGGCCGCTGCAGCCCCGAACAGGGCCGCCCAGAGAAACAGGAAAGTGGCGATCTCGTCGGCGCCGGCAATGGGCATCCGGAACACGTAACGTGCCAGCACGGCGGCGAAGGTGAGCACGGTGATACCGGTCATGCAGAGAATGAGAATTGCCTCCTCCACGTGATCGATCACCCACAGCGCGCGTCGCAAGGGCCTGGGCATGGTCTTCCCCTTTACGGATGAGTGTTCTGACAGGAAACGCCGGGGCGATACGGCCCCGGCGCTTGCCGAACCGGGTGTCCTACTCGATGGCTTCCGCCACGCCGTTTTCGAACAGTTCAACGAAGTCGGCGCCGAGGGACTCCTTGTAGGCGGCGTAGACCGGCTCCAGAACCTCCTGGAACGCGGCAAGCTGCTCATCGGAGAGGGTAGTCACCGTCATCCCGGCGTCTGCCAGTGCATCGGCCAGTTCCATGTCCTCCTGGGCCACGACTTCGCGCTGGAAGTCCATGGCTTCCTGGGCTGCCCGGGTGAACATTTCCTGGTCCTCGGCGCTGATGCTGTTCCAGAACGGGGTGCCACTGACGAAGGCCAGGGCGTCGTAGGAATAGTTCCAGATGGTCATGTAGTCCTGGACGTCGCTGAAGCGCGACGAGGAAATCAGCGACATGGGGTTTTCCTGGCCGTCCACGGCGCCGGTCTGCAAAGCGGTGAAGACTTCCGCGAAGTTCATGGTGGTGGGCGATGCGCCAAGCTCATTGAAGATGGACAGGTACATTTCGATACCCGGCACCCGGATGCGCAGCCCGTCCAGATCAGCCGGCTCGGTGATTTCGCGTTCCGAGTTGGTCACCTGGCGGAAGCCGTTAACGCCCCAGGCCAGGCCCACCAGGTCCCGGCGATCCAGATCGTCGAACAGGACATCGCCCGCCGGCCCGTCCATGACAGCGTTGGCAACATCGTGACTGGGGAACAGCCAGGGCAGGCCGATGGCCTGGAAGCGATCGTCGAGCCCGGTCATCCACGTGGTGGACTTGATCAGAAACTGAATGGCACCCGACTGGGTCATTTCCATCTCGACCCGGTCACTGCCGCCGGCAAGGGCCGCGTTGGGATGGAGGCGAACCACGTAGGCGCCATCGGAATAGTCTTCCACCAGTTCGGCGAAGCGCTCCGCGCCCTGATGCCAGCTCGATCCCTCGGCGACGTTGTAGGACACGTTGACGGTCTGCTGGGCAGAGACCAGGGAGCTGACGGTGAGCAACCCGGTGGCGATCACGGAGGTCAAGGTAAGGCGGTGCATAGGAGAGTCTCCTGGTTCGTTTTATGAATTGAGTGACCGTCCTCCTCATTCGTGGGCGCTCATATGCCCGGTGCAGCTCCTTTTTATGTCTAGGAGCAGATATTGCATTATGCATGCCATCGCGGGCCTTGAGGGTGAAAACAGCAACTTGGAACGTGCTTACGGGAAGGTGTCGCCCGGTTATGGTGCAGGTCTGTTCAAAGATCGGGCAGGATTGGCTGGTCGCCGCCAGCTGATTTCAGCGTGCGAGCCCAGTCCTTCCGGTCATCGATATCCCGGAGAATGCCGGGATCATTAACTTCGACTTGCTCTACCAGTTCAGCGGCCTGACGGATCAGGTGCCGTGCACCCGAGTCTGCCCGCAAGCGCCTGAGGGCGGCAAAGTGGCGCATGGGCAGCAGGACCGGGTTGCCAGCGCGACCGAGATGGGTTGGTACGCAGAGCGATTGGCCCCGCGCGGACCGGTACCGGCCGATCAGTCTGTTCATGGTCGACACCTGAACGAAGGGCATGTCGGCCAGGCAGACCAGGACCGCAGAGGTGTCGGGTCGAAGCGATGCGATGCCCCTGGCAAGCGAGGTTCCCATGCCCTTGCCGTGGTTCGGGTTGAACACGATGCGCAGTGGCAGCCCCGCGAGCGCGTTCTTTATGGTCTCCGACCGATAGCCAGTCACCACAACGACATCCCGGGCACCGCTTGCCAGCGCCTTTCGCGCAACCTGACGGACCATGGGTTCTCCGCGCCAGGCCATCAGCAATTTGTTCTTGTCGCCCATTCGTCGGGAGGCGCCAGCAGCGAGAATCAGCGCGGAGACTGCGCGATGATTCGGCACAACTGCTCTCAAGAGTGTGTCCCTGGTTGACGTGCTGTCTGAACGATCTCTGCGAGGATTGCCAGTGCGATCTCGGCAGGTTCCCGGGCGCCGATGTTCAGGCCAATCGGCGCCCGGATCCGCGACAGGGCTTCCTGGGCAAGGCCAGACTGCCGCAACCGCTCCATTCGATTCGCATGGGTGCGCCGGCTGCCAAGCGCACCAACATAAAAAACCTCGCTCGCGAGTGCCCTTGCCAGCGCCGGATCATCGAGTTTGGGATCATGCGACAGGGTGATGACGGCGGTCCGGGAACCCAGGCCCAGCGCATCAAGTCCCTTGTCCGGCCAGACTGGAAGAATCTCCATGCCCGGGAACCGCTTTTCCGAAGCGAATGCGGATCGCGGGTCGAGCACGATTACGGCGTAGCCAATGCTTGAGGCCATCACTGAAAGCGCCTGCGCGATATCTGACGCGCCAATCACAACCAGCCGGCGTGGTGGCATGAACACCTGCAGTAGCCAGGGTTCGCCTTCCACGGCGACGGTTTCACTGCGATCAGCTGTCATCGCCACCCTGGCCGCGTCCCCAAGTGCCGAACAATCGTCCTCGGTAACAGTTGTTCGCTTGCGGTCGGCGAGTCGGCAGGCGAGCACAGCCCCGCGATCGGCGTCATGATGGCCAAGAACCGAGTCGACCACATCGCAGGACAGGGGGTCATCCAGCTCATCGAACCGCTCGATACAGACCTCGATTCGACCCGCGCAGGACAGGCCTACGTCCAGCCCCTGTTCCCTGCTTACGTCGAAGGTGAGGACACGACTGCCCCCCGTCCGGATTATTTCCACTGCCGCAGCCGCGGTGACACCCTCAACGCAACCGCCGCTAACCGAGCCCAACATGTCGAAGTTCTCGTCAACTGCCAGCATGCTGCCGATGGGGCGAGGCGATGAACCCCAGGTACGGACCACTGTTGCAAGCGCCACACGGCGCCCTTCCTGCCGCCAGGTCCGGGCTGCCCGCAGGATTGCGACTGATTGGACGGGTGTGCTTACCAATGGGTGGTTCAAGCTGTCATCCTCTCGAATGCCGGACCAGCAGTTCACGCTTCACGTGGCGCGAATCGGTGGCAAGACGTTCCTGGCCAGGGTGTCCTGCATCGTGGTCCGGCCGGATTCGTGCGACTATCAAGGTCATCATCGGGCACCAAGTCTTATCATGAACAGGACCGTTGCAGACGGGCATTTCACTGAGCCGACCACGCATTACTGGCAGTCCATCGAGGACGCTCCCGGCTGCCAGTCGGAACCGCCCTGGCAGTACCATTATCCTGCTAGATTGCCGGACGGCCGCGTACTGCGACTGCCGATTCGTCAATTGGCGGACACGCCGGAGTATGCTGTTGCATCCCTGATTTGTAACCAGGCGGCCATGTCTGTTGTCGAGGAACTCTCGGGCATGCTGGCGGAGCGGCTGGCGGCACTGCGGCCGGATTTCCTCCTGGGTCTGCCGACTTTGGGCTTGACTGTGATCCCGACGGTGGCCGGCAGGCTGAATCACACCCGTTTCCTGCCCCTCGGTTACTCGCGCAAGTTCTGGTACGACGACAGCTTGTCCACAAGTATCCGCTCGATAACCTCCCCCGATTCCGACAAGCGGCTCTATCTTGATCCCAACCTGTTGCCCCTGGCCAGGGGACGGAAGGTCGCCCTGGTCGACGACACGATCAGCAGTGGCCACTCCATGGAGCAGACATGGGATTTTTGCGAAGCGCTTGGCATGCAGGTCATCGGCTGTGGCGTTCTGATGTTACAGGGCAAGCGCTGGTTGCACCGGCTTGGTGAGGAGCGCAGCCGGCGTGTGTGCGGCGTACTGGAGTCGCCTCTTCTGCAGGCGGTGCCTGATGGCTGGGTGGAGCGGCGCTGACCCCACCCAGCCATCCGATCAGCTCGCCAACCGCATTGGCTCCACCACCACGGGGCTGTCCACGGCCATGTACTGGCCGGCTCGCAGTGAAAATGCCGGCATGATGGCGCGATCGGTCTTGACGCTGACGCCGGAATTGTCGGTGAGTTCGAAGTTGCCCGTATGGACGTCGAGGACCGCGATATCTGCGATGCGACCCTTGGTCAGGGCGCCCAGTTCATCGTCCATGCCGATCATGCGCGCCGCATTGCTGGTCGCGGTTGCGATCACGGTATCCATAGGCAGGCCCAGCGCAAGCAACTCGGTCATGGCGTGGGTCAGGCAGAAACGGACTTTGCCGAAGAAGGGGTTATCCTCCGACTCCGCCTCGCTCAATGAACCGACATGGGTGTTGTAGCCGTGCATGTCCGCGCCCAGGGTGTCCGGAATGATGCCCGCGTCCAGAACGCGACGCGCCATATCGAAACTGAAGTGGGAGCCATGCCCCACATCCACCCGTACGCCCCGCTCCAGTGCAACTTTCACGATGGGGTGCACATCGCCGCTCTTCGTGGAGATGAAGCCGCCGGGATGACGCGTAAACGGGTGGGCGAGTATGTCGCCTTCGGCCATGATCGGAACCAGCTCCTCGATGACACTGTCCGGATCGACGATGCCTTTTTCCTTCTCGGGCCAGAGTTGACCGAGATGAATATAGAGCGGAACGTCCAGCCCGCGGGCGATGTCACGGGCCTTGCGGATCACGTCCATGCCCCAGCGTGATTTGCCGCCTACCTCGGCATGGGCCTTGACCCCGCGGACGATATCCCGGTTTTCCAGGCCCACCCGGATGGTGTCATCCACATCGACGCAATCCGGGCCATAGAGCTGGGGATAGAGATGCCCCTCCAATCCGCCGACCAGGTACGTCGACAGGAAGCACAGCACCCGACTGTTGGAGGGCTCGGCCACGTAATGTCTGAAGGCCGGCAGCGTCATGAGACTGGGGCCGCCCTGGTCCACCAGGGTGCTGACACCACTGCGAACGCCGCAGACATCGGCATTCAGGCCAAAGCGCCCGGTCACGTGCTGGAACACATGGGCATGGGTGTCAATCAGGCCGGGCGTGACCAGTTTGCCCTGGACGTCGATGACCTCGCGCGCTTGCTCCCCACGCAGTCCTGTCGCCACGGCGGCGATGCGATCTCCGGTGATGGCCACGTCCATCACGGCGTCGATACCGTTGGCTGGGTCGATCACCCGGCCACCGCGCAGGATAAGGTCAAAAGCGGGTTCGGCCATGGTCGGTCTCCTTTCAGTGGGTCGTATCCGCAGCTTCACGAGCCGGAGGCGGTTGAGTCGCGGGCCCGTGAGTCGGGGTTGCAGGATAAATATGCAGTACACTAAGTTTAAGCTAGCATGAAAAATCGGGTTGTTCACCCACGATTGCACGTTGACGCCGGATCGCGGTTCGGCACGACGTTTGCAAAGCGTTCTGTCAGTCACAGGAGGCACCGTATGGCGGAGCAAGGCAGGCAGGACGGCTCGGGGGTCGGCAGTCGCGTGCGACGCAAGGAGGACGATCGTTACCTTCGCGGCAAGGGCGAGTACGTGGGTGACATGCAGTTGCCCGGTATGCAGGAACTGGCCTTCCTGCGCAGTTCTCTGGCCCATGCCCATTTGACAGGCATTACCAAGCCGGAGGGTGCTGAGCGTCAGGTCTTTGCAAGCGCCGACCTGGTCGGTGTGAAGGCGATCCGTGCGGTCTCCGCGCTACCGGGTTTCAAGGTGTCCGAGCAGCCCATACTGGCGGTGGACAAGGTTCGCTTCGTCGGCGAGTTGCTGGCCGCCTGCCTTGCTCCAACACGGGGCGAAGCCGAGGACCTGGCCGCTGCGACCCGCGTTGACATGGAGCCGATCCCCGCAGTCAGCGACATGCTGGAAGCCCTTGAGCCAGGCGCGTCGCTGGTCCATGAAGAGTGGGGCGACAACGTATTCCAGCAGACCTTTGTCGATGGAGACATCGATTCTGTCCGCCGCACCGCGGCGGTGCGTGTCGAGCGCGAATTCCGCACTGCCCGCCAATGCATGTCGCCCATCGAGGGGCGTGCGGTGCTTGCCGTCTGGGATCGGCGGTTGGAGCAACTGGTGGTCTACACGGCAACGCAGATGCCCCATATCGTGCGCACCGGGCTCTGCGATTGCCTGGGGCTCCGTCACGAGCAGGTTCGCGTGGTCGCTCCCGACGTGGGCGGTGGTTTCGGTTACAAGGGCATTTTGCTGGCGGAAGAGGTCTGCGCTGCGTGGCTCGCCATGCACACCGGGCGGCCCGTTCGCTGGCTGGAAGATCGCCGGGAGCAGCTCACCGCCAATGCCAACTGCCGTGAGCATCACTACCGGATAACCGCCTACGCCAACGAGCGGGGTCGGCTGCTGGCCCTCGACGCCGACGCGCATGTGGACGCGGGCGCCTACTCTGCCTATCCGTTTTCCGCGTGTCTGGAAGGTGCCCAGGTTGCGAGCATTTTGCCGGGACCCTACGATTTCCAGGCGTATCGCTGTCGCACCACATCCGTTGCGACCAACAAGGCCGCCATCCTTCCGTACCGCGGTGTCGCCCGGACGGGTGTCTGTTTCGCCATGGAGTTGACCATCGACGCCATCGCTCGCGCGGTTGGACGCGAGCCGTCGGAGGTGCGTATGGAGGCGCTGGTCCGCCCGGAGTCCATGCCCTTCGACAACATCACCAACAAGCATTTCGACAGCGGCGACTATCCGGAATGTCTTCGCCGCGCGGTGGCCGCCATCAAGCTGCCCGACATTCGCCGCCGACAGGAGCAGGGCGAGGCGGACGGTCGCCTGATCGGCATCGGTTTCTCGATCTTCTGTGAGCAGGCCGCCCACGGCACGTCCGTCTACGCCGGTTGGGGCATCCCCATGGTGCCGGGTCACGAACAGGCGACGGTGAGGCTGACTCCCGATGGTGGCCTGGAGGTGCGCGTCGGTGTGCACTCCCACGGTCAGGGGCTCGAGACTACGCTGGCCCAGGTCGCCCATGAAGTTCTCGGCCTCGACATTGCGCAGATCCGTGTCGTGCACGGTGATACCGCCTACACGCCCTACTCGACAGGCACCTGGGGTTCGCGCTGCATGGTCATGGCAGGCGGGGCTGTCGCCACCGCATGCGAGCAACTCGCAGAACGTATTCGTCGAATCGGTGCCAAGTTGCTCTCCGTGGAGCCGGGCAGCGTGACGCTGGCACAGGGCGGCGTTGCGGCAGAGTCCGGTAACGCGGTATCCATCGAAGACATCGCGCATACCTGGTATCTGAAGCCTCAGAACCTGCCGGACGACGTCGACTCCGGTGGCCTCGAGGTCACCGCGGGCTACAAGACAGGTCGCGACAGCGGCACCTTCAGTTACGCCGCACATGCCGTGGTGGTAGCGGTAGATCCCGTGCTCGGTGATATCGAGCTGCTCGATTACGTGGTCGTCGAGGATGGTGGCGTGCTGGTGAACCCCATGATCGTTGATGGGCAGGTCTATGGTGGTGTCGCCCAGGGGATCGGTACCGCGCTCTATGAAGAGATGCCCTATGACCGTAACGCGCAGCCCCAGGCCTCGACGTTGTCGGACTACCTGTTGCCTGGTCCCACCGAGGTGCCGGATATGGCAATTGAACACATGGAGACGCCGTCGCCGTATACCCGTTTCGGGCAGAAGGGTATTGGCGAAGGTGGAGCCATCGGGCCGCCGGCGGCCATTGCCAATGCGGTGAACGATGCGCTTCGGCCTGTCGGGGCGGAGATCTGCAGCGTGCCGATTACCCCCCGAAGGGTGCTGGAGGCCATCCATGCGGCCAGGCAGGCGTCGCAGCAGGAGATAGCGCAGAAAAGGCAGGGGGTGGCGGGATGAAGGCGGCCCGGTTCCAGTATGACCGACCCGCGAGGCTGGATGATGCCCTGAAGGTCATTGCCGCAGGCGGATCCATGGTTGTCTCGGGCAGCCAGTCGCTGGGACCGATGCTCAATCTTCGGCTCGCCCAACCGGAAGCGCTTGTGGATGTCTCGCTCTTGCCGGAGCTGCGTGGCTATGCCGAGGACAGCGAAGGTCTCATTATCGGCGCGGGCGTGACACATGCCGAAATCGAAGATGGTCTGTTGCCGGATCTCACCAACGGGATCCTGCCGCGGGTGGCGGCGGGCATTGCCTATCGCGCCGTCCGCAATCGCGGCACCATCGGTGGCAGCCTGGCCCATGCCGACCCCGCTGCGGACTGGGTCTCCAGTCTCATGGCCCTGGATGCCGAGGTGCTGTTGCGATCAGCCCGGGGGGCTCGCCGCATGCGCCTGACGGATTTCGTGACGGGTGCTTTCGCCACGGCGCGTCGCGACGACGAGATCCTGGTTGCCGTGCGTATCCGCCAGGTTCACCGGGACAGCCGGTTCGGCTACTTCAAGACTTGCCGCAAGACCGGTGAACTTGCGCGTGCCATCGGCGTGGTGTTTCAGGCGGCAGCTGAAGACCGGACCCGCGTCGTCATGGGCGCGACGGGCGGACGGCCCGTGGTCGTCGACGCCTCCGGTTTGCCGGACGAGGCCATGCTCTCGGCAGCGCTTGAAACAGAGGCGCCGACGATCGACGAGATCGACAGCGCCGTCTACCTGGAAGTCGTCCGGCGCGCCGCCCGGATGAGCGAGGTTGCATGAACACGGTTAACCTGACAGTCAATGACCGCCTCATTCAGCGCGACGTCGAGGGCCGTACGCACCTCGCCGATCTGTTGCGGGATGACCTGCTGCTCACGGGCACTCATGTGGGCTGTGAACACGGTATCTGCGGCGCCTGTACCGTCCTCATGGATGGCCGGCCGGTTCGATCGTGCATCACCTATGCAGCCGCCTGCAGCGATCACCGGATCTCCACCATCGAGAGCTTTGATGATGAACCCCTGATGGCACGTTTGCGCGATGCCTTCTCGGAGGAGCATGCACTGCAGTGCGGCTACTGCACGCCAGGCATGCTGATCACCGCCCGCGATATCGTCATCCGCTATGCCGGCCGGCAGCCCGCTGAACGAACGATCCGCGAAGAGCTGAGTGGGAATCTATGCCGTTGCACTGGCTATGCCGGCATCGTCAAGGCCGTACAAAAGGTGCTTGCCGCGGTCACGGATGAGCCGGCGCTGCTGCCCGCCGCGGCTGCCGTCGTGCTCCCGACAATCGCGGCTCAGGACTTCGATGCCACGTCACTGGAAGCACCTGAAGCCGGCCGGGCGCGGGGTGCGCTGAAGAGCGAGCAGTCCGGTGCGCGTAGACGAATCGAAAGCCGCTTCGGACTCACCCATGAACCCGAAGCTGTCTGGCACCTCATCCGCAACGACATCAAGGCGGTCGTCGCCTGTCTTCCGGGCGCGCGACTCGAAAACGTTGGTTCGGACGGCGAGGTCACTGGGGTGATCGAGGTTCGGCTCGGGCCGATTCTCACCCGCATAGATGGGCAAGGCGGACTCGAATACGACGATGTCAGGCGTCGCGGTCAGGTCGACGGCGAGGGGGTGGACAGCCGCTCCGCCTCTCGGGCGACAGGCTCTGTCGAGTTCGTGGTCGGTGATGGGGAAGACGGCACCACGGACATGCAGGTCGCTCTGGAGTTCGAACTCACCGGGGCTCTGGCCCAGTTCAGCCGGGGGGCGCTGGTCGATGACGTTGTTCAGGTGATGCTCGATCAGTTCCGGGCGAATCTGGATAGACAACTCTCCGGTGGAGAGGTGGCGGCGACGGCGCAACTCAATCCCATGCGGCTTTTCCTGTCGGCATTGGCCAGGCGATTGCGTCGATGGTTTGGCGGTGGCCGGTAATTCCAGCCCGGGATCTTGCCCGGATTTCCCGGTCTGCAAATCGAAGCCGCTTGGCGCTGCTCCTGGGTGGTGGCATGTTACGGGCTGCCGAGGCACTCCGTGTCGCAAGCCTCTCAACCTCCGTGGAGCCCGATTCATGTCACCGACCAAGAATTCAGTGCGCAAGGACGGCGCCGTCAGCGTCTCGGAAGAGACGCTCAAACTCTCTTCAAGACCGGGTTTTCTCATTCGCCGCCTGCATCAGATTCACGTTGCACTGTTCCTGGAGGAGTGCGCCGAATTTGACATCACGCCGGTGCAGTACAGCCTGCTCACCGCCCTTCGCGCCGGAGAGATGGATCAGAAAACCCTCGCTGAGAACATCGGAATCGACCACGCCACGACCACCAATGTGGTCAAGCGACTGGAGGTGGGGGGCTGGCTCAAACGCCGCACCGGGGAGAAGGATCGCCGTCGGCGTCTTGTCTGGCTCACTCCTGCGGGAGAAGTCTTGCTCGATCGCATGCATGGGCCGGCCCAGCGTGCCCATGATCGCACCGTGAGTCATCTCAAGCCGAGGGATCGGGAGCGATTCGTGGCGTATCTGACCGAGCTGGTCGAGGCCGGCAACGCTTTCGGGCGAGCACCGTTCAATATTCGCTAAGGGAGAGCACCACATGTCCATTAAGCGCCCCGCAGAAGAATCCGTGGATGAAGCAACCAGGGGCGCGGCGCTCCGGATGGCGGCGAGCCGCCCGGTCTGGGAGCGGTCCGGAACGGCTGAAGAGTTTCTCAACCTGCCCGCCGATGTGTTCCTGCATGCCGGGCCACCCTTGTCCGGGCCCGATGCCATTCCTCTGCCCATGCTGCACGGCGCATGTGCTGCACTGCTGTTTGAAGGTCGGGCTGACAGCTACGCTTCGGCGCGCGAACAGATCCTTTCCGGTGCCGTCTCTCTCCGTCCCGCACAGGACGTCGGCCTGGTCACTCCCCTTGCCGCCGTGGTGTCCCGGTCCATGTGGTTGCACCGGGTCATCGATGCGAATGGATCGAACGGTGTCGGTTATGCACCGATCAGTGATGGCACAGGGCCGGCGCAGCGCTTCGGACTGTTTGACCTGGAGGTTGTCGAGCGACTTCGATTCGTGCACGAGCAGGTGGCGCCCGCGCTCGAAGCCGTATGGGCGAAGCCCGTCGACATTCTGCCGTTGGCTCGGGAAAGCCTGAGCAAGGGCGATGAACTCCACGGCCGGGTCGGCGTCGGCTCCGCGATGCTGGGCCAGTCGCTGGGCGCGCTCTCTCTGCCATCTGCAGTTCAGGAGTACGTGAGCGGCAATCCCCAGGGGTTTCTGAACCTGTGGATGGCTGCATGCCGATGCATGGTCGGCGCGGCAATGGATGGCAAGGCCAATATGCTGGTGATCGCCGCCGGCGGCAACGGCATCGAATTCGGTATCAAGCTCGGCAAGGCGCCAGATACCTGGTTGACGGCGCCGGCAGGTGAAGTGGTCGGCCCGGCACTCCGCCCCGCTCTGGCTGCCTGCAAGCGGTTACCGGCAATCGGCGACAGTGCCTTGATCGATGCGGTGGGCCTGGGTGCTCTGGCTCTGGATGCCGCTCCGGAGCAGGCCGCATTACTCGCTGATCCCGGCCTGCTCCAGTCCATGGAACGGGTAAGGGAGCAGGCGCTGGTCGCCATGCATCCCGGTCTGCAGCGAATGGTGGGCATGAATGCCTCTGCCGTCGCTGGGGATTGCCTGCCGGGCGTCTGTCTGGCGGCGCTGGATGCGGACGGGGCGCTCGGCATCGTCGGTCGAGGCGTCGCCAGGCATCCGCTCTCCCTCTACACCTGAAAGGCCCTCCAGGTCTGCCCCAAAGGACGAGAAATCCGCACTTACTTGGTGCACTAATTAGTGTACTAAGTAAAATCTGGTGCATATTTTATTGCTCCTGCCTATCCATGTCATTGATGAACCGTATGTTTCATGTTTGGCCCCGCCCTTGCATCAGTGCTCCATGCAGTTACCAAGAACAAGCCGTGCCATCTCCGCGAGACGGGTTTGTTGCGGGGCGGCGGTACTCACTGGAGCGCAGACGATGAAAACGAGCATCTTCAACAAGAGACAGGATGGCCACGCCGCTGGGGATCACCCGAAGACGGTCAGGACACTGGGCTATATGGCGGGTCTGGCAATCGCGGGAGCGGCCATGCTCGCTGGCCCGTTGGCCTCTGCCCAGGAAACCATTCGCATCGGTGCGCCCCTGGCACTGACGGGTGGTCTGGCAGATGAAGGTTACAAGCAGCAACAGGTCTACCGCTTGTGGGCGGAGAAGGTCAATGCCAACGGCGGTATCGAGATCAATGGGCAGGCCCATCAGGTCGAGATTCTCGAGTATGACTATCAGAGTGACGGGCCACGAGCCGGTCAGTTGGCGGAACGACTGATCACCAGAGATCGCGCTCATCTCATCATGGCACCCTTCGGCTCCGGTCACACCGTGATTACCGGCACCGTGGGCGAGCGC
Source organism: Natronocella acetinitrilica (assembly GCF_024170285.1). Lineage (NCBI taxonomy): Bacteria > Pseudomonadati > Pseudomonadota > Gammaproteobacteria > Chromatiales > Ectothiorhodospiraceae > Natronocella > Natronocella acetinitrilica. The sequence goes on from NZ_JALJXV010000001.1 coordinate 700,110, forward strand.
TACCGCGTTCCGACGATCGCCTGTGTTGCCTCCTCGGAGTCCGTGTTCGCGAATCAGAACCCCTACCTGTTCGGAACGCTATCGCCCAACGCGAACATGACCGTGACGATGACCGACTTCCTCATGGAGAGGCATCCGGAACTGAGTCGTGTCGCCGTACTGGGTCGGGATGACGTGTTCCCGAAATCCATGGCTGAGGCCACGGTCGCGGCAGCTGAAGCCGCCGGCCTGGAAGTGGTCTACAACGAGTTGTATTCGGTTGGTACGCTCGACCACTCCTCGTCGCTCACCAGCATTCGCAGGGCCGAGCCGGACTGGATCTACATCACCGGCTACACCCAGGATCTCATCCTTGCCCGTCGGCAGATGTCCGACCTCAACGTGCACGCTCCCATCGTCACGATGGTGACGGGGCCTGCCTATGAAGAGTTCATCGAGGGGTTGGGTAGCCTGGCGGAGGACGTATCGTCCTCGAGTTGGTGGCACCACTCTGCAACCTACGAGGGCACGGGTGTCTGGCCGACCACGGACTCCTTCTACCAGGACTTCCTGGAAATCAGCAATGGTGCCGATCCGGACTACGTCCACGGTTCATGCGCTGGCGCTCTGGCCATGCTTGAAGACGTGCTGCCGCGAGCCGGTTCACTGGATGGCTCGGCCATCCGTGATGCCCTTGCGGAAACCGATATCGAGACCTTCTACGGCAGCATCCGCTTCGGCGAAAACGGAATGAACGAGGCGCGGGAACTGCCCATCATCCAGGTGCAGGACGAGCGAATCGTCGTCCTCTATCCGGAATCCATCGCCACTGGCGAACTGCGAATCCTGAGTCGCTGATTCGTACCGCCACCGAGCGGCCCCGGCGGTGTGCGCCGTGGGCCGCCAATCCTCAACACCGCGCGGTACCACGAGACCCTGGGGGGAGCGCATGGATTTTGGTCAGATCATCGTTAACGGGCTCGTCCTGGGCGCCTTGTATGCCTGTCTTGCCGTGGGGTTTTCTCTGGTCTGGGGCGTGTTGAACGTGATCAACATGCTTCACGGGTCCTTCATCGTGCTTGGTGGCTACCTCGCGTTCTTTGCCTGGCAAAGTTTCGGGGTGCATCCGCTGATCATGCTCCCCATCGTTGCCCTGCTGCTGTTCGGCATCGGCTATCTGGTCCAGTTCCTGTTCATCAACAAGGTCGTCACTGCGCCGGTGCTGACTACCCTGACCCTGACTTTCGGCCTGGACATGATTCTCTACAACATCATGACGGTCTACTTCTCGGCGACCCCGCGGCGTGTGACGTTGGATCTGGGCGGTATCTCCTTTCTTGGGGTCGACATGCCCATCGATCGACTGCTGGGAATGGCGCTTGCGCTGATCCTCACGGGAGTCCTGTTCTATGTGATGCGGGCCTCAAGGATCGGTCGGGCAATCGTCGCAGTGCGCATGGATCGCGCTGCAGCCGCCCTGATGGGTATCCGCGTGAATCATGTGTACGCCATCACTTTCGGCATCGGCGCCCTGATGGCAGGCGCGGCTGGTGTCATCTTCGCGATGGTTTTTCCGGTGACCACGAATCTCACCGGCATGTACCTGGGCAAGGCCTTCGTGGTCTGCGTCATCGGTGGTCTTGGGTCGGTGCCGGGTGCGTTGGTTGGTGGTCTGGCTCTGGGTCTGATCGAGAGCATCTCTGGCCACTTCTTTGGTCCCCAGCATTCGTTGACCATCGGCTTTCTGCTGATGCTCATTCTGCTGGTCGTGAAACCCACGGGGCTGGTCGGCAAGAAGGGGTATGAATAATGAGTCGTCTCGGACTTGGATTGTTTGTGCTCTGGGTGCTGCTGCTGGCCACCACCCCGCTGCATGCCGACAACTACATCGTGCGCACGGCGATCATGATCGCCATGTATTCCTCCCTGGCCCTCTCGTGGAACTTCATCGGCGGTTATACGGGCTACCCATCCTTTGCAACTGTCGCCTTCTTCGGCGTTGGTTGCTATGTGGGTGGTATTGCCCAGCGTAATGGCGTGCCGATGTTCCTGGCATGGACGCTCGCCACCATCGTCGTGGCGGCCTTCGCAGCCGCGTTGGGCGCGATCATTCTCCGTCTCAAGGGCCACTACTTCGCTATTGGCTCCATTGCGGTTGTGGAGGTTTGCCGACTGGTGATTTCCTCCTGGCGTAGCGTCACCGGGGGTGGTGATGGCCTCAATATCCCCTTGTTGCGCTGGAGTCCTGACGAGGTGGCCATCTTCTACCTGATGGTGATGATCGGAATCATGCTCATCACCTTCGCCCTCAACGTGTTCGTGGACAGGCACCGACTGGGTTTCGGGCTGCACTGCATTCGTCAGAACGAGGATGCCGCCAATATGGTGGGTATCAACACCACTTTATATAAGGTGGTGGCGTTCACGTTGTCTGCCATGTTCTGTGGCACCACCGGGGCGGTTTATGCCTCCTGGGTGGGCTACATCGACCCCACCGACGCGTTCAGCATTCTCATGACCGTCAAGGTGCCCGTGATGGTGTTGCTGGGAGGCCCGGGAACGGTGCTCGGCCCGGTGCTTGGTGCTGGAACGTTCGTGATTCTTGAAGAAATCTTCTGGGCCAACTTCCTCGACTGGAACAGAGCCGTGTTGGGCGGGATCATCGTCTTCCTCATCTTCTTCCTTCCGGGCGGCCTGCTCAAGGTGTCATACCGCAAGGTCGTGAATCGGCTGCGAGGCGCCGAGGGGGTGCGATCATGAGTCAGCCTGTTCTGCGACTCGAGAACCTGTCGCGTGCATTCGGTGGCATTCAGGCGGTTGATGACGTCTCCCTGGATCTAAATGAAGGAGAGATCGTCGGGTTGATCGGACCGAATGGCGCCGGCAAGACAACCCTGGTCAACCTGGTGACAGGTGCCCATACGCCGGATAAAGGGAAGGTGCTTTTCTTCGGGCAGGATGTGACCCGACAGAAGCCCTTTCAGGCGGCACGACGCGGCCTTTGCCGAACATTCCAGATCGTCCAGCCGTTTCCGGCTCTAACCGTGACGGACAACGTTGCCGCGGGTGCCGTGTTCGGGGGCGGCATGGACAGCATGATGGCCGCGCGCCGCCGAGCGCGAGAGTTGCTCAGTTTCGTTGGTCTGGACCACCTGGCCGAGGAAATGGCCTCCTCGCTCACGCTGCCCAATCGCAAGCGCCTGGAACTGGCCAAGAGCCTGGCGATGAATCCGAAGGTGCTGATGCTCGATGAAGTAAACGCCGGACTGAACGCCGCAGAAATCGACACAGCCCTGGATTTGATTCGCAGGATCTCGCAACAGGGCGTCACGATCCTGATTATTGAACACCTCATGAAGGTTGTACTCGGCGTGTCTCAGCGCGTGGTGGTGATGGAGCGCGGTGGCGTCATTGCTGAAGGCGACCCGCAGACTGTCGTCAACGACGAGCGTGTCATCGAAGCCTATCTGGGCAGCAAGTATGCCCAGCGCCTGAAGGATCCCACTCATGGCTGATGCTCTGCTGAACATCGAAGGCCTCGCTGCCGGCTACGGCGATGTCCAAGTCCTCTGGGACATCGGGCTGGATGTGTCCGCCGAGGAAATCGTTTGCATTGTCGGCTCCAACGGTGCCGGGAAAACCACCCTGTTGCACACCATCTCGGGATTGGTTCGCAAGTTCGGGGGCCGGATCGAGTTCGCCGGTCGCGATCTCACGAAAGCCACTGCCAACGAAGTGCTTGCCGCCGGGATTGCCCATGTGCCGGAGGGGCGCCGCTTGTTCAAGGGTCTGACGGTGGAGGATAACCTGCTGCTCGGAGCCTATCTGCGCAATGATCGGGCAGGGATCCGCCAGGATCTGGAATACGTCTACAACCTGTTTCCGATACTGAGTGAAAGGCGTCGACAGGATGCCGTCACGATGTCCGGTGGTGAACAGCAGATGTGCGCAATCGGGCGCGGCATCATGTCGCGCCCCACGCTGCTCATGATCGATGAGCTATCCCTGGGCCTGGCCCCGGCACTGGTGGAGCGCCTGGGAGACGCGCTGCGGAAGATCAATGAAGATGGTCTCACCATCCTGCTGGTCGAGCAGGACGTCATGGCGGCCTTCGAACTTGCAAGTCGCGCCTTCGTCATCGAGACCGGACGGGTCGCAACCGCAGGTCAGACCAGCGTGCTCGCGGATGACCCGCGTATCAGGCAGGCGTACCTGGGGATCTAGGTGTGGAGTCTCAATAGGTTGTCCCCGGAGAGTCCGAGAACGCTGATTGGTGGTTTTCTGTTCAGGCTACCGTGTTGGCGATGCCAATTGTAATCATGCTCCCAGCGCGGCAAGTGTGCAGCGCGTTCACGGGAGTTGCTGTAACTGAAGGCGTAGGCCCACTCCCGCAATGCGGTCTGTATGAAGCGCTCGGCCTTGCCGTTGGTCC